>CANDFO010000054.1 GCA_947384055.1 uncultured Flavonifractor sp.
GACACTGCTCGGCCTGCAAGTGTGCCCAAAGGGTGCGCGCGGCAGGCCGTATCCCGTCTGTAGAAAAAAGCCAGAGGCCTTTTTCTACAGACTCGGGGGAGCACAGCAAACGCTGTGCTCCCCCGTTTTTCTACAGACCATTCAACCATTCCATGCCTTTAAAAAACCACCGCGGACCTCTTAAAATCAGGGCAGACTTTCCCGAACCTCATGCAGGGCCTGCTCCAGCAGGTCCAGCTGACGGCGCATGCGGTGCAGCTCGCTATCCCCCAGCTTGCGCAGAATATTGGTGTCGATGCTCTCCAAAAAGCCGGTGGCCTTCTCCACCATCTGAATGGGGCGGTTGCGGGTCTCTGTCTTTTTGGTCCGGGTGAGGTAGTCCTCCACCGAGCGCTCCAGAGCATTCCCCAGGTCCCGCCGCGTGCGCACGTAGTCCCGGATGGCCTGCGTACTCATCTCCTCAACCGACGGCAGGGCGTCCAGCACCTGCTCCGCCAGTTCCCGCTGCTCCTCCAGAAAATCCTCCTGATACTCGCTACCCACAATGTTTTTAAAGTTCCGCACAAACCGGGACATATCCCCAGTAGGGCGCATGAGAATATTCACAAAAACGCTGTTTTTCAGGTCCTCCTGCTCATCCTCTGTGCGGCATTTCCGCAGCAGCCGCTGGAGCTCCTCCAGGGGATAGTACACCTGGAGGTCCCGGGCTATGTAGAACTGGTCGGGGGCATTGACAAACGCCAGAAATTCCGCCATCAGCTGAGCCAGTCCTACCCGCTTTTTGACTTCCCCGGCGGTCTCATTGGTGCTCCTGGCGTACTCCTCCTCAGAGAGCAGGCCGGTTTTGACAATATCGTTGTAAATGCCCACCAGACGGTCGATAGGGTCATAATCCACCTTGCTCTCCTCGCCGTGCTGAATGGCCAGCTCCAGCAGCTTGATCTGCTTGGCGCTGTTCTCAATGCTCCGGTCCAGAATCACCGCCTCAAAATAGCCGAACCGGTCGTTCTCCTCACACAACTGCCGCAGGCAGGTAAAGCGGCGGTTTCCGTCAATAATCCGCCCGTCGTTGAGGACCACGCCAGGTTCCCGCTGGTCGGTGAGCTTAATATTGGCCTTGGTTTTACGGAGGGCCTCCGGATTGCTCTCCACAATGAATCCCCCGATTACCTGATTGTAGGCCTCCCGGTCTGCCAGGTCGGGCGCCCGGCCATCGTGCTGGGAGCGGTACTGGCTGATCCAAGTGGCGATACGGTCATTCTGGTCGTTATAGTACAGCCAGTCCAGCTTGATTTTGTATACCGGATAGGCCTGCGTTACACCGTCCACCGTAAGCTTCCGGGTGAGCGCGGTCTCCAGTACCGCGTGTTGGCTGATTCCATCCTGCAATAAATTCACGTCGGTTAAACCTCCTCAAAATAGGTATCATAGTCCACGTAGACCGCCTCCATAATGGCGTCATAGTACAGGTCGGAGCCGCGAATAATCTCTATCAGCTTTCTGGTGGGGATACTCACGCCGTAGTGCTGTTCCAGCAGCTCCGACAGGTCATAAATGTCCATGCGGCCCTCCGGCTCCACCAGCCACCGCAGGAAGCCCGCCGACTGCACGTCGGCTTTCCCCCGGCAGAACAGCTTTGTTCCCCCCATTCGGCGGTAGGAAAAGTGCTCCGGATCCTCCCCCAGCAGGGAGGCATAAAACCAGTCCTCAAATCCCGTCTCGTCCAGAGGGTGGGAAAATCCCTCCTTCCGCAGCGAGGCGATGGTGAAATAGCTCCCCGGCCTGCCCCAGGCATACACGGCGGAGCAGTAGTCTTCCAAATCCCCGACGGTAATGCCTGCGGACTGGAGCCGCCGGAGGCTTATGTACTTCAGCGGGGCAAACTCGACAATCTTTCGCTGGGCTTTCAGGCTGGAAAGCTCAAGGTAGTACGCCTGGATATAGGCAAACCTGTGGGCCTGCGCGCTCATATCCACTATGTCCCCGGCGGTCAGCAGACCGCGGAAGTATTCCGCCGCAGAGCCGCAGGTGTCCCGGAGAACATAGTCCGTGTAAATGCGGAATCCCAGCTTTTTCAGCATAAAGGAATTGATGCCGGGCAAGCTGCTCCCGGGAAACTCCTGCAAATAGATGCGTTTGATCTCCGAGATGCGGTAGAAGTCCTCCGTCAGCAGCTCTGCCATGCGCCGGTGCTGCTCTTCCGGCAGCGGAGGCTGGTCAATATTGTAAATACCGTTGTGCAGATAGCAGTCAATACAGGTGAAATAGCTGCCCAGCACGGTGGTGCTCTTGGCGCCGTAGCGCTGTTCATACCGCTCCGCCAGCTCCAGATTGGAAATGGGAGCGCACTGCGCCAGCAGCTCCAACACCTGGCTGTCCCGGTCCGCCGTGCCGATTTCAATTGTGGGCATTTTTTTGATGCGGACCCGCTGGTCCTCCTCGGGCCACACCTTTCGCAGCAGGTTGTGCAGCTCATACTCGTCCCGGATGTCGTATTCCTCCATCAGTTTGGGATTCTCCCGGAACAGCTTGAGGGTGGAGAACTCCTGTCCGTCATACTGGGGCAGGTCCAGCGTATCCAGCAGGACGTCGTACTCCCGCTCGCCGATGGGATAGTAGCGGAAGCTGTGCCGCTGGTTCCACAGCACATATCTGCTTCTGCTGATTTTATTCTCATAGCTGCGCTCGTTAATGTCTAATCCCGGGTTATTTTCCAGCCCCAGAGTCTCCAGCAGAAGCTGATAGCGCTGGACAAAATCCTCCATTGAAGTCAGCTCCCGGCAATACGTCCGCACGGTATAGTTCACCAGCTCAGAGCGGTTCTTCCCAATCCGGACCCCGCCGATGGTGACAAACTTCCGGTAAATGGCCCGCTCCGCTTTCCGGCGGAGGGCTACCGGGACCCGGCTGTCCTCCAGCAGCTCCTGTACCGGCCTGCGCTGGCTGCCCCGGGTCCGCAGCATCTCCAGAAAGTGATAGGTCTCCTCCGGCTCATCAAAAGCCAGCTGGAATTCCTCACAAGAAATCTCATACTGTTCGAACAGATATTGATACCGCTCCTCGTGTAACCTGGGGCATTTTTCCAATACTTTTTCGGTAATCTGGCGCACCCGCTCCCGAGTGATTCCATAGCGCTGGCCCAGCTCCTCCAGGGTCTCCTCTCCCCGAAGCCGGGCCAAAAATATACTGCGGTTGCGTCCGTCGGGAAGCCGCTCCGCATACTGAATGATGGTAGGATAGCGGCGTTCCACCATGTCCCCCTGGCGGCGCACCTGCAACCGCTCCTCCAGCTCCGCCAGGAGCTCCTCCAGCACGCCGGGGTCCGTCCCCTCCGGCAGACAGGACAGCAGGGACCGTACCGCAACCTCCGCCTCCGTCGCCTCCAGCCGTGCCAGGAGTTTCCTCCGCAGGGCGCTGCGGACCGGTCCGCGCAGGCATGCCTGGTCCAGCAGCGCCCCGTCTCCCCCATCGGGACAGGCTGCGTAGCAGGACACCAGCGCCCGCAGGCACTCTCCCTTGGACAGACCGGAAGCCAGGGCCACCTTCGTCCCCAGCCGTTCAAATCGGTCCAGCCCCGCGGTGTCCACTTTGCCAGAGTCCAGACCCAACTCCCGGCGGAAGGCAGACAGCCGATCCAGCGTCTCACAGGCGGTCTTTTCCCCCATACTGCTTAATTCCATCAGCGTGCGTTTAGACGCCCTGGACAGCTGGGCGGCAGAGTGAATCCCCACCCTGCTCAGACACCGGAGCGCCCGGGTGGGCAGATCCAGCTCCTCAATGGGAATATCCGGAAGCAAGAGGACCGGACCGGACTCAGGCGCCGCTTCTACTGTGTCCTGCGGGTCCGGCTCCGCCCGGCTTTCCACCAAAAGCAGACGCTCACTGCCGCCGGACAGCTCCGCCGTAATCGCTTCGAGCTCGGCGAGGCTCTTTTTTCCCAGGTTACGCACATCCTTCCACTGCTCCGGCGGGGCATCCAGCAGCTGCCCCACGGTATCTATGCCATTCCGCCGCAGACAGTTATAGGTGCGCGTTGACAACGGCAGAAGTTCGATGGAATCCTCCCGGACAATGAATATCATAGCGTTATACTTCTCCTTCTGCGATAGTCTCACGGCCGTGCCGCGGCTTGGCTCAGCCCCTCAGCGCTCTGCGGCCTGTTCTCTCTTTTTACTAAATGCTTTTTTCATTTTACCACTTGGTCTGGATTTTTTCAACTTTTTTACGGCTTATTTGAACATTTGTTTGGATGGATGCCCCCGGCATTTTCACCGCGCCAGGCCCAAAAGGAACCCCCGCTTTCCCCCCGATACCGGAAAAAGCCTGCCCCTCGGGCAGGCTCGGCTTGTCAAAAAAGGCGTTCGATTTTTCAACAAAAGAGATACGGCCTGCCGCGCGCACCCTTGGGGCACACCTGCAGACCGGACTGAACAGGCCGCCGCCGGCTGTTCTCCGGCGGCGGCTCAGGCATGCGCACGTCACTCTCTGAGGACAAAAAAGTTTGCAGTCCGCTCCGCCTTATCAAAAATATTGTTGTATTGCAGGCACCGGTATTCCTCCAGCCGCTCCGCTGCGCCGGAGGGCAGGGCCGCCTGCTCCCCGTACCAGGTCCCCGCGGCATCCCGCGTTCCCAGGGTATTGACCACAGGGAGCTCCCGGCTGAGCGCCAGCAAAAACTGCTGATATCCCGTCATCGGCAGCTCAGCCGTGTCCATCAGCAGGGCGGACAGATAATTCAGGGAGAGCTCCACCCCATCCTGCTCCGGAATATCGTAGTTGGCCCAGAGAACAAAGGGGGTAGCCTGCTTCTTTTGGGCCAGCCCAGGGGCGGGAGAGGTCCCCAGCACCTGGGTATAGAAATTGGTAGCCACCTGGGGCTGATGGTCTCCGAACATGAGAATCACCGTAGGCTCCTCCACCTGGGCAAAATAGTTCACCAGGTACTCAAAGGCCCTGTCGCTCTGATAGACCAGAGAGAAATACTGGTCCACCGTAGCAAACCTTCCCTTCAGCTTTCCGTCCAGCCAGACCTCCCGATCCAGATTGGTCCAGGGCATATTGTAGGCACTGTGGTTCTGCATGGTCACGTTGAAGAGGAACAGAGGCTCGCCCGGCTCCTTTTCCTCATATATACGGACCAGATTTTCATAATTGCTCCGGTCGGAGACATAGCCGGTTCCGGCCGGCCCCCGCATATAGGCCCGGTCCTGGAAGTCCTGCTCAAACAAACACTCGTCAAAGCCGTAGCTGCCGTACACCGAAGGCCGGTTCCAGCCGGAGGACCGGTAGGGGTGGGCGGCCACACAGCGGTAGCCCAGGTCCTTCATCTGCCCCACCAGGGTGGGGTCCCCTTCGGACACATACATCTGATAGGGCACCGTTCCCGCCGGCAGGAACGCGGTGGTATTGCCTGTGAGAAACTCATACTCCGAGTTGGCGGTAGTGCCGCCAAACACGGAGGTATAGACATATCCTTTGACAGTGTTTTCCTCCAGGGAGCGGATAAAGGGCATAGCCTCCCGGCTGCTCTCCACCCCCGGGAGCACCGTCAGGTCCGCGAAGGACTCGTTCATCACAACGATTACATTCACCGGCCGGCCGGTCCCGGTCTCCGCGGCAGTCTCGCCGGGATAGGCCTCCGCCAGCTCCTCCAGGTGTTCCCGGGTGTAGCCCTCCGGCTCCTCCACCCGCATGTACTTTAAGCAGACGGTAAAATTCAGCGCCAGGCCGTTGCCCCGGGTGGTCCACATGGAGGGCTCAATCCCCAGGGCCCGGACCATGCCGGTGGAGAAAAAGACCGCCGTATATCCGGCGCACAGGAGCACGGCCGGGAGGGTCCGCTTCCAGGACAGCCTGCGCTGCTCCTCCCTGGGCAGCAGGGAAGCCAGCAGCAGAAAGGCCGCCATAATCATAAAGGTGATCACCTGTCTGGCATCTGGGGTATAGTCGTATTTGCCCGCCACATTGACCGCGGTCCCCAGCGTCATCAGGTCCCCCGGAAAGAGGGTGCGCCCCCGGAAGGAGATCAGGTAGTGGTTCACGCACCCAAAGGCCCAGGCCAGCCCCACGGTCCATTTAGCCGCCGCGCTCCGCCGCCGGAGCAGCAGGAACAGCAAGGTCTCGCCAATGCAGTACCAGACCAGATTCAGCACAATCTGGACACTGCTGAAATCGGTCCAGGGGTTGTTGTAATTTAAAATCTCCACCAGCGTAAAAGCCAGCGGCGGCGCCGCTGCCAGCAGTCCCCGGCCCAGCCAGGCGGCCCAGGCATCGGTCAGCTCCAGCCGTGGAAAGGAAAAACGCCCTCCGGCGCGGGGAGATTTGAGAGAAACAGGAGCGCTCATAGCACAGCCTCGCAAAAAAAATATTGTGCCGCAGGCTCTGCCCGGCCGTCGGAACCCGGCCGGGTCATCCCGGGACGGTCTGATGGTATCGCCAACAGCCAAAAAACAGCATCGCCGTTTTTGAAACGGGCAAAGTCCGCCTGCGTGTGAACCACGATATTTGACGATGAAATCCAAACCCAGGCCAAAAGCCCGGGCCCTTGAAAGGAATCGCGGATTTTTTTTAAGCTGTTTGATTATAGCAACAAAAGTGCGGATACACAAGGCGTATCCGCACTTTTTAAGAAAACCTTCATACTTTTTGCCCAGATATTGTATTCCGCACACGCAGGGGCGGCCCCTCCGCCTCCAGCACCTGGCCGCACAGGGACAGCACTGCCGCCTGATGGCTGGACAGGAGCACCGGAACGCCCAGGGCCCCAATCCGCTCCAGAATCCGCCCCGCCCGCGGCAGGTCTACCCCCGCAAAGGGCTCGTCCAGCAGGAACAGCTCCCCTCCACAGGCCAGACAGCGGGCCAGGGCCAGCCGCCGTCCCATTCCCCCGGAGAGCTGGGCGGGATAGCTCTCCGCCTCCGCCTCCAGCTCTGTCAGAGCCAGCCACCGGGAGACCTCCCCCCGGCGAGCCCGGGGCAGCACATCAGCAATATGCTGCGCCGCCGTCCGCCAGGGGAGCAGGCGGTCCTCCTGGAACAGGAGGACCCGCCGGACAGGGGCCGTAATCCTGCCGCTTTCAGCGGCCTGGAGCCCCGCCAGCACCCGCAGAAGGGTGGTCTTTCCGCAGCCGGAGGGCCCGGACAGCGCCGTAATCCCCCGCTCCGGAAGATCCAGGGAAAATCGGTCCAGCACCGTCTTTTCCCCATAACGCACCGTAATATTTTTACACTGTATCACAGGATTGTCCCCCTCCTCAGCCTGCGGAACAGCAGCCCCAGGACATAGTCCAGCAGAAAGCTCAGCACAATCACCACCGCAGTCCAGGCAAACAGGGCGGGGGTATCCAGGGTGAGCTTGGAGGCATAGACCTGTGTCCCAATGGCCGGACGGGGCTGACAGAGGACCTCCGCGGCAACACCCGCTTTCCAGGCCAGTCCCAGCCCTGTAGAGCAGCCGCTGACGAAATAGGGGAATACGGAGGGCACATACACCAGCAAAACGGTTTTCCGGCGGCCAAACCGGTAGGCCTCCGCTGCCTCCAGCAGGCGTCCGTCTGTCTGGCTGATCCCTTTACACACATTGGCCCACAGCACCGGGAGGACCATCAGGCCGGAAATGATAGCGGGGACCCGGCCGGTGGGGGCCCACAGAAGCACCAGCACAATGAAGGATGCCACCGGGGTAGCCCGGAGCACCTTCACCGCCGGAGAAAGCAGCCGGTCCGCCCAGGGCAGGGCGCCGGTGCACACCGCCAAAATCGTCCCCAGCACCGCCCCGGCCAGAAATCCGCCAAAAATCCGCCCCAGGCTGGCGGCCGTCGTTTCCCAGAAAGCCGCCGTTCCCGCCAGCTGCCCCAGCCGCACCGCCACAGACAGGGGACCGGGGAGCAGGAGCTCTCTGTCCACCACCAGGGCCGCAAGCTGCCAGGCCCCCAGCCAAAAGGCCAGGGGCAGGGCGATTTTTTGTAATATATTCCGCACCTGATTACGGAATGTAGTAGAAGGCGTCGTCAGGGATCGCCCCTCCAATCGAGGTGGGGTCGGCGGCAAAAAGCACCTCAT
Organism: uncultured Flavonifractor sp.; assembly: GCA_947384055.1. Lineage (GTDB taxonomy): Bacteria > Bacillota > Clostridia > Oscillospirales > Oscillospiraceae > CANAAV01. Next base: position 8,061 of record CANDFO010000054.1, read on the forward strand.
AATAGCTGGCGATGTCCAGCAGGTCCGCCCCGTCTACATAGACCAGATTGGCCTGCGGAATGGCGGCGGCGGCAATGGTGGCATTGGGGGTGATCTCAAACTGCGCAATCAGCGCCGGCGGGCTCATGGGCCCGGAGAGCTCTCCGCTGCTCCCCTCGCCGTTGATATAGGCGATGGAAGCGGCATACTCCTCCAGCAGGACGGAGACCCAGTCGGGATGCTCCTCCACCCACTCCGCACGGGCCGCCAGGCAGCCCATGGTGAAGGTCCCCGGCGCGCCGGACTGAATCCAGGCGTCGTTCAGGTCAACGGCGTCCCGGACCTCCTGGTTCTTTATCATGACGCCGGTGGCGGCGGGCACCGGGAGCATACAGAGGGAGATCTCCCCGGCAGCCATCAGCGTAGTGAGCTCGTCGCTGGCCCGCCACTCGATGGTTACGTCCTCCCCGGGGGTGAGGCCGTTCTGCTCCAGCAAATAGTTGAGCACATACTCCGGGTTGGCCCCCTGGCCCGTGGCATAGAGGGTCTTGCCCGACAGATCCGCCAGGGAGTGGACGCCATCCCCGTTTTCGAGAATGTGGAGGACGCCCAGGGTATTCAGCGCCAGGAGCTTGACGCCCCCCTGGGTCTTGTTGTAGAGGGCCGCCGCCAGATTGGTGGGAACCGCCGCCACATCCAGCTCACCGTTAATGAGCCTGGGGACAATATCGTTGGCCGGGTCTGACCCCAGGGTCACATGATAGTCCAGCGCGGTGGTCCCGGCGTCGTTGTCCGCCAGCAGCTTGGCGGCGCCCATACCGGTGGGGCCTTTCAGCAGACCCAGATTGACCGTTCCGCGGGGAGCGGGCTCCTGGGTGGGCGTCACAGCGGGCTCCGGCGTACCGGCGACCGGCGTGGCGGTCGGCGCGGCGGTGGGAAGCGGCTGAGGCGCTTCCCGGGGGGCGCAGGCGGCCAGGCCCAGCAGCAGAGCCAGGCCCAGCAAAAGAGCAGGTATGCGTCTGGTGTTCATACGATCATTTCCCTTCCTGAAAAACTGTGTGCGCAGCTATGAGACCTTCTCTGTCAATGGAGCTGGCGGCGCAGGCCCGCTTCATCCAGCAGCCGCACCCGTCTACCCTCCCGGCGGATCAGTCCCGCGCCGGTGAGGGCATCGTAAGCCCGGTAGAGGGAGGCACGGCTGACTCCCAGCCGACGGGCCAGCCCCGCGGCGGAGCACTCCGGTTCGGCCCAGCCGCCGGAAGCCCGGGCCAGCAGATATTGGGCCAGCTTCTGTCCGGCATTCCCGGCGGTAAGCGCATCCACCTTTCCGGCCAGGAAACGGATGCGTCCGGACAGATAGACCACATAGTTGCGCCCCACCTGGGGAAAGCGGGCCATCAGCTCCTCCACCAGGGCCTGGGGCAGAAACAGCAGGAGACATCTGCTCCGGGCGGTCAGGGTGGTGGCGTAATCCTCCCCCTGATGGAACAGGGCGGCCGCCCCGAACAGGTCCCCCGGCTCCAGCACGCTCATAATAAGCGTGCCCTTATTCACCTGGATCTGCCCTGCCAGCACCACGCCCAGACACCGCCGGAAGGCGCGCGGGCCATAGATCACCGCGCCTTTGGCAGTCTCCTCCCTGGCGCACCGGGGGTCGGACAGGGCAAATTCCAGCGGCTCCCGCCCCGCCCCCCGGAAGAGAAAGGTCTCCGCCACCAGAGCCCTTTGTTCCGGCATCATTGGCATCACCCTCCCGGCGCAGCTGTTTTTGTCTCATTTGATACACTTTAATATACCACATCGCGGTGAAATGTCAACTGTTTTTTCCCCCGCAGGCACGGCGTTCCGCCCGTCCCTCCGGCCGCCCAAGAGCCGGTGCGCACTGCCGGCTCTTGACTTTTGCTCCGGGGATGGATACAATAGCAGAGACCCCAAGATAAGTATGCTGTAAAGGATTGAGATAGCGATGGCACAGAACAAAAAACAGGTGGAACAGATCACCGACATGGAGACCGACTTTGCCCAGTGGTACACCGATGTGTGCAGGAAGGCCGAGCTGATCGACTACTCCAGCATTAAGGGCATGTTCATCTACCGGCCCTATGGCTACGCCATTTGGGAGAACATCCAGCACATTCTGGATGAAAAATTTAAACAGACCGGCCACGAGAATGTCTACCTGCCCATGCTGATTCCCGAGAGTCTGCTCCAGAAGGAGAAAGACCACGTAGAGGGCTTTGCCCCCGAGTGCGCCTGGGTGACGTACGGCGGCGCGGACAAGCTGGAGGAGCGCTACTGCATCCGTCCCACCTCCGAGACCCTGTTCTGTGAGCACTACGCCAATATCATCCACTCCCACCGGGACCTGCCCAAGCTCTACAATCAGTGGTGCTCGGTGCTCCGCTGGGAAAAGACCTCCCGTCCTTTCCTCCGGCATCGGGAGTTCCTGTGGCAGGAGGGGCACACCATGCATGCCACCGCCCAGGAAGCCATGGAGGAGACCGAGCGGATGTTCAGCATTTATGCCGATTTCTACAAGGATGTGCTGGCCATCCCCGTGGTCAAGGGCCGCAAAACCGACAAGGAAAAGTTCTCCGGCGCTGAAGCCACTTATACCGTGGAGTGCATGATGCACGACAGGAAGGCCCTCCAGGGAGGCACCAGCCACTACTTTGGGGACGGCTTTGCCCGGGCCTTTGACATCACCTTTACCGGCAGCGACAACCAGCTCCACCACCCCTTCCAGACCTCCTGGGGCGTGTCCACCCGTATGATCGCCGGCATCATCATGGTCCACGGGGACAACAACGGCCTGGTCCTGCCTCCCCGGGTGGCCCCCGTCCAGGTAGTGGTCATCCCCGTAGCTCAGCACAAGGAGGGGGTCCTCGCCGCAAACCAGGGGGTGGTGGACCGCCTGCGGGCGGCCGGTATCCGGGTGAAGATGGACGCCTCCGACCAGTCCGCCGGCTGGAAGTTCGCCGAGTATGAGATGAAGGGGGTTCCCCTGCGCCTGGAGCTGGGGCCCAAGGACATTGAAAAGAACCAGTGCGTGCTGGTCCGCCGGGATTCCGGCGAGAAGTCCTTTGTGTCTCTGGACGGTATTGAGCAGACTGTCAAAACCACCCTGGACGCCATTCACGACGGCCTTTACGCCCGCGCTCAGAAGAATCTGGAGGACAATACCTACGCCTGCGCCTCTCTGGAGGAGGTCAAGGAGAAGATGGCCGCGCAGGGCGGCTTCGCCAAGACCATGTGGTGCGGCGATGAAGCCTGCGAGCTGCGCATGAAGGAGGAGGCTGGGGTGTCCTCCCGCTGCATCCCCCTGGAGCAGGAGCACCTGGGCGATACCTGCGCCATCTGCGGCAGGCCCGCCAAGCACATGGTATACTGGGGCGTAGCCTACTGAACATACCGGCAAAGGCCCGGGAGCGATTCTGCTCCCGGGCCTGTTTTGCTGTTCAGCGGTCCCCCAGGGGGATCTCCGTGCCACAGAGAATAAGAGCCTCCATTTCATCCAGGGAAACCGGCATTTTAAAGGTGACATTGCAGTGCGCTTTCAGGGTGGCCGCGTTCGCCGACCCACCGCCGCCGCTCTCCCTGCCCGGGAAATCGGCATATTCTGTTCCGTCCGCAAGCCGCAGGGAAATCTGAAAATCCTCCAGCAGGGTCGGGGCTGCTTCGGAATCCGACCGGAGGGTATTGGGCGCAATGAGCTCCACATGGACCCCCAGCGGAGAGAGCAGCAGCTCTTTTATGGTATATTCGTTTCCCTTCGCCCCGGTTACACAGAGGTCATGCACAGGGATGCGGACGGCGCAGTCCCTGTACCGCAGGGTAAACTGGAGGCTCCACTCCCCCTCCGTCAGGCACTCATAGCTGTCGTTTGACGCGTCATAGCGGATCAGGTCCCGGTATGTGACAGAATAGTTCCGCCCCAGCACGGGGGCAGCTCCGCCCCAGGACTCCACAAGATATATCTGGTTTTCGGGCAGCCCCTCCCGCACAACTTCCAAACTGCCGCCGCCGGAGCCAAACCGCGTTCCATCCCACTCCCGGAGCGCCACGCCCTGGGGAATGGCCTCCCCGTCGTCCCGGGTGAGGGTGTACACCACCTTATACTGATACCGGTCGCCGATGACCGCTTCGGCGGTGAGGGTGTAGCCGTTTGCCGTCGTCGAGGCGTTCACCGGGCGGCCGACCGTGTCCACAAGCTCGGTCTGCGCCCCGCCGTACAGCAGAACCAGCAGGTTGCTGATCTCACCGCTGGACGCCTCCGCCCCCACAGCTCCCACAATCAGGACCGCCGCAGCCGCCAGCCCCGCCGCCAGGCGGGAAAACCTGCGTTTGGGCCGCGGAGCGGTCTCCTTCCGCTCCAGGCGTTCCCTGGCCCGCTGCGCCGCCCCTTCCGGGGCGCGGATATGTCCAAATGCGGCCCGATACCGCTCAGAGTTCGTCATTATCCCAAGCCTCCTTCAAGCGTTCCTTCAGCTTCAGCCGCCCCCGGCGCAGCCAGGTGCGCACAGTGGCCTCACGGGTTCCCAGCAGGGCGGCCAGCTCCCCGGTGGAGTACCCCTCAAAATAGTAGAGGTCCACCGCCAGTCTCTGATTACGGGGGAGGGTCCACACCGCGTCGTACAGGGCTTGATACTCCGGCTCCGGCGGCGCGGAAAGCGCCGCGGCCTCCTCCAGGGGCACATCCCGGCGGCGTTTCTGGGTGCGCAGCAAATTTTTGCATTTGTTGACAGCTACGCGGAGAAGCCAGTACCGCTCGTGCTCTGGAGAGGCAAAGGGCCGCGCCGCCTGATACCGCTCCAGCAGCACCTCCTGGAGCACATCCTCCGCATCGGCCCCGCAGCGGGTGTACTGGAGAGCCACCCGGTAAATGGCGTCCCCGTACAGCCGGACTGTCTGCTCCAGCAGGTCTGCGCCCATATCCGCTCCCCCCTGTCTGTTCTGAAAGGCCCTTTCACTGATTATACACCGCCGGAGCCCCAAAGGTTTCATTCTGCGAAAATTTTCCGATGCAAAAGTTTTTCAGCGCTGTATAGAACCCCCTCTAATTCCGTATCCTTTATCACAGAGCAAACATAACGAATCTGGAGGGACAACAGTATCATGAAAAAATTGGCTGCGGCCCTGCTTGCCGCTTCTTTTATGCTGGTTCCCGCTCAGGCGGCCGGGGCTCCCGGCACGCCGGGAGCCCCGGCGGTGGACGCCGCTTCCTGGCTTTTGATGGAAAAAGAGACGGGAACCGTTCTCTGTGAGGAAAACGCCCACGACAAACTGGAGCCGGCCAGCGTTACCAAGGTGATGACGCTGCTGCTGGTGATGGAGGCCATCCAGCAGGGCCGCCTGAATCTGGAGGACACGGTCCAGGTGTCCGCGCACGCGGCCTCCATGGGTGGCTCCCAGGTCTACCTGAAAGAGGGGGAGCTGATGACGGTGGACGACCTGCTCAAGGCGGTGGCGGTGGCCTCGGGCAACGACGCCGCCGTCGCCCTGGCCGAGCACCTGGCGGGCAGTGAGGAGGCCTTTGTGGAACGCATGAACCAGCGGGCGGCGGAGCTGGGCATGGCGGACACCTGCTTTGTCAACTGCACCGGCCTGCCCGCGGCGGGGCACCTGACCAGCGCTTACGATATCGCCCTGATGAGCCGGGAGCTGATTCTGAACCATCCGGACATCCGCAAATACACTACAATCTGGATGGACAGCCTCAGAAACGGGGCCTTCCAGCTCTCCAACACCAATAAGCTGATTCGATTTTATGAGGGCGCCACGGGCCTGAAAACCGGCTCTACCGACGCGGCCAAGTTCTGCATTTCCGCTACAGCGGAGCGGGACGGGATGGAGCTGATCGCCGTCATCATGAAATCCCCCACCCGCGACACCCGCACTGAGGCGGCCAAAGCCCTGCTGAACTTTGGCTTCGCCAACTATACCCTGATGGATGTGTACCCCAATCAGGCCCTTCCCCCGGTGGAGGTCCTTCTGGGCGAGGAGGCCCAGGTGCAGCCGGTGCTGGACCAGTCCAGCCGGATTCTGGTGAGCAAAGACCAGCTGAACGCCGTGGAGAGCCGCCTGGAGCTGTGCGAAAACGTGGAGGCCCCGGTGGAAGCCGGGCAGAAGCTGGGAGAAATGGTAGTCTCCGTAGGGGACCAGGTTTTGCAGACAATCCCCATCGTAGCCGCCCAGGGTGTGGAGCGTATTACTATCCCCGGTATCTTCCTCCGCCTGGTGCGCGGTCTGTTCATGGCGGGTTAACCCGGAGCATTCGCAAGGCGGGCGCGGAATTCTCTTTTCCCCGCAAAAAATATCAGGCCCTGTACTCCTCGTCAAGGGACCCATCCGGGGGTGCCCCTTGCGAGGAATACAGGGTCTGATCATGCTATCTGGAGAACGGCTCCCCCCCGGCGGCAGAGAGGGCTGCGCCGCCTCCGGAAAAGGTTCCATAGACCGCCCCGCCCTTGGCGGACGCTTCAGCCGCCTGCTGCGGGGGCACATGGACCTCCTCCCCCTGGGTGCAATTGACCTCCTCCGGCTCCCGGAAGGTGGGCACAACCTGGCGCAGGGCTCCGCGGATCACCGTGGGGTCGTCCATAGCCAGCGCCGCGTCCAGCACAGCCAGCTTTTTGGCCAGTGCCTCCTGGGTGATGACGGGCTGGCGCTCCACAAAAATCTGGTCGTTTTCAGTCTTTTCGATATCCCGGCTGGCAATCAGCAGCTCTTCATACAGCTTCTCGCCGGGCCGGAGACCCGTCTCCACAATATCGATGTCCCGGTAGGGCACGTAGCCCGACAGGCGGATCAGATTCTCCGCCAAGGTGAGGATTTTCACCGGAGAGCCCATGTCCAGCACATACAACTCGTTCTGCCTGGCCATTGCCCCGGCCTGGAGCACCAGCTGGGCCGCCTCCGCGATGGTCATAAAATAGCGGATAATCCGCTTGTCGGTGACGGTGACAGGGCCGCCCGCGGCAATCTGCCGCTTAAACAGGGGCACCACCGACCCGTTGGACCCCAGCACATTTCCAAACCGTACCGCCGCAAAGCTGGTCTTGCTGCGGCCGTTCATGGATTGCAGAATCATCTCGCACAGGCGTTTTGTCGCCCCCATGACGGAGGTGGGATTCACCGCCTTGTCGGTAGATATCTGGATAAATTTGGACACGCCTGTCTCATCCGCCGCCCGCACCAGGTTCAGCGTGCCGAACACATTGTTGCGCACGGCCTCCTGGGGACTGGTCTCCATCAGGGGAACGTGCTTATGGGCCGCCGCGTGGAACACCACGTCCGGGCGGTAGTGGTGAAACAGCTGGCGCACCCGCCCGCTGTCCCGGATGGAGGCAATCTCCACGCACAGATCCAGCTGCTTGTCGTACTGGTACAGGAGCTCCTGCTGAATCTGATAGGCGTTGTTCTCATAGATATCCACAATGACCAGCCGTTTGGGGCCATGCTTGACAATCTGACGGCACAGCTCCGAGCCGATCGAACCGCCGCCGCCTGTAACCATGACCGTCTTTCCGCCCAAAAACCGGTCCACCGGCGCGGGGTCCAGGCGGACCGGCTCCCGGCCCAGCAGGTCCTCAATCTGCACCTCCCGCAGCTGGGAACGAATGGGCTTGCGGTCGATAAGCTCCAGGGTGCTGGGCAGAACGGTGATTTTCACCCCCGCCAGGCCGGAGAGCTCCTGGAGCAGCGCGTGGCGGCGCTCCTCCGATATGGAGGGAATCGCCACAATCAGCGCCCGGATGTCCATAGCCCGCAGCTGGGCCGGAATATTCTTGATGCTGCCCTTGACCTTCACCCCGTGAATACGCTTGCCGATTTTGCCGGTGTCATCGTCGAAAAAGCACCGCACCGAGTAGTGGCTGTCGGGATTCCGCTGTAATTCCTCCAGCAGCTGCACCCCCGCGGAGCCCGCCCCCACAATGGCCACCGGCGTCTGGTGGGACCCCCGGCGGTAGGAGATATGGCTGCGGCAGACCCGGTACGTAAAGCGGATGAGCAGCATCCCCAGCACCCACGTGCTGGCGATAGAGGTCAGCAGCAGGAAGGGAATGACGCCTTCCTTCACCACGAAGCGGCAGATCACCTCATAAGCGCAGAAGCCGAACAGCGCCGCAGCCAGCAGGGACAGATACTCCCGGCTCTCGGCATAGCGCCACAAGCTGTCATAGTTGTGGAAAAAGAGCTGAAACACCACGGTGCAGCCGAACAGAAGCGCCACATTGGAGGGGAGCACACCCGACCACAGGGCGTCCCCAAAGGCGTAGCGCATGGAAAACAGCGACAGCACCACTGTGACAAAGAGCAGAATCATGCTGTCGCACAAAAATAAGAGCAGCTTCCGGAACCGATCCATAATGACGATCTTCTACCTTCCCTTGCGGTCTTTCTCCCCCAGCGGGCGGTTTGCCGCATTTATAGTCAAACAACTTGAAAAAAACGGATTTTTTTCAAGCGCCCAGGCGTTCCGCCCGGGCGGGCCACTTTCAGTGGCCCTGGTTTGGATCTCATCGTCAAATATCGCGTGTTTCGCACGCAGGCGGACAAAACGACAGATTGCCTGGACAATCCAAAGCCTGCCGGTCTTTCCGACAGGCCACACCATCTTGTATCAGACAATATAACACAATTTTTTCGCTTTGAAAAGGCCTTTGACCAATTTCCAGAAAATCAAATTTTACTATGGGGCGTTCCGGCAATATTCAGCACAGCGCGGCGGCGGGGGCCCGGGCCGCCGCCCCCCCGCGGTGGCGGCTCGCGGTTTCCGGCGCGCCCAAGCCCAGCCGGGCCAATTTCCGGG
>CANDFO010000055.1 GCA_947384055.1 uncultured Flavonifractor sp.
GAGCTTGTCAATGGCGTCGCTGGCGTTGGAGATGATCTCCCGGAGAAAGATCTCCTTGTGGGTGTAGATGGAGTTGATCATCAGGTCCATGATGCGCTTGGATTCGGTCTTAAACTGCTTTTTTGCCATGGTAGGGCCTCCTATGTGAAAATTTTTAAAAAACATAGCGTTAGCACTCCTTTTCTCCGAGTGCTAACGCTATCATAATCCTTCGGATGGAAATTTTCAAGGGGTATTCATGGAAAGTTTACAAATAGGCGGCAGTTTAAGAAAAAGATATATCCTCAGCGGATTGCACCAAACGCGCTCACAGGCAGGATAATGCACAGGGCCCTGCCCAGCACATAGCGCTTGTCCACGGCGCCCAAGCCGATATAGCGGCTGTCGGTGGAGTGATTGCGGTTGTCCCCCATAACAAAAATAGAGCCCTCGGGGACCGTGATGGACGCAAGATTCTCATAGCCCGGCTGATCCATGGGTTCCGGCAGGTATGGCTCCTCCAAAATCTGCCCGTCCACGGCCACCGTGCCCGCCTCGTAATCAATCTCCACCTGCTGTCCGCCCACGGCAATGACCCGCTTGACAATGGGCTCGGTGATCATGTCAAATTCCTTGGTCAGCACCACCACGTCTCCGGCGCGGGGCTCATAGCCGATGCTTTGCAGAAGCAACAGGTCCCCATGGTGGAGCGTAGGCTGCATGGAGCTGCCCTCCACCCCGATGATGCGGCCTACCAGGGTAAACAGTATAATCAGAAAAATAAGCGCCGTGGACATGGCCTGAAGCCAGAAAAACAGGTCCATTTTCAGCGCATCCAGCGGGGAGAGAGACTCTCCAGGCTGCTGTGTCTGCTTGTTTTTTGCCAACGGTATCAGCTCCAGCCAAAGAGAGATTGAGGCGGCACGGTCCGCCGGACAGGAGTTCCCCCTGCGCGGAGACAGCGGCCCGCTTACGCAGGCTGAAGCGGAATGTTGAACGCCACCGCCACGGTGTCCGCCCAACCCAGCAGGGCGTTCACACCGCTGCGGGTCTCCTCATGCTCTTCTCTCAGCTCGGCGAGGCCCTCCTTCAATCCGGCCACGTCTGTCTTCAGTGCCGCGACATCGGCCTCCAGCCGGTCCATTCTGACTTCCAGCTGGTCCATTCTGGCTTCCAGCTGGTCCATTCTGGCTTCCAGCCGGTCCATACGGGCTTCCAGCCGGTCCATACGGGCGTCAATGCTGCCCAGATGCCCCTTGATCTCCCCGATATCCGTGTGCATTTCGGAGAGCATTTCCAAAATCTTTTCCTCATAATTCATGCCTGTCACCCCTGGAGTCTATTATACGTTGCCGCAGTTTTCCTGTCAAGGATGTTTGCCCCGGTATGTAATTAGCGCCTGCGCCGGCCGCTGTAACGGGTGCGTCCGCTGTAGGCGTATCCGCCGCCCCGTCCACCCCGGCGGCCGCCGGACAGCAGCCGCCGCAGGACAAGGGCCGCCGCCAGCACCACCACCGCGGCCGCCGCGATTTTCACCCAGGTCTGACCGAAAAAGCGCTGGATCTGGTCCAGCCGGTAGAGCAGCTCCGAGCGCTCCACCGAGGCGTTGGCCACCAGGGGCAGACTGCCGTAGTCGATGCCCTCATAGGATACGCTGATGGAGCCCAGCACCTGCCCCTCCTCCACGGGGGCTGCTATGCTCCGGCTGTCCAGAACGGGGGTATAGGTAAAACCGGCGGGGTCCAGGTCGTGGGGCAGCACCGCCGACAGGGAGCCCTCCGGCCGGACGGCCACATAGTTGGCCTCGCTGGACAGGGTGACTTCCACCTCAGCGATGTCCAGCCGGGTGTCGTCCAGAATGGCATGGTGGGCGAAATTGTCAAAGCCCCAGTCCAGCAGCCGGATGCTCTCGGAGAATTGGAGCCGCTGGCGGGCGTTGTCCACGGTGGGGTTCTCAGCGCCCAGGACCACGGCGATCAAATTCCGTCCGTTCTTCCCGGCGGCGGAGGCCAGGCAGAAGCGGGCCTCAATGGTGGAACCGGTTTTGACGCCAGTGGCGTAAGGGTAGATATAGCCGGGGATGCTCCAGTTGCTGATGAGGGCGTTGGTGCTGCGGATCACCCGCTGTTCATGCTCGTTGGTGGCAGGCAGCGTATAGCTGGCGGCGGCGGCCATGGTGCGGAAGAGCTCGTGGTCCATAGCCTCCCGGGACATCAGGGCAATATCATAGGCGCTGGTGTAGTGGTCGTCATCATGGTAGCCATGGGTATTGGAAAAATGGGTGTCCGCCATGCCCAGCATCTCCGCCCGCTGGTTCATCAGCGCCACAAAGGAGGCCACGCTGCCGGACACCGCCTCCGCCAGGACGTTGCAGGCTTCATTGGCTGAGGGGAGCATGGCGGAATAGAGCAGATCGATAATCCGCATCTGCTCTCCCACCCGAATGTCCGCGTTGGAAGCCCCCTCCCCAATGCCGGTGTGGAGATTTTCACTGGCAGTGACCACCTGCTCCAGGCTTAGCTGGCCCCGGTCCACCGCCTCCAGGGTCAGCAGCGTGGTCATAATTTTGGTGATGCTGGCGGGATACATTCTGGCGTGGGCGTTTTGGGCGTAAAGCACCTGGCCGTGGTCCACGTCCACCAGAATGGCGGCGCCGGCCTCCACGTGCATTCCGGCCACCACAGCGCTGCCCCCGGCGGACACCGACGGGTCGCAGGCATAGGAGACAAAGTCCTCCCCCTGGGCGGCGGAGGCGGGAAGGGCCAGCAGCCCCGCGGTCAGGACCAGAGCGGTGAAAAAAGCAAATACTCGTGATTTTTTCATAGGAAACTCCATCTCAATATGTTATAATAGGAAAAGACCTGTCTCCGGGCAGACGGTCCGGAGACACAGCGGGGCTGACCCCGCAGCATTTATTATAGCAAATTCAGGCGGCGGGCGCAACCGGAGAGGCGGTTACAAATTATGAAGATTTCCAGGCCGGAGGCCGCCACGGTGCTGATGGCGGCGGTATTTCTGGCATTTTCGGCGGGATGGTTTCTGGGCGGAAGGTCCGGCGCCCGTCCGGTGCGGGTGGAGACGGAGCGGGTCCTGGTTCAGGAGACGCCTCTGGCGCTTCCGGCCCCTGCCCCCGCCGGGGAAAAGGTCAACATCAACACCGCGGGGCTGGAGGAGCTCATCACCCTGCCGGGGATTGGGGAGAGCCGGGCCCGGGCCATTCTGGACGAGCGGGAGGCCAACGGCCCCTTCCGCATTCCCGAGGAGCTGACCCGGGTCAGCGGCATCGGCGAGAGCACCATGCAGGGGCTTTTGCCGTACATTACAGTCTCTTAGAGGAGGAGCGCATGAAAATATTAGTGGTGGACGACGAGCGGGTGCTGCTCAAAGGAATCAAATTCAATCTGGAGGGCGAGGGCTACCAGGTGGAAACCGGCTGCGACGGCGAGGAGGCTGTGGAGCTGGCCCGGAGCGGGGCCTTCGACCTGATCATTCTGGACCTGATGATGCCGAAGATCGACGGGCTCCAGGCCTGTATGCGCATACGGGAGTTCTCCAATGTGCCCATTATCATGCTCACCGCCCGCAGTGAGGACACCGACAAGATCATCGGCTTTGAATGCGGGGCAGACGACTATATCACCAAGCCCTTCAACATCCTGGAGCTGAAAGCCAGGGTGCGGGCCCTGCTGCGGCGGGCGGGGGTGGCCGCCCAAAAGGAGGGGAGCGGCCTGCTCACCGCCGGACATATTACCCTGGACGCCGACGCCCGGGCCGCCTGGAAGGAGGGACAGAGCGTGGACCTCACAGCCAAGGAATTTGATTTGATGGAGCTGCTCCTGCGCAACCCCGGGCGGGTCTACTCCCGGGAGAATCTGCTGAATGTGGTGTGGGGCTATGAATACGCCGGGGATTACCGGACGGTGGACGTTCACATACGCCGGCTGCGGGAAAAACTGGAGCTGGACCCGGCCAACCCCCAGTACGTGCTCACCAAGTGGGGCGTGGGATACTATCTGAAAAGCGGTGAAAAAAACGGGGGCCGGAGCTGAGCGGCGCCGGCCCGATACTGCGGTTCCGCCGGCGGCGGGCCGCGCAGAGGAGGGAATGCCATGGGGGAACAGGTGAAAAAGGTATCCTTTTGGCGCTCCCTCCAGACCAAGTACGCCCTGACCTACGTGGTTATCATCGCGGCGGTGATTGTGCTGCTGAACACCTATCCGGTGCTGGTCTCCCAGGACCTGATGTATCAGTCCAAGCAGGCCTCCCTGCAAAATCAGGCGGCGGTGCTGGCCTCCACGCTCTCCGTGGGGCCGGAGGCCCTGACGCTGGAGGGGGTGGAACGCACCATCGGCAGCTTGGGGGTGCTGGGGGACACCCGCGTGGTGGTTACAGACCCGGCGGGGGCGGTCCTTTACGACTGGTATGATGGCACGCGCCGGGACTCTACCGGGCAGTACGCCCTCTTTTGGGAAGTGGCCCGGGCCCTCCAGGGCAACGACGTGTTCCGCTCTGAATACCGGGACGGGGCCTTCCGCAGCCGGGCGGCGGTGCCCATCACCTACCGCTCCATGACCCTGGGGGCGGTCTATCTCTACGAGTACGATGGGGAGCAGGGGGCCCTGCTCCGGAGCATCCAGCAGAACCTGCGCTCCATCTCCCTGACCATCTGCGCGGTAAGCCTGGTGCTGACCGCCATTTTCTCCCGGGCACTCACCAGGCGGATTGCCGCTCTACTGCGGGCGGTCCGCACGGTGCGGCAGGGGGAGTACAGCCACCGCGTCACCCTCCGGGGCGGCGACGAGCTGGCTCAGCTGGCCGGGGAGTTCAATGCCCTTACCGGGCGGCTCCAGACCACCGAGGAGGTCCGCCGCCGCTTTGTCTCCGACGCCTCCCACGAGCTGAAAACCCCCCTGGCCTCCATCCGCCTGCTCACCGACTCCATCCTCCAGTCTGAGCGCATGGACGGGGAGACCGCCAGGGAGTTCCTCACCGACATCGGGGAGGAGGCCGAGCGCCTCACCCGTATCACCGAAAAGCTCCTGCGGCTCACCCGTATGGATACCGCGCCTCCCCAGCGCACCGAGCCGGTGGACCTGTGCCGGGTGGTGGAAAAGGTCCTGCACATGCTCACACCCCTGGCCCGGGCCGTGGAGGTGCGGGTAGAGACCCGTCTGATTCGGGACGCCTGGGTGGAGGCCACCGAGGACGACCTGTACCAGGTGGCTTTTAACCTGATGGAGAACGCCGTCAAATACAATCTCCCCGGTGGTACGGTTTTTGTCACGCTGGAGGCCGCTCCGCCGGAGGGCACAAACGCATCCCAGGTGGTTCTGCGGGTGGAGGACACCGGGGTGGGCATTCCGGAGGAGGACATGACCAAAATTTTTGACCGCTTTTACCGGGTGGACAAGGCCCGTTCCCGGGCCGCCGGAGGCACCGGGCTGGGCCTGTCCATCGTTCAGGACACTGTCCGTCAGCACGGCGGCGCCGTCTCCGTCCGCCGCCGGGAGCCGGAGGGGACCTGCTTTGAGGTGGTCTTTCCCCGCTGCGGGAAGGGAGGAGATTGGGCATGAGGCGCCGCCTTTTGACACTGGGGTGCGCCCTGGCTCTGGCTCTGGCTCTGGCCGCCTGCGGCCCCGCGGATTTTCAGGAGAGCGCCCCGCCGCGGCAGAAGGAGTATGAAGTCTATTACTCCGCCATGGGGGACGAGCAGGCCGGAGCCGCAGTGGGCTGTGCCTACCGCGCCGTCTCCGGGCCGGTGGTCTCCGGCCTGATGTCCGCTCTGCTGGCCGAGCCCGCCGAGCCGGGGCTCTCCTCCCCGTTCCCTGCCGGGGTGCGGCTGCTGTCCTGGTCGCTGGAGGAGGAGCGCCTGCACCTGGATCTGTCAGAGCAGTACGGGGGGCTCACCGGAATGGAGCTGACCCTGGCGGATTCCTGCATTGCCCTGACCTTCTGCACCCTGGACTGGGTGGAGGCGGTGTATATCACCGTGGAGGGGAGGGAGATCCCCTACCGCCGCACCCAGGTATTCTCCGCTCAGGATGTGCTCCTGACCGGGGCGGAGGAGGAGCCGGTCTATCTGGGAGTCAACCTCTGGTATCCCCGCAGCCAGGGAGACGGCCTGGGCGTGGAGTACCGCCAGGTGCTGAAAAACGAGGGGGACAGCTCGGCCCGGGCGGTGCTCGCCGCCTGGCTGGAGGGTCCCCAATATGACAGCCTGCGGGCCTGCGCGCCGGAGGGCACGGTTCTGCGGGCAGTGTCGGTGGCCGAGGGAATCTGCACGGTGGACCTGTCTGCCGAGTTTGCCGCCAACGCCCCCGCCGACGCCCGCTCCGCCCGGCTGCTGGTCTACGCTCTGGTGAACTCTCTGGGGGAGCTGGACCCGGTGGAGGCTGTGCGCATCCTCTGCCAGGGGGAGCCGCTGGAGGCCTTGGGAGGGTTCCGCCTGGAGCCCACACTGACGCCTGACCTGTCCCTGGACCCCTCTCTGGAGCAGCGGTAGCGCGGCTATCCAATCATTACAACTATTCAAAGGGCCTTCGCGCATATATAATGGTGTCATCCGTATCAACGACATAAGGAGGCGCGCCATGACCATCCAACCCATCGGAAGCACCAGCATGGCCCTGTACATCACCCCGTCTGACCTGGAGGAGCGGGGCCTGACCCCTGCGGCCCTGACCTTGGAGGGAGCCCTGGAGCTGACCCAGTCGGCCTTCCGGCAGGCGGGACTGACCCTGGAGGGCTCCATTGAGATTGAAGCCTATCCGGACGCCTGGGGGGTGCTGGTGTTTGCCCATGTGCGCCGGCCGGACCGGGTGTGGTTTTCCTTTGACGGCCTGGAGGAGCTGCTGTCCGCCGCCCGCGCCCTGCCGGAGCCCCGGCCCTCCGCCGACCTGCTCTGGTGGGAGGGGCGGTACTGGCTGTCTCTCCCCGCGGGGGAAAGCCAGAGCATCGCCCGGCTGTGGGAGTTCGGCCGGGAGGAGGAGACCGGCTCCCATCAGGAGGCCCGGCTCGCCGAATACGCCGACCCGGTGCTCCGGGGGGACGCCCTGACCGCCTTACTGGAATATTTTCCGGTGTAAAAACAAAAGCGCACAGAGCCCCTTCCGCGCAGCGGAAGGGGCTCTGTGCGTCAGCTTGTCGAAAAAGGCCAGGGGCCTTTTTCGACAAAAGGGATACGGCCTGCCGCGCGCACCCTTTGGGCACACTTGCAGGCCAGGCCGTGTCATTTCCGAGACACATGTCCTGGAATATGACCAGTGTTGACTTTATTTTGCCGCCCTCAGGCGGCGTTCAACGGTTGTGAATACAGGTTCTTATTTTCGCCGCTTGTCCCGGACATAGATGTGCTTGACGTGGGGCTGGCTGGTGGAGCGGATATCCACCTCAAAGCGGTCCAGGGCCCGCACCAGGTTGGTGAGCTTGGTAAAGCCAAAGTTCCGGGGGTCGAAATCCGGCTGCTTTTTGACAAGCAGGTTGCCCAAATCCCCCATGAGGACGTAGCCGTCCTCGTCCCCCAGCATCTCCAGGGAGTCCGCGATGAGCATAATCACCTCCGGCGGGACGCTCTGGGCGGGCTCCGGCTCGGCGGGAACAGGCGGGGGCTCCTCGGCTTTTTTCTGGCGGCGGCTCCCCCGGGCGGCGGGCTCTTTGGCGGGGCGTTCCAGTTTGGGGGGCTCCGGCTTGCGGGTCTCGCCGGTGCGGGCTTTCTCCGCCGCGTCCCGGATGACCTCAATGTACACAAATTTGTCGCAGGCCACAATGAAGGCGGAGGGTGTTTTCCGCTCTCCCATGCCGTAGACCTTCATGCCCGCCTCCCGCAGGCGCACCGCCAGGCGGGTGAAATCGGAATCGCTGCTGACCAGCACAAAGCCGTCCACCCGCCCGGTGTAGAGAATATCCATGGCGTCGATGATCATGGCCGAGTCGGTGGAGTTTTTCCCGGTGGTGTAGCCGTACTGCTGGATGGGGCTGATGGCGTTTTCCAGCAGGATGGGCTTCCAGGAGGTCATATTGGGGGTTGTCCAGTCTCCGTAGATGCGCTTGATGGTGGGGGTGCCATAGACGGCGATTTCGGCCATCACGTCCCGCATGGCGGTCCGGGAGGCGTTGTCCGCGTCGATCAGCACCGCCAGGCGCAGGTCCTGCCCGCTCTGTTCCGGCATGGCGTGCCCTCCTCTCTGCGTTTCTTTTTCTGAAAAAACAGGCCGAAAAGAACTGGCTGTAAAAGAAATTCCATGGACAGTATACCATACCGTCCCCAGTCAGGGCAATCGAATCCGACGATTTTTCGCCGCAAAATTTTTCCCTTTTTGTCGCTTTGACTATATCACAGATAATTTTTATACACAGCCTGTAATTCGTTAAATTGCTGGAGTTTTGAGCCGGCAACACAAAAGGCAAGAGAAACAGCTTTTTGTTCCGGCGCAGGCCTGAATGACCCGGAATATCCTTGAAGGGTCCCTACAAAGCTGATATAATACAGGCAGACGGAACGGCAGGCCCTGCACGGGCGGCCGGGAAGGGGGAATCCGGCATGGCCGGTTACAAGGCCGGAGGGACAAAGTGGCGTATGCTTGTCTCGGGACTTTTTTCAGCGGTGCTTTTGACGGGGACTGTGATATGTTTTATCTGTGACGCCGCGACGTCCGGTGGCCTGACCTGGTCGCCGGTTCCGGTCAGCTCCATGGCGTTTGGGTGGGCGGTGCTTTTTCCGGTTTTTGCGCTGGAAAAGCGCGGAATTGCCGTGGGGCTTCTGTCCCTGAGTGTATTTATAGTCCCCTACCTGTTCCTGCTGAGCCGTCTCACGGATACGGCGGAGGTATTTTCAATCGGCGCGGCAATGGCGGCAATTTCAATTGTGTTTTTGTGGACCGCGGCGGCCGTTTTCCAATACGCCGGCAGAACACGCCGGGCGGTGGCCCTTGGTGTCACCTTTTTATGCGCGGTTCCGTTTTTGTTCGCCGTCAATGCCGCCCTGTCGGCCCTGATCGGGGAACCGGTTTTGGACGTGTGGGACATGCTGACTGTCTTTGTTCTGCTGATATTGGCGCTGGTCGCCTTTCTGTGTGACCGGGCCGGGAAAGCGGCGCGTCGGCATTGAGGCGTTTCCGCCGCCGGACGCGCGGAGGCAAACCAGACCATGGACTTGGGATATCTCACAGCGGTTGAACCGGCGGAAGAGTCCGGGAGACACAGATTCAGGTCCCCGCGGGAGGCGAGACAGAACGCGCTTCCCGCGGGGATGTTCCATTTTGTCCACCGGACCAAAATATTCCGGCGGTTTTTTTAAACCCTTTGCAGCAAAACAGGGCGCTCAAGCGTATATAAGGTGAAGGGAGGCAGGCCCATGACAGACCACAGCCGGATGGAAACGCTGGTCACAACCTATGAAAACACCCTGTACCGCACTGCCCTGGCCATCCTGGGGGACTGCCACGAGGCAGAGGACGCTGTCCAGGACGCCTTTCTCCGCTGTCTGGAGAAGGCTCCGGCCTTTGAAAGCCCGGAGCACGCCAGGGCATGGCTGCTGCGGGTGCTGGTCAACGGCTGCAAAAGCCGCCTGCGCTCCCCCTGGCGGCGGCGGACGGCTCCGCTGCTGGAGACCTACCCTGCTGCGGGCCCCGAAGAACGGGAGACCCTGGAGGCGATTCAGGCCCTTCCGCCCAAAGACCGGGCGGTGCTCCACCTCTACTATTACGAGGGCTATCAGACCGCCGAAATCGCCCGGCTCACCGGGGAACGGGAGGGCACTGTCCGCTCCCGGCTCAGCCGGGCCAGAGGAAAGCTGAAAGAGCTGCTGAAAGGAGCGTACCAATGAACGACCATTATCGCGCCTATATGGACCGGATCCGCACCCCCGCCGCTCTCCATGAACGGCTTTTGACAGGTGAATCCCGGCGGCCGAACAGAGGGCCGGCGCTGCGCCTTGCCGGGGCCGCGGCCTGCTGCGGGCTGATTTTGGCGGGATGTCTGTGGGGAATCCGCCTGGTCTCCGGCTTTCCCGGCCCCGGTGTGGAGCCGGTGGCGGCCGGGACTCCCGCCCAGACGGAGCCTGCGGGCCAGTTTGCGTCCCCTCCCCTGGACACGCAGCCCCCTGCCCCGACGGAGGCGCCGGCGTCCGGCAAATTCTGGCCGGAGGAGCTGCGGGACTATGTCCTGCGAATTGAGGACCCCTTTGACGGACAGCCCCATGGGGATTTTGTCCTGCCCGGGGTGGAGTTTACCCAGTGCGCCTCCGGGGGCATAATGGTGGACTACGCCCTGGGGGAGGAAAGCCGGACTGAAACCCAGCTGACCCCGGAGGAGATGCTCCATCTGCTGGGGGGCACCGACCAGGCGCCCTGGAGCCTGTACTGGGCGGGATTTGAGCTGACGGGCCGCGCCGTTTTCGGCGAGGAGGCGGAGCTTCTGGAGGCGGTGGTCTCCGGCGAGCGGGGAGATACCACAATCGGCCTCACCCTGACCCCGGGACAGCTTCCTCCGGAGGATGTGATTTACGGAGAGGTGGAGGAACAGGTGTATGCCCTCAACGCCGCGGCGGTGAAGGCTTATTATATTGACCTGGAGAATGGGGAGTACCTCTACCGGGCGGAGTGTATGAGCGGCGAAACCGGCGTCCGGCTGGATGTGACCGCTTCCGACCGGGAGGAGGCCGCCCATCTGATCCTGTGTTTCCTGCGGGCGGCGGCGGGATGGGAGATGTTCACCACGGAGGGTGTGACCCTCCAGGAGGAGCATATCCGGAGCCTGTACCGGAAGGTGACGCTGGAGGAGGCCTACGGCGATGCGCTGGGGGCCTATCTGCCCCGGTATGTTCCGGAGGAGTTCGGCATCGACTTTGCCAGCCGCTCGGAGACCCGAAAGGGGAGCCCGGCAGTGGCAGCGGTCAGCGCCGCCTGGAGCGGCGGGTACAGCTATATCAGCGTGACTGTCCAGCAGTTTGCCGGCAGAGATGTTCGCTCCGCTGTCAGTGACCTCCAGTGCCTGAACGCCGATGAGATCAGCCCGGAGGCCCTGACGGCGGAGGGCATCGGGCGGTATGTGGATACGGACAGAGGAGACCAACCCGGCTGGCGCTTCTCATTTCTGGTGGAATATCCCGGTGAGGACGGGGAAGCGCCGGTCTATGCGCAGTATTCCATCAAGGGACTGGACCCGCGGCAGGCGGCGGCTGTGGTGACGAGCTGTGCCCGCAGCATGTGCACCGGCCTGCCGCTGCCTCCCACACCCTCCCCGGCGGCGGAAGATATGGCGCTGCATGCAGGCGGCCGGTAATTCGCGGATAAGCGCCTGTGTTTACATCCGCGGGACGCCGCCTGAGCGGGTCCGCCGTACTGCGCAACATGACGGCGCAGGAAAAGCCGCTTTTCCCCGGGCACGTTCAGGAGAGGGCATCCACATGGCTCCTGATGCGCTGGATAATCATGTCCAGGGCCACCACGTTGTGGCCCCCCTCCAGCACTACAATGTCCGCAAAGCGTTTGGAGGGCTCTACAAACTGCTCATGCATGGGTTTGACGGTGGTGAGATACTGATTGACCACCGAGTCCAGGGAGCGGCCCCGCTCCTTGACATCCCGGGTGATGCGGCGGAGAATACGCACATCCGCATCGGTATCCACAAAAATTTTTATGTCCATCAGGTCGCGGAGGGCTTTGTTTTCAAAAATCAGGATGCCCTCCACTACCACGACTTTGGTGGGATGGACCTCCAGGGTTTCCGCCGCCCGGTTGTGGACGGTGTAGTCATAGGTGGGACACTGAACCGTCTCGCCCCGGCGGAGGGCCTCCAGGTCAGCGATCATCCGGTCGGTGTCGAAGGCGTCCGGGTGGTCATAGTTGAGCCTGGTGCGGGCCTCATAGGGCAGGTCGCTGTGGCTCTTATAGTAGTTGTCGTGAAAAAGGATGGAGACGTCGTCCCCGAAGCGCTCCTTCAGACGCAGAGTCAGGGTGGTCTTGCCGGAGCCGGTGCCCCCCGCAATGCCGATAATCATGGTTTTCATATCATCCGCTCCCCCGTTTCTCCGTTTTCAGTATATAGGCCTTGTTTGAAAATGGGAATATGACCGGCATCGAAAAATTTTCACGCCCGGCAAGCGAGTTTTTCGCGGGCATATTCATATTGATATATGGCAAAAAATCGCGCTGTCTGGGCGATTAAAAAGAATCACGGCTTCTTTTCAGATTGGTTTGATTATAGCATGCGCCTGCCTCCGGCGCAAGGGCGCACAGGCATTTGGGAGTGCCCGTAAAGAAGATTTATTGCCGAGCCTGCCGAAAAAGGCCTCTGGCCTTTTTCGACAAAAGGGATACGGCCTGCCGCGCGCACCCTTTGGGCACACTTGCGGGCCGAGATGTGTCATTTTCGAGGCGCAGGTCCCCCGAAAATGACCAATGTTGACTTTATTTTGCCGCCCTCAGGCGGCAAAACTCTGCGAGGCGTTCCCGTGGGGAAACACGGATAAAAGCTCTGCGCTTAGGGCATTCCCGGCTCCTGCCCGGCACTTGACACTTTTTCCGGTCCATGGTAATATACTAGGGCAACTGGATATCGCGTAGAGCGGAAGGAGTAGCCCGGCAGGGCGGCCGCCAGAGAGGGAGCGCCATTGGCTGAAAGCGCCCCCGGGAAGCGGCCGGGTGAAGTGCGTCCGTGAGCGAGGGGGATGCAGATGCCCTCCGGCCGGCCCCGTTACAGGCCCGTTAAGTGAGAAATGAGAGTGGAACCGCGATACGACATCGCCTCTTGTGCCGGCGGCATAAGGGGCGTTTTTTTGTGGACAGGAGCGTTTTTATGGACATTGACCTGCACTATGCCCAGCAGGGCCAGGGCCCTCCGCTGGTCCTTCTCCACGGGAACGGGGAGGACGGGAGCTACTTCAGCCGCCAGCTTGGAGACTTTTCACAGCATTACCGGGTGATCACTGTGGATACCCGGGGACATGGGAAGAGCCCCCGGGGAAGCGCTCCCTTTACCCTGGAGCAGTTCGCCCTGGATTTGAAGGAGTTGCTGGACCGGCTGGCCCTGGGCCCGGTGCTTCTGCTGGGTTTCTCTGACGGGGCCAATACCGCGCTGCTCTTTGCCCTGCGCTGGCCGGAATATGTAAAGGGCCTCATCCTCAACGGCGGCAATCTGAGCCCCGGAGGGGTCAAATGGGGCGTTCAGCTGCCGATCTGTCTGGGGTATGGCCTGGCGAGCCTTTTTGCTCTCTTTGCCCCCGGAGCCCGGCCCAAAAAAGAGCTGCTGGGGCTCATGGTCAGCCAGCCACATATTGACCCCGGCAGTCTGTCCGCCATCCGGTGTCCCGCGCTGGTAATCGCCGGGGAGCGGGATATGATCCGGGAAGACCACACCCGGCTGATCGCCCGGTCCATCCCCGGAGCCCGGCTGGTCATCCTGCCGGGGAACCACTTTGTGGCCCGCGAAAACAGCGCGGCGTTCAACCGCGCGGTGCTGGAGTTTCTGCGCGGCGCCGCGGAAAGGGAGGAACCGTCATGACACGGCTGGGGGAGACCCTTCGGGCTTATCAGGCCCGGGACCCGGCGGCCCGGAGCCGGCTGGAGATTTTTCTGCTCTATCCCGGCGTCCACGCTATTATCTACCACCGGGCCGCCCATTTTCTATACTGCCATAACCTGAAATTCCTGGCCCGGGTGGTATCCCAGTGGAGCCGCTGCTGGACAGGGATTGAGATCCATCCCGGGGCAAAGATCGGGCGGCGCCTGGTTATCGACCACGGAATGGGCATCGTCATCGGCGAGACCGCCGAGGTAGGCGACGACTGCCTGCTCTACCACGGCGTCACCCTGGGGGGCACCGGCAAGGACCAGGGCAAGCGCCACCCCACCCTGGGCAACAATGTGATGGTGTCCACAGGGGCCAAGGTGCTGGGGCCCTTCAAGGTGGGAGACAACACCCGCATTGCCGCCAACGCCGTGGTGCTCAGCGAAATTCCTCCCGATTCCACCGCCGTGGGCGTGCCGGCCCGGGTGGTGCGTATCGGCGGGGAACGGGTGGATTACGCCAGTCAGGTGGACCAGATTCACGTGACCGACCCCCTGCAAAAGGAGCTTCAGGCCCTCCACTCCCGGCTGGAGTGGGTGGAGCAACTCCTGGACCGACAGGCGGGCCGCCCGTCAGATACGGATACGGAGCGCCAAGGACCGCGGGATGCCCCCTGAGAACCGGCCTGCCGCGTAAATGCCGCGGGCCTTGATAAAAAGTTTGATTCGTTCCAGGCTGTTTGATTACAAAAAGGAGAAACGACGTATGAAACTGTACAATTCCGCCACGCACAGAAAAGAGGAGTTTGTTCCCCATGAAGCGGGCAAGGTTTCCATGTACACCTGCGGCCCCACGGTGTACCATTTTGCCCACATCGGCAACCTGCGCAGCTATATCATGGAAGACGTGCTGGAAAAATTCCTGCGGTATGAGGGGTACGATGTGACCCGCGTCATGAACATCACCGATGTGGGCCATCTGGCCTCCGACGCGGACACCGGCGAGGACAAGATGGTGGCCGGGGCCAGGCGGGAGCATAAGGGCGTGCTGGAGATCGCCCGGTTCTATACCGACGCCTTCTTTGCCGACTGCAAAAAGCTCAATATCAAGTACCCAGACGTGGTCCAGCCCGCCACCGGCATGATCGACGAGTATATCACCGTCATTACCAGGCTCATCGACACGGGCTATGCCTATTTTGCCGGGGGCAATGTGTACTTTGACACATCCAAGCTGGAAAAATACTATGTATTCAATGACCATGACGAGGAGGACCTGGCGGTAGGCGTCCGGGAGGGCGTGGAGGAGGACATCAACAAGCGCAACAAGAACGACTTCGTCCTCTGGTTCACCAAATCGAAGTTTGAGGACCAGGCCCTGAAATGGGATTCTCCCTGGGGTGTGGGCTACCCCGGCTGGCATATCGAGTGCTCCTGCATCTCCATGAAATATCTGGGAGAGTATCTGGACATCCACTGCGGCGGCATTGACAACGCGTTTCCCCACCACACCAATGAGATTGCCCAGTCGGAGGCCTATCTGGGCCACCCCTGGTGCAAATACTGGATGCACGTACACCACCTGAACACCGGTAGCGGCAAGATGAGCAAATCCAAGGGGGAGTTTTTGACGGTCTCGCTGCTGGAGGAGAAGGGCTATGACCCGCTGGTGTACCGCTTTTTCTGCCTCCAGTCCCACTACCGCAAGAGTCTGGTTTTCACCTGGGAAAACCTGGACAACGCCAAGGCCGCCTTTGACAAGCTCATTGGACGCATCGCCGCCCTGGAGGAGACCCCCGCCCCTGTTGACAAAAGTGTCATTGAAGCGTACTACAAAAAATTTATAGAAACAGTTGGAAACGACCTGAACACCTCCCTGGGCATTACCGCCCTGTACGACGTGCTGAAGTCCGACCTGGACGACGCGGCTAAGCGCGCTGTGATCAACAGCTTTGACCAGGTGCTCAGCCTGGATCTGCTGAAAAAGGCCGGTGAGCTCCGCGCTCAGACCGCGGCCCCTGTAGAGGACGCCGAGGAGATCGAGGCCCTCATCGCCCAGCGCACCGAGGCAAAAAAGGCCAAGGACTGGGGCCGGGCGGACGCTATCCGGGAACAGCTGAAGGCCATGGGGGTCGAGCTCAAGGACACCCCCAACGGAGTGGAGTGGAAGCAGGTATGAAACAGGCGGCTTTTATTGGAGCGGGCAATATGGGCGGCGCACTGATTCAGGCGGCCTGCCGGGCGGTGGGCCCGGAGCAGGTGGTCCTCTTTGACCGGGACTCCTGCAGGGCCTCCGCCCTGGCAGAGCAGCTGGGCTGCACCGCAGCGGCGGACAGCGCGGCGGCGGCGGTGTCCGCCCGGTTCCTCTTTTTATGTGTCAAGCCCCAGATCCTGGCGGAGGTTCTGGCGGAACTGTGCCCCGTGCTGGACCGCTGCCACAGGGCAGGGGAGGAGAAGGTCCTGGTCTCCATCGCCGCAGGGGTGCGTCTGGAAACGCTCCGGAGCTGGCTGTCCGGGCTGGACTGGGAGGCGCCGCTGCTGCGGGTGATGCCCAACACCTGCGCCGCCATCGGCCAGGGGATGCTGGCCCTCGCCGCTCCCCCGGATACGCCGGAGCCGTACTGGGCCGGTGTGGAGGCGATTCTGTCTCAGAGCGGACGGGTGGAGCGCATCGACGAGCGCTTTATGGACCAGTTTACCGCCGTGGCGGGCTGCGGCCCGGCCTATATCTACCAGCTGATTGAGGCGCTGGCCGACGGCGGCGTGCTGGTGGGCCTCCCCCGTCGGCAGGCACAGGTCTACGCGGCGCAGACCGTGCTGGGGGCGGCGGCCATGGTGCTGGAGAGTGGACAGCACCCCGGCGCCCTGAAGGACGCCGTCTGCTCGCCCGGCGGCTCCACTATCGCCGGTGTAGCCGCCCTGGAGCGGGGCGGCTTCCGCTCCGCGGTTATTCAGGCCGTAGAGGCCGCTTACCATCAAAATATTGCGCTGGGCAATTCATAAGACACGCCCCTCTGGGTATGCTGTACCCAGAGGGGCGTCAATCTGTGGAAAAAATTCCCCCACGGGGAAGCCTCGCAGAGTTTTGCCGCCCGGGGGCGGCAAAATAGAGCCGAAATCGGTCATTTTCGGGGACATGCGCCTCGAAAATGACACTTCTCGGCCTGCAA
>CANDFO010000056.1 GCA_947384055.1 uncultured Flavonifractor sp.
CTCCGGGCTTTCATGACAACAAAGACACCGGGTGCCGTTTTCACGGCACCCGGTGTCTGCGTGTCGAAAAGGAGATTTCCTTTTTAACCAGGGAAGAAGAGACCCCAGCCCAGGAAGCCCAGGCAGGCGACGATGCCGGTGAAGATCAACACGACTACCAGGTAGCCCATGATGTCCTTGGCCTTCAGGCCGGCCACACCCAGAGCAGGCAGAGCCCAGAAGGGCTGGATCATGTTGGTCCACTGGTCGCCCCAGGCAATAGCCATGGCAGCGCGTCCGGCCTCTACACCCACGTCAATGGAGGCGGGCATAACAATGGGGCCCTGAACGGCCCACTGGCCGCCGCCGGAGGGAACGAAGAAGTTGACGATACCGGCGGAGAGGAAGGTAAATACGGGGAACGTAACCGTATTGGAGATGCTGACAAAGAAGTCGGAGATGATGGACGCCAGACTCACACCATTGGCGTTGGCGGCGGTCATCAGACCCATGATGCCGGCATAGAAGGGGAACTGGAGCAGAATGCCGGCGGAGCCGCCCGCGGCATCGCCGATGGCATCCACATACTTGCGCAGGTCGCCGTGAGCCAGCAGGCCCAGGAACAGGAAGATGCAGTTGACGATATTCAGGTCAAGCACAAAGGTCTTTTTGGTCCAGAAGAACCACACGATGTACACGAAGCCCATCAGACAGACAATCGCCCAGAGGATTTTGCTGTGCTCAATCTTCTCGGCGGGAGTATCGATGGTGTAAGTACGCTCCTTCTCGTCTACCAGCACAGAGGGGTCTACAGTGACGGTGTGCTCCTTGTCGGGGTGCATGGCATAGTTGACAAAGGGCATGACAAGCAGGATAACCAGGCACATGATGAGGTTCATGGGGTGCAGAATGGTGGCAGTGGTCTCGGCCATGAAGGTCTGACCGGTGAGGGCCACGGTATAACCGGCGCCGCCCAGGGCCAGGGGGATGGAACCGGACAGGCCCGCGTGCCAGATCACGAATCCGGAATAGGCGGAAGCGATCAGCAGGGGATAGTCCACGTCCCGCACACGGCGGGCCACTTCTTTTGCCAGCAGGGCGCCTACGATCAGTCCAAAGCCCCAGTTGAGCCAGCAGCAGATGGTGGAGACCATGGTGGTCACAACGATGGCGCTCCTCTTGTCCTTGGCCAGACCTGCAAGGGAGCTGAGGATATTTTTACAGATCTTAGCGGAGGCCAGAGCGGAGCCCAGCACCAGCACCAGGGCCATCTGCATGGAGAAGGCCAACAGATTCCACATGCCGGTGGCGGTGCCACCCATGCCACCCCACGTCCAGATGAGCTGGATGGGACTCTGCTGGGTGCCGATCATAGCGGCGATAAACACCACAATGGTCAGGATGATGGCAAACAGGAACGGGTCCGGAAGCCATCGGTTCATGACACGTACGCAGCCATTGGTAAATTTCTTGAACAAAACGATTCCCTCCTTTTGAGTTGTTGTCCGGAAGCCGCCGGACAAGGAAACGACACACAAGGTAATAATAAAAGAAAGCGTCTGATTTGTCAATCTTTTTCCATCGCTTTCTGGTAGGATTTTACTATTTATTTCCAATTCAATGTCGGAAGAAGCAGCTGGAACAGACCTTTCCCGCCCACGCTCTTTCTGGCATATTCCACGGCTTATCCCCATAGGTATGTAGAGAAACTGACCGGCCCGCAGGCCGAAGGAGGAATTGCATTTGGAACAGCAAAAAATTTATGAGGATATCGCCCTGCGTACCGAGGGGGATATCTACATCGGCGTTGTGGGACCGGTACGGACAGGTAAATCCACCTTTATCAAGCGCTTTATGGAGACCATGGTCATCCCTAATATCGACAACGTCTATCGGCGGGAGCGGGCGCGGGATGAGCTGCCGCAGAGCGGCTCCGGCCGCACGATTATGACCGCCGAGCCCAAATTTGTGCCGGAAGAGGCGGTAGAAGTCACCATGGAAAACGGGGCGGCCTTTTCGGTGCGTTTGATTGACTGTGTGGGATATCTGATCCCCGGCGCGGCGGGTGCTATGGAGGACGACAGCCCCCGCATGGTGACAACACCCTGGTTTGACTATGAGATCCCCATGACCGAGGCGGCCGAAATCGGCACCCGCAAAGTCATTGCGGAGCACTCCACCATCGGTATTGTTGTCACCACAGACGGCACAATCACCGATATTCCCCGTGAGGACTATCTGGAGGCGGAGGAGCGGGTAATCTCCGAGCTCAAAGAGCTGGGCAAGCCTTTCCTGGTAGTTCTCAACTCAGCCTATCCCGCCTCCGACCGGGCTCAGGCAATTCGGGCGGACATCGCCTCCCGCCACGACGTAACGGTGGTATGCGCCGACTGCCTGGAATTGGATGAGCGGGCGGTATCCGAAATTATCCGCGGCGTGCTCTATGAGTTTCCGGTAAAGGAACTGGACTTGTTCCTTCCTCCCTGGGTGGACGCGCTGCCCTATGACCACCCCATCAAAAGCGGCCTGTATGCGGCCATCCGGGAGGGGTGCGGCGGTATGCACCGCATTCAGGACGTGGAAACGGCGGTGGACGCGGTTGCCGCCTGTGAGACGGTGAGCAGTGCCAGAATCAGCTCCATCAGTCTGGGCACCGGTCTGGCGGCTGCCCAGCTGGACCTGCCACGCAGCCTGTTTTATGATACGCTCTCCCAGCAGTCCGGCTTTGCCATCCATGACGACGGAGACCTGCTGGGGCTTCTCTCCGAGCTGGCTCTGGTGAAGTGCGAGTATGACAAGGTGGCCGGAGCGCTGGAGGAGGTTAAAAGCACTGGCTACGGCATTGTGGTTCCCAGCACCGACGAGCTGGTCCTGGAAGAGCCGGAGATTGTTCGGCAGGGAGGGCGCTACGGGGTGCGGCTTAAGGCTTCCGCGCCCTCTATCCACATGATCCGCGCGGATATTGAGACAGAGGTCTCGCCCATTGTGGGCAATGAAAAGCAGTCCGAGGAGATGGTAAACTTCCTTTTGCAGGAGTTTGAGGGGGACACCAAAGCCATCTGGCAGTCCAACATCTTTGGAAAATCCTTTCACGACCTGGTCAGCGAGGATTTAAACTCCAAGCTCAAGCGGATGCCCGACGACGCGCGCGCCAAATTGCAGGAGACACTCCAGCGCATTATCAATGAGGGCTCCGGCGGATTGATCTGCATCATCCTGTAAGCATCCAGATGGCCGAGAAACCTCGCCTCCGGCGGGGTTTTTCGGCGTATTGACAGATATTCGGTTCAAAATCCGGCGGATCAATTCGGATTACTCCTTTAAAAGAAGCTCCCGGAGCTCTAGGAGTGTCCTAAGCTCTGCGGACACTCCCCGGAACTCTCCATCCATTGAAAAAAGCGCCGGGCTGTGATAAAATCAATCATCATGATTGTTCCATCTCTCCCATACACTGCGGAGAGGGGGGATCTGCATGAAACGGAAATTACTCAGCTGGCTTTTGGTGGCGGTATTGGCGGCAGTAACCTGGACACAGATGGCGGCACAGCGGGCAGGGGAGAGCAGCGCTGCCTTTCTGCCGGCCCGCTGTGCCGGGCAGTCCCTGGTCCTGGACGCGGGGCACGGGGGAGAGGACGGAGGAGCGGTATCCCTTTCCGGCGCGGCAGAGAGCGGCATCAATCTGGCAATTGTCCTGCGCATGGATCAGCTCTTGGGGCTGTACGGCGTGGCGCCCGTACTGCTGCGGTCGGAAGATATTTCTCTTCATGACAGCACCGCCCAAACCCTGCGGGAGAAAAAGGTGTCCGACCTGCACAACCGGGCCGCCGCCGTAGAGGCCCAGGAGAATGCAACGCTGATCAGCGTTCATCAAAATATATTTCAAAGCCCCAAATACCACGGCGCTCAGGTATTTTATTCCAACGGAGAGCTGAGCCTGCCCCTTGCACAGCTGACGCAGAACATCCTGCGGGAGAGTCTGGACCCGGAAAACCACCGGGAGCCCAAGCCCATCCCGGATAACGTGTACCTGATGAACCACATCACATGCCGGGCCATTCTGGTGGAGTGCGGCTTCCTGTCTAACCCGGAGGAGGACCAACGGCTTCAGTCAGAGGCCTATCAGCTCCAGCTGGCGGCCGCTTTAACGGCCTCTTGGCTTCAGTTCCAGGAGACAGAATCGTCCGCTGCTTAGAACCTGCGTTTACAACCACTGAACGCTGTCTGACAGGAAAAACCTCGTCCATCCGGCATCCCCTGGATGAATGCAGGTTCTTACAAATGAGGAGGTGTGCGCCCAATGAAGGCCAAGACAGTTTTTTTCTGCACTGAATGCGGCAATGAAACTCCCAAATGGGCAGGGCAGTGCCCGTCCTGCCGGGCGTGGAATACCCTGGTGGAGCAACCCGCAGAGGCAAAAAAAAAGACGGCTGCCGCTGCCAAAAGCGGGGGAGCCCTGCGGAGCGTCAGCCGCCCGCGGCTCATGAGCGAGGTGGAGACTACACAGGAGCTGCGCTTTGAGACCGGCATGAACGAATTGGACCGGGTGCTGGGCGGGGGAGCGGTCAAGGGCTCCCTTGTACTGGTGGGCGGTGCTCCCGGCATTGGAAAGTCTACCCTGATGCTCCAGATTTGTGACAATCTCTGCCGCTTTGCCAGTGTTCTGTACGTGTCCGGCGAGGAATCCGAACGGCAGATCAAGCTCCGGGCCGAGCGGCTCCATGTCCGCAGCCAGGGCCTGTATCTGCTGGCAGAGACCAGTCTGGAGGACATCATGGAGTCGGTGCGTCAGCTGAAGCCCGATGTATTGATTGTAGACTCTATTCAAACCCTGTTTAACGGGGATCTGACCTCTGCGCCCGGCAGTGTGGGGCAGGTGAAGGACTGCACCATGTCACTGATGCAGTTGGCGAAAGGGCAGGGGGTGACGGTTTTTGTCATCGGCCATGTCAATAAGGAGGGCTCTATTGCCGGGCCCAAGGTATTAGAGCATATGGTAGACTGCGTGCTCTATTTTGAGGGAGAGCAGCAGAATTCTTACCGCATTCTTCGGGCAGCGAAGAACCGGTTTGGCGCAACAAACGAAATCGGCGTCTTTGAGATGGCGGACAGCGGCCTCACCGAGGTACCAAATCCCTCGGAGATGCTGCTGTCCGGCCGCCCCCAGGATACGCCGGGGACCTGCGTTACCTGCGTTATGGAAGGGGTGCGGCCGGTACTGGCGGAGGTTCAGGCGTTGCTGGCGCCCACCAGCTTCAACGTCCCAAGGCGGACCGCCAACGGCTTTAACTTTAACCGGGCAATGCTGTTGCTGGCAGTGCTGGAAAAGAGGGGCGGCCTGATGGTGGGCACCTGCGACGCTTACATCAATGTCATCGGCGGTCTCTTCCTGGACGAGCCTGCCGCCGACCTTTCCATGATTGTGGCCTTGGCTTCCAGTTTTCGGGACAAGCCTGTGCCGGGAGATCTGGCAGCCATCGGGGAGGTAGGGCTTACGGGAGAGCTGCGGTCGGTTAACGCTCTGGGGCAACGGTTAAGCGAAGTACGCCGGCTGGGATTTACAAAATGCCTGGTGCCGTCCCGCACCGGCAGTAAACTGGAGGCCCCAGAGGGGCTTCAGCTGATTAAAGTGCGGAATATCCGTGAAGCACTGGCGGCGCTGCTGTAGCGAAAGATATACGTTCGATAGAATGGAATAGAGATTAACCAGACCTTAAATCCGTCAATCAGATATGCTGTGGCCAAAGTCTGGCTGGTTATTTGCACAGGAACTTCGCCGAGGCACAAAATTCACGCAGGCGGTTTCCGGGCCGGGCAAACCGCAGGAGGCCGCCCGTTCCAATGTGCAGTATCCATCCTGCTGGTAGACACAGCTGTCAGTACAGGCAATCAAACTCATTGGCATCAACTCCAGACTACAGAAGGAGGTCTTACGGCCGCAGGGTACGGCGCAAGTCACCCGGACTCTCTACTCAACAAAATAAAGATTTTGTTGAGTAGAGAGGAGGATCAGACGCTACCTGCGGCCTGAGAACAGTTATGGACTATCGTACTGAGGCTCCGGCCATTCTTCGGGAATTTCTGACATACCATGAGACGATTCAGGGGCATTCCCGCAAAACTGTGGATGAATACTATTTGGACCTGCGCAATTTTTTTCGCTATATGAAGCTGGAAAAAGGCCGCGTCCCGCGGACAGCTGAGCTTGACGGGATTTCCATTGATGATGTGGACCTGGACCTGGTACGCTCTGTGACGCTGACAGACGTGTACGCCTACATGAGCTATCTCAGCCGGGACCGGGCCAAGCACGCCAACAGTCCCGATACAGGCTACGGCCTGGAGCCAACCGCACGGGCACGAAAAGTCGCCGCTATCCGTTCCTTTTACAAGTATCTCACCAACAAGGCAAAATTAATCACGGAGAATCCCATTCAGGATCTGGATGCTCCCCGTCTGAAGAAAACCCTGCCGAGATACTTGGATTTGGATGAGAGCATCCGTCTTTTGGAAAGTGTGGACGAGCCCAACCAGGCGCGCGACTACTGTATCTTAACCCTGTTTCTCAACTGCGGTCTGCGTATTTCCGAGCTGGTAGGGCTCAATCTCAGCGATGTGCGAAATGATCAGCTCCGGGTTCTAGGCAAGGGCAACAAGGAGCGCATCCTCTATCTGAATGACGCCTGCTGTCAGGCCATCGAAAACTGGCTGATTGAGCGCGGAAACCAGGCCGCGGCAGATAAAAATGCTCTCTTTCTTACCCGCAGGCACACCCGCATGACTACCGACGCAGTACATTACATGGTAAAACAGCGCTTAAAGAAAGCGGGTATGGACGCCTCTCTTTACTCCAGCCATAAGCTCCGCCATACGGCAGCTACGCTGATGCTTCAAAGCGGCGTGGATGTGCGGACCTTGCAGGAAGTGCTGGGCCATGAGCATCTGAACACGACTCAAATCTATACCCATGTAGACAATGAAAATCTGCGCGCTGCCGCCCGTGCCAACCCGTTGGGCAAGGTCAGGACAAAAAAGCGTGGTAAACAGGAGCAAAAATAAAAATCAGATTAAATCTGCATTTTTTCAACAGAAAACAGGTGACAAGTATTTTATCCTGTCGAACTTAAGCTATTTCAATGAATATCCGAGAAATCGTAATGCCTATTTCCTTTACAGACATTGCGAGCAGGCAGCTAACACAAAATCAATATCAAAAACAGCGATAATTTATCTGTACACAGCGTCAAACAAGACAGTGTGAAAAGAGGTTGCCATTGTGTCTCAGCTGAAAAAAATTGTTATTACCGGAGGATTTCCCGGGGAACGGGCGTCCGTTCTGCGCCAGCTCCAGGCGGCGTTTACCCAAAGAGGTTATTCCGTCCTGATTCTCCCTGACGGGGCCTCGGCTCTACTGAGCGGTGGCATAACGCCACAGACCTGCGGCGTGGAAATTTATGGGGAGCAGCTTCTGCGGCTCCAGCTGGAGACAGAAAAAATTTTTTGTGCAGCCGCCACAGGAATCCAGAACAAAAAATGCCTGCTCCTATGTGGGCGGGGGGCAATGGATGGTGCGGCAGATCTCCCGGAGTGGCTTTTTACCGGAATATTGCAGCATATGGGATGCCATATGCTGGAACTCCGCGACGAATATGACGCGGTATTTCACCTTCCGGCTTCGGACAGCCGGTGGATTGCCGCGTGGACGGGACATCCGCACCTACGGATGATCCGGAGCGCTCCCGGCGGCTTGAAAGACTGTGTACAAAGTCTGCTTACAGAGCTCTCCTTTTTCCTTGGCGACCCGGAGCCTCTGGAGCTTGAGCGAAAGTACCTGATTGAGTATCCGGACATTGCCTGGCTGGACAACCAGGTGGCCTGCCGTTCGGTCTCCCTCGTCCAGACGTATTTAAAAGCCGGAGACGGTGAAGAACGGAGAGTCCGCAGACGCAGCGACGGCGGCGGCTGTCTCTGCTATGAGACCGTAAAACGGACACTCAGCGGCTTTAAGCGCGTGGAAACAGAACGCCGCATTTCAGAAGAGGAGTATCAGCGTCTATTGAAGGAGGCGGACCCAGACAGCCGCACAATCTCCAAAACCCGATACTATCTGGCCTATGCGGACCAGTATTTTGAACTTGATATCTACCCTTTTTGGCAGGATAAGGCCATTGTTGAGCTGGAGTGCTCCGATGAGCACACAGAGGCTGTTTTTCCGAAAGAGCTCAAAGTGATCAGGGAAGTCACCTACGATGCGGACTATAAAAACGCGGCTTTGGCGCGATTGCAGAAGCCATAGCACAAATCCCCCTTCTGCCCGGCCTGGCGTGAAGGGGGATTTTATGGTCTTTAAAAACCTTTGGGCTCCGGCCAATAGGGGGGCCTCCCAAAGGGCGGCCTCCACCAGGGCGGTTTGGGCCGCTCCCCTCCCCCCTGCTTCGGCGGTCTGGACTCCGGTCCGGGCTGCTCCGCTCCCTCCTGGGGATAAGCGCCCAAAATGTGCAGGTATCGGAGCTCCTGTACGTAGTAAGTACTCAGCGGCCGCCAGTCCGCATCATAGGAGTGGGCGGCTACCAGAGTGTTTTCTAATGTGGGCGGGTCTCCAATAGACACAATAATCGGCGTATGGCTGAACACAGCTTTATTGAAACGGAGCTGGACAAAATCGCCCGGCTCCATCTGCTCCAGAGCTGCGTGGATTCCAAAGGGGCCTGGGGTATCCTCTCCCCGGGTGATGAAATTATAAAAATACTCCACTCCCGTCCACGCTGGGGCCTTATTATTGGCGTCGATATAGTACCACCCGAAGGTTGGGGTATAATTCATGACTCCGGTTCCGGCATAGAGGCACTGAGAGGCAAAATTGGTGCAGTCTCCTCCAATCTCTTCATAATCGTAATAGGCCGGGTTGCGGCGGTAGGCCCACTGGTGGGCATAGGCTACGGCGGCGGCGCGGTCGTAAGGGATGATGGAATGTGCCATATGGCTCAGTCCTTTCACAGATGCTGAGCCATTCTATGCGCCGGATAAAAGCCGTGTGACTTTTAGAACCTGTATTCATAACCAGGGAATGCTGGATGGGTGAGGATTTTTCCCGCCAGACAAGGAGGTTTCCCTTGCCATCCTGACGGATGGCAAGGGAAAGCGACACAGTATGGCGGGAAAAAGACCGCTCAGTCGGCGTTCAACCGTTGTGAATACAGGTTCTTAAGCGCTAATCCCACGGGATATCGTCCCCTTCTTCCTGTATGAGCCGGCAGAGCGTCTCTCCATGCTCTACCAGATCGTGGATTATGCCTGCAAAACGCGCCGCCTTAGCTTCGTTTTCGGGGGTCAGCGGATAGTAGGCCACATACATTCCGGCCTCCGGGTCGGTGTCCATCCCTTCCAGCAGATCCGGAGCTGTTTTTCCCAGGTAATAGGTCAAAACCGCCTCCCAATTGTAGCCGTTCATGTAGGCCTCCTCGCGGAGGTCGTTCATCGTTTCCCCCAGTTTCATGACGGCTTCATGCCCAATGTAAAGGCAGACCTCCACGTATTGCTCCGTCTTGATCACTGCGGTATAGTCTTTCATATAGGATTTCCTCCATTCATTTGACACCGGACAGTGTCGCTTTTCCGTGTCCAAAGTAGACGGCGGGGGCGTTCAGCCGTCGGATGACCTCTGTGCTCGCCTCCATATCCGCCCGGTCCTCATAGCACCAGGCGGCAGCGGGCCTGCCCAGATTCTGCATGGCATCCCCTACAAACAGGGCCCCAGATTCCAGCAGAACACCTGCGGAGCCCTTTGTATGACCTGGCAGGGCGACAATCTTCCCGGCCGCCCCAAACGGGACCAGGGACATGCCGTCCTCCAGGATTACCTCCGGCGTTACAGGTGCAACAGCCTCTTTCCGGATGGTCCGGTTGGAGGCCGCCGCGTAGACGCGGCCCCACAGCCCGCTCCCCTGCACATGCCGCTTCTCCCCTGCCTGGAGCAGCGGAATGTCCGCCGCCGCAATCCCCACAGGGCAACTCAGACGCTTTGACAGCCAGGCTGCGTTTTGACAGTGGTCACAGTGCCCATGTGTCAGAAGAATCAGCCTGACCGCCTTTTCCCGGCAGGCGCGGAGGACCTTTTCCCGGTGGGGCTCCATTCCCGTATCAATCAGGATACTTCCGTCCGGACCGCAGACCAGGTACACGTTAACATGGCCGCAGGTGATAGGTTCGATTTGCTCCATGGCGCGCCCCCTTGAATATGATAAAAAGCGGGAGAGAGTCTCCCCTCCCCCGCTTTATTTGTTTACGCTTTGCCGTCGCAGCCAAGCACATTGATGAGCTTGTGCTTCACCAGGTCTTTAATGTTGGCCCGGGCGGGCTTCAGATACTCGCGGGGGTCAAACTTGTCGGGATGCTCCGAGAAAAACTGGCGGATGGTTCCGGTCATGGCCAGGCGCAGGTCGGAGTCGATATTGATTTTGCATACGGCGCTCCGGGCGGCCTGACGCAGCTGCTCCTCGGGAATGCCCACGGCGTCGGGCATCTTGCCGCCGTTTTCGTTGATCATTTTCACATAGTGCTGAGGTACAGAGGAAGAGCCGTGGAGCACGATGGGGAAGCCGGGCAGACGCCTGACCACCTCTTCCAGAATGTCAAAGCGCAGAGGCGGGGGTACAAGCTCGCCCTTCTCGTTGCGGGTGCACTGGGCGGCGGTGAATTTATAGGCGCCATGGCTGGTGCCGATGGCGATGGCCAGAGAGTCACAGCCGGTTTTGGAGACGAACTCCTCCACCTCTTCGGGGCGGGTGTAATGGGACTCCTCCGCGGAGACCTGCACCTCGTCCTCAATGCCGGCCAGCGCGCCCAGCTCGGCCTCGACCACCACGCCGTGGTCGTGGGCGTACTCCACCACCTTCTTGGTCAACTCGATGTTCTCCGCAAAGGGCTTGGAGGAGGCGTCGATCATGACGGAGGTAAAGCCGCCGTCGATGCAGCTCTTGCAGGTCTCAAAGCTGTCACCGTGGTCCAGATGCAGCGCGATGGGGATTTCGGGGCACTCAGTCACGGCGGACTTCACCAGATTTACCAGATAGGTGTGGTTGGCGTAGGCCCGCGCACCCTTGGAGACCTGGAGGATGACGGGGGCCTTCACCTCGCGGCAGGCCTCGGTAATGCCCTGAACGATCTCCATGTTGTTGACATTGAAGGCGCCGACGGCATAGCCGCCGTTATAAGCCTTCTCAAACATTTCCTTAGTAGTGACCAATGCCATAGAAGCTCATCTCCTTTTCAGATTGCCCCATAATTTTAACAGTTCTTGTTGATAAATGCAAGGGGACATGGTAGAATATGCGGGTAGATTTTCTCTGTGTCCCTTGCATAAAATTTCAACAAAACAACAGGAGGCAAATAAAGCTATGAGTGAATTAAAAGGCGCCTGTATCATCGGCCAGTCCGGTGGACCCACATCTGTAATCAACGCCAGCGCCTACGGCGTAATCCGCGCCGCCTTGGACTGCCCGTCCATCACCGCTGTCTACGGCGCGGCCCACGGCATCAAAGGCGTGCTGGACGACAAGCTGTACGACATGGGTCAGGAGGACGCCGGGGAGCTGAAGCTGCTGCTGAACACCCCTTCCTCGGAGCTGGGCTCCTGCCGCTATAAGATTGCCGACCCGGACAAGGATGATACTGATTATAAGCGCATTCTGGAGATCTTTAAAAAATATGACGTGCGCTATTTCTTCTATAACGGCGGCAACGACTCTATGGACACCTGCAACAAGATTTCCAAGTATATGCAGAAGGTTGGCTACGAGTGCCGCATTATGGGGGTGCCCAAGACCATTGACAACGACCTCTTCGGCACCGACCACTGTCCCGGCTTCGCCTCCGCCGCCAAGTATATCGCCACCTCCTGCGCCGAGGTGTACAAGGACGCCCGGGTATACGACACCGGTATGGTGACGGTTATCGAGATTATGGGCCGTCATGCCGGCTGGCTGGCCGGCGCGGCCGCGCTGGCCGGCGTGGTGGGCTGCGCCCCCGACCTGGTTTATCTGCCCGAGGTGGACTTCGACATGGACCAGTTCCTGGCCGATGTGGACCGCATTTATAAGGAAAAGGGCAACTGCATAGCCGCCGTATCCGAAGGCATCCACTACGCCGACGGTTCTTTTGTGTCCGAGGCTAAAACCTCTGCCACAGACGGCTTCGGCCATGCCCAGCTGGGCGGCTTGGCGGCGCTGCTGGCCAATATGGTCAAGGAGCGCACCGGGGCCAAGGTCCGGGGCATCGAGCTCTCCCTACTCCAGCGCTGCGGGGCCCATGTGGCCTCCCGCACCGATATCGACGAGTCCTTCCTGGCGGGCAAGACCGCTGTGGAGACCGCCGTGGCCGGCGAAACCGACAAGATGGTAGGCTTCGAGTGTACCCGCGAGAGCGGCAAGTATTCCTGCCGGACCAAGCTGTTCGACCTGTCCCAGGTGGCCAATTTTGAGAAAAAGGTCCCCCTGGAGTGGATCAACAAAGAGGGCAACGGCGTGACCCAGGCGTATATTGACTACGCCCTGCCCCTGATTCAGGGCGCCGCCGAGGCCCCCACCGAGCAGGGCCTCCCCCGCTTTGCCCGGCTGAGGAAGGTTTTGGCAAAATAAAAAACTGGTACAGACAAAAGCCCGGCGATCGTAAGACCGCCGGGCCCAGTCTGTCGAAAAACTTTCCCCGCGGGAAAGCCCCGCAGAGTTTTGCCGCCCAAGGGCGGCAAAATAAAGTTAGAATTGGTCATTTTCGGGGACATGTGCCTCGAAAATGACACATCTCGGCCTGCAAGCGTGCCCAAGGGGTGCGCGCAGCAGGCCGTATCCCATCTGTCGAAAAAGGCCTCCGGCCTTTTTCGACAGGCTCAGCCCGGCGATCGTAAGACCGCCGGGCTTTTGTCTGTAGGTTCTACGCGTAATGTTGCGTCATTTCTTGCCTTAATCGACCAAAAACCTTTCTGCGATTACTGCTGGATCCCCGTCAGGGTCCGCATGACCGTATAAGTCTGGGGATCCAGGCCCTTGGTCATGGCCAGGGCCTCATGGATATCAAAGCTGGTATATTCATTGCCCTGCTTGGCTACCACCCGGCAGCTCTGACCCTCGGTCAGCAGGCGGACCGCCTCATAGCCCATGTATGTAGCCGCGATCCGGTCCCGGGAAGTGGGTGTGCCGCCCCGCTGAACATGTCCCAGGATGGTCACACGGGTGTCAACGGCGGTCTCCTCAGTAATACGCTGGGCTACGCCGTAAGCGCCGCCCTCCACCCCCTCGGCCACAATGACCATAAAGTGGGTCTGCCCGGACAGGCGGCAGCGGCGGATCGGTTCCACCACATCCTTCTCGTAGTCCACCTCCTGTTCCGGTACCAGCACCGCGGTGGCTCCGCAGGCCACGCCTACATTCAGGGCCACATGCCCGGCGTGGCGGCCCATGACCTCCACTACGGAGCAGCGCTCGTGGGACTGGATGGTGTCCCGGAGCTTGTCGATGCACTCCAGCGCTGTGTTGCAGGCGGAGTCAAAACCGATGGTATAGGTGGAGCAGGCAATATCATTGTCGATGGTGCCGGGAATACCGATGACCGACAAGCCCTGCTCGGCCAGGCACAGCAGCCCCCGGAAGGTGCCGTCCCCGCCGATGCCCACCAGGGCGTCCAGCCCCAGCAGCTTACAGGTGGCGGCGGCTTTCGCCTGGCCCTCCCTGGCCTTGAAGTCCTCGCTGCGGGCGGTGTAGAGCATGGTGCCGCCCCGCCGGGACAGACCGCTGACACTCTTAAAGTCCAGGGGAATAAAATCACCGTTGATCAGGCCGTGATAGCCCCGCCGTATGCCGATGCACTCAATCCCCATGTGGATTGACGTGCGGACAACAGAGCGGATGGCAGCGTTCATGCCGGGGGCGTCTCCCCCGCTGGTAAAGACACCAATACGGCGCACAGGCTTATCCATAACGCATTACCTCCTGAAACTTATAATATATAGAAATTTGGCGCTTATACGCTCAGCTCGGTATCCCTGCCCTCCAGCGCGGGGGCATACCGCTCCAGCACGGGGCGTACTTCCTCCCGAAGGAAGCGGTCTACCTGCTCCGGACAGCGGCCAATATAGCGCTCCGGCTCCAGATGGACAGTGAGCTCCTCCCGGCTCATGCCGAACAGCGGGTCGGCGGCGATCAGGTCGATGAGGTTGTTGGCCTCTCCCCTATCCTTCACCGCGGCGCCCGCCTGCTGAGACAGCACCCGAATGCGCTCATGGAGCTTTTGCCGGTCCCCGCCCCGTTTCACTGCGTCCATCATGATGTTCTCGCTGGCCATAAAGGGCAGCTCCTCCAGCACATGGCGCTCAATGACCTTCTCATGGACCACCAGCCCTCTGGATACATTGGCATAGATATTTAAAATAGCGTCCACCGCCAAAAATGCCTCGGGCACCGACAGGCGCTTATTGGCCGAGTCGTCCAGCGTCCGTTCAAACCACTGGGAGGCGGCGGTGACCGCCGGATTCACAGCGTCGGCTATCACATACCGTGCCAAGGCGCAGATGCGCTCACAGCGCATGGGATTGCGCTTATAGGGCATGGCCGAAGAACCGATCTGCTGTGCCTCAAAGGGCTCTTCCACCTCTTTCAAATGACACAGCAGACGCAGATCCGTGGCAAACTTGCTGGCCGACTGCGCGATTCCAGACAGTGTGGACAGCACCGCCGCATCCACCTTGCGGGAATAGGTCTGCCCGGACACAGGGACCGTGGCGGCAAACCCCATCTCCGCGGCAATTTTCCGGTCCAGCTCCTCACACGATTCATGGCTGCCCTCGAAGAGCTCTAAAAAGCTGGCCTGAGTTCCGGTGGTACCCTTACAGCCCAGCAGCTTGAGGCCGTCAATGCGGTAACTGACCTCGTCCAGATCCATCAGCAGCTCATTCATCCACAGCGCGGCCCGCTTCCCCACCGTCACCAGCTGAGCGGGCTGGAAGTGGGTAAACCCCAGCGTGGGCAAGGCCTTGTAGCGCTCCGCAAAGTCCGCCAGATGCGCCAGCACCCGCACCAGCTTGTCCCGCACCAGCAGCAATGCCTCCCGCATGAGGATAATATCGGTATTGTCCCCTACGTAACAGCTGGTAGCTCCCAGGTGAATGATGGGCATAGCCTTGGGGCACGCCTCTCCAAACGTATGCACATGGGCCATTACGTCATGGCGGAGCCTGCGCTCGTGGGCGGCGGCAGCCTCATAGTCGATATCGGTGAGGTGGGCCTCCATCTCCTCCACCTGCTCCCGGCTCACCGGGAGACCCAGCTCCATCTCCGCCCGGGCCAGAGCGGTCCATAGCCGCCGCCAAGTGGAAAATTTTTTGTCCGGGGAAAAAATGTACTGCATTTCGTCACTGGCATAGCGGGAGGACAAAGGACTTTCATAGCGGTCGTTCATGCAAAGACCCCTTTTCGCTCAAATAATTTCAGTGGTATTATACCACCAATGCCGGCGGGAGACAAGACCCCAGGACGGTGTTGGGACAGGTGTCAACGCCAATTTGAAATTGTAAGAAAACGCCGAAGAAATTTTGTCGTTTTTCGGCGGGGGGGGGGTAACAAAATCAGCTGCTGCCTTGCTCGAAAAGAGTGTTCACGATCTGCTGATTCTGGTGCATAAATTCCTTGCGTTCCTTCAGGCGGTAAGACTCTCCTTTGATGTTGATGACGGTGCAGTGATGCAGGACGCGGTCTAGAATGGCGGAGGCGATGGTAACGTCGGCAAAGACCTCGTTCCACTGGGAGAAGGTTTTGTTGGAAGTGAAGACAGTAGACGTCTTCTCATATCTCCTTGCAATAAGCTGGAAGAACAAATTCGCGCCCTGGATATCCATAGGGAGGTAGCCAATCTCGTCAATGATGAGCATCCTGTACTTGGCCAGGACTTTGAGTTTGTCCGGCAGACGGTTCTCAAAATGGGCCTTCTTGAGCTGTTCAATAAGCTGGTGGCAATTGATGTAGCAGGTGGAGAAGCGGTGCTGCGCCGCTACAAGGCCCAGAGCGGAGGCCAGATGGGTCTTGCCCACGACGGGTGAGCCGAGAATACCACATTCTCCCCGTTCTCCAGGAAACGCATGGTGGCCAGCTCGTTGATCTGGCGTTTATCTATGGAGAGATCGGAAGAGCACACGTCTGAACTCCAGTCACTTACAGGAAT
>CANDFO010000057.1 GCA_947384055.1 uncultured Flavonifractor sp.
TGGTGGTGTGCATAATGGCGTCCCACACCGACTGGCCGGTGCCGTACTTGTTGTCGTAGTAGTGCTTGGCCTTGGCGTCGTTCACCGCCATCATGGGACAGGGAAGAATGCCCTCCCGCTCTCTGGCCTTCAGGCGGAGAATGCCGGTGGTAGTCTCCTCACACCCGCCGATGAGATGCTCGGCCAAATCAGCCCGCTTGCCTCCCAGCAGGTGGACCAGGTCGCCGCCGTCGTCCACAATCAGGTGGGGCTTAAAGCTCAGGGTTTCAATCAGGTGGGACTCGTACTCCTCCGGCCCCGCGCCGTGGATGCCGAAGGTCTCCACCCCCATAGACGCCAGCCCCGCGGCCACATCGTCCTGGGTGGACAGGGGATTGGAGCCGGTGAGCCGCACCTGGGCTCCGCCTTTGGACAGCACATAGC
Organism: uncultured Flavonifractor sp.; assembly: GCA_947384055.1. GTDB lineage: Bacteria > Bacillota > Clostridia > Oscillospirales > Oscillospiraceae > CANAAV01. Next base: position 424 of record CANDFO010000057.1, read on the forward strand.
CCAGGTTGGCGGTTTTGGCCTCCAGGTGGACCGACACGGCCACCCGCAGGCCCGCGAAAGGCTTCTCCCGCTGGAAGCGTTCCTCGATGCCGCCCAATGCGGGCATAAAATCCCGCACCCAGTGAATCTTTCTCCGCCCGGACTCTGCCAGGGCCATATCCTTTACAATGCTCATAACGAAGCGTCTCCTTTCTGTGTTTCCCTCTCCGGAATGCCAGCCACGGGAGAGGGCCCATCCCAAAAGTCCAGGGTCAGCAGCGGTTTTGTCTTGCGGAACGCCACGACCCGCCGATGGATGTCCTCCATCTGCTCCAGGCTGGCGGATTCCTCGGGCCCGTAGGCCGGGCAGGTGAAAAACCAGCAGAACTTGGCGCCCCGGGCGATGGCCTCGTCGTACAGCTCCTCCGAGGCGGCCAGGTGCGCATTCTCCGACGTACAGCGGAACGCCACGCCGAAGGGAAGTCTGTACCGCTTCAGCAGCGCCGCCGCCCGGCGGGCCTCCGAGAGGTCCATTGCCCCGTCCACCCGAATGGCGGGGAAGAAATTACCTACCCGGGACATGTCCTGCGCCAGCTGCTCGCTGATGCTCTCCGGCGGAGTAATAGCGGCAAAGACACAGTCGGAGTGCTTGTTGCACAGGGCAATCACCTCCTGCTCCCGGGAGAGAGGGTCCAGACCGCTGAAGATAAACAGATGGGTATCTCTGGCTTTGCGGGCGGCAATTTCCTGGTCCAGACTGTCAAACCCGCGCTCCGGCTGCACGCCGCAGATGGCGGAGCCGCATCCGCGGCACTTCTGGGCGCAGGGAAACCCGGCGTCAATCAGGGCTGCCCAGGGCGCGCCCTTCTCCAGCCAGTCCCCCGCCGCGGCTTGGGCGGGCCACTCCAGCACTCGGCCGTGGATGACAAAGTTTTCAAAGAGCTTTTTCAGGATGGCGGGGTCGATGTCGCTATACATACTCCGGATAAGCTGGTGCCAGTTGTTGGAGGGGTCGCTCATGGCGCTGTGAAAAATCTGCTGATAATAGGGAGGCAGCTTCCGCTCCATAAAGCGCTCCAGCCACTCCTTCAGCTTGGGAAGATTGGCGTCCGGGTCCCGCTCCAGGTAATCCAGAACCTTAGACAGTCCAAACGCCTTGATGTGGGTCGATATCCGCATCCGTGACAGCACGCTCCTTTCCCGAGATTCGCCGTCGTGCTTGTCCATATTATAGCGCATATCCGGCCGCTGTGCCATAGGAAAATGAAACTTCGGCATCAGAAATTTTTCTTGCGGGAAATCCGCGCCGCCGTCCCGGACCGCTTGTCCCGCTTTTCTCTGGACAAACAGGGTAAAATGCAATACAATAGAGACGCGGAGCTGTCCGTCACTTACCCTTTGGAGGTATTTCCCTATGGGAGCCATCGGCTATGTCGTCTATCTGTTTCCTGTGCTGGCCATTGCCGCGCTGCTGTACTGTTTTGCCTGGTATTGGCAGGTCTGCCGGGTTCCAAAGCCCTTAAAGGATTCCTCCCGGGGCCGCCGGTTTTCTTTTGCGGGGAAATGCCGCCCCATGGAGCGAAAGGACGCCCTGCCTCTGCTGGCAATTACGGTGGTGTATGCCGTGACCGCCTTCGCCAATCTGGGTTCTATGGAGGCTCCCCAGTCCGCCCAGGATTTTGGCGGCGGACAGACCTGCACCTTTGCGCTGGAGCGGGAGATGCTTCTCTCCAGGCTGTGGTATTTTCCCAATCTGGGCACCGGCTCCTATAATCTGGAGATCTCCTCGGACGGGGAGCAGTGGTACACCCTCTGGACCCGGCCCGGCGAGCAGGGGGAGACCATCAGCTACTGGGCCGACGCGGACTATGGTCCCGGCTATGCGTTGAGCCAGACCTATAACCAGCTTTTTAAGTGGGTTGAGGTGGCACCGGAGAATCCCCAGTATGTCCGCTACGTCCGCCTGACAGGACGGGCCGACCGGGGGCTGCTGGAGCTGGGGGAGCTGGCCCTTTTTGACGAAAATGGGGCGCTGGCCGCCCTCGGCCCGGAGCGCAGCCCGCTGGCGGGGGAGGACGGCGCCAGCGCCGCCAACGCGCTGCTGGACGAGCAGGACACCGTCCCGGAGGACATCTCCTGGACCAACTCCGCCTATTTTGACGAGATCTACCACCCCCGCACCGCCCTGGAGCACATCGAGGGGGTCTATCCTTACGAGATTTCCCACCCGCCCCTGGGTAAGCTCATCATGGGCCTGGGAATCCGGCTCTTCGGTATGACCCCCTTCGGCTGGCGCTTTATGGGGATGCTCTTCGGGGTGCTGATGCTGCCAGTGCTGTATGCGTTTGCCAAAAATCTGTTTGGCAGGACGGCCGTCGCCGCCTGCGGCACGGCGCTGCTGGCAGCCGATTTTATGCACCTGACCCAGACCCGTCTGGCCACCATTGACACTTACGGGGTCTTTTTTATCCTGCTGATGTACTACTTTATGTACCGCTGGCTTGCCCTCCCCGCCGGAACATCGTTTAGAGAGAGCGCTCTGCCGCTGTTTTTATCGGGACTGGCCTGGGGACTGGGCGCGGCCTCCAAGTGGACGGTGATTTACGGCTGCGTGGGGCTGGCGCTGCTGTACTTTATCGGCCTGTACCAGAAGCTCCGGGACTGGCCGCCGGAGGAGCTTCACCGGCGCGCCGGCTGGTGTGTAAAAACGCTGGCCTTTTCCGTACTGAGCTTTGCGGTCATTCCGGCGGGCATCTATTTTTTGTCCTATTACCCCTACGCCAAGGCCCAGGGGGATGCCAGCCTGGGCGCCTGGTTCCGGACCATGTGGGACAACCAGATCTATATGTTTACCTACCACAACGGCGTCACCGACAGCCACCCCTACTCCTCCCGCTGGTATCAGTGGCTGCTGGACATCCGGCCGATTCTCTATTATCTGGATACCCCCGCCCCGGGGTACACCGTCCGCTTTGCCGCGTTTGTCAATCCGGTGGTGTGCTGGGGCGGATTGCTGGCGGTGTTTACACTGGCGGTCCGCGCCGGAGGCCGGCGGTGCGGAAAAGCCCTGTTTCTGCTCATCGGCTATCTGTCCCAGCTGCTGCCCTGGCTTTTGATCGGGCGGATTACCTTCGCCTATCACTACTTCCCCTCGGTGGTGTTCCTGGTGCTGGCCCTGTGCTATGTGTTCAGCGAACTGATGGAGCAAGTACCCACTCACAGATGGAGGCCGGCTGTCTGGGGCATTACCGGCGGCGCGGCGGTGCTCTACGCTATGTTTTACCCGGTGCTGGTGGGCCTTCCGGTGCCCCAGTGGTACACCGCCTGTTTCTTGCGCTGGTTCCCCAGCTGGCCACTGTAATCAAACGGCTTGAACAGAATTACAGAGTCCTTTCAGGCGCCAGGGCAAAAACCAGGCTGACTACAGCGGCCCGGGCCTGTCGAGAAAGCCGCGCAGAGTGTCCGCCCGCGGGCGGGCAAAGCCCCTTGAAAAATGGCAGCGCCGTTTTTCAGGTTATTTGGCTGTACGGCTCTGCGCCGGGGGAAGACAATGATTTAGGAGGAAGGACCTATGTACCTCGCGGATTTCCACACCCACAGTCAGCTCTCCTTTGACAGCACCACGCCCCTGGAACAGATGGCGGATGCCGCCGTAAGGGAAGGGCTGGCGGAGCTGTGTGTCACCGACCACTGCGACCTGCTGGACGAAAACGGGCTCCGGGTGTATGAATTCGACTGGCACAGCGCATTGGAGCAGTACCGGCGCACCGTTCCCACCTGCGTGGGCGCGCTCAAACTCCGGCTGGGCCTGGAGCTGGGGATGGGACACATCGATCCGACGGCGGCGGAGGGGATCCTTGCCCGGCCGGAACTGGATTTTGTCATCGGCTCCGTCCATAATCTGAGTCCCAGGGCCGGCGGTCTGGATTTCTACTTTCGGGACCACAGCAGGCCGGAGACCTGCTATGACACCTTGGACGACTATTTTTCCTCCATGGCGGAGCTGGCCGGCACGGATTTTTACGATGTGCTAGGTCACATCATCTATCCGCTGCGCTACATGACGGCTCCCGTAACACTGAACCGCTACTGGGGCCGGATTGACGCCATTTTCCGCGCCGCGGCGGACCGGGGCCGCGGAATTGAGCTGAACACCTACAGAGGGCAGACCATTGCGGAGTGGAAACCTGTGCTGGAGCACTGGCGGGACTGCGGCGGAGAGATTGTTACCCTGGGCTCCGACGCCCACGCCCCTCAGGGCATCGGCGGCGGCTTCCGGGATGCCTGCGCTCTGCTGGAGGAGGTGGGGTTCCGCTACACCGCCGTCTATGAAAAGCGGAAGCCGGAGCTGCACCGAATTGAAAGGAGGAGTTACCAATGAAACTTTCCATGGGTTGTGACCATGGCGGATATCCCCTGAAGGAACAGCTGAAGGCCTATCTGGAGCAGCAGGGCTATGAGATACTGGACTGCGGCACGCACTCTACCGACAGCTGTGACTATCCCGACTTTGGACAGGCCGCTGCCCAGGCAGTGGCCAGCGGGGAATGCGGCCGTGGAATTGTCATCTGTACCACGGGAATCGGCATATCCATCGCCGCCAACAAGGTCCCAGGTATCCGGTGCGCCCTGTGCGGCGACCCTTTCGCCGCCGAGATGACCCGGCGGCACAATGACGCCAATGTGCTGGCGCTGGGGGCCGGAATGGTGGGGCCCAGCCTGGCCCGGCGTATTGTGGATGTGTTTTTGTCCACCGGTTTTGAGGGAGGGCGGCACCAGCGGCGCGTGGACAAGCTCACCGCTTTGGAACATTGAGCCAGGGCCCGCCGGAGAGAGGAGCGCTGTACGGACTGCGGTAGTATGTCTGATTGTATTTTGCAAATACAATACAATATATTACAAGGAGTATTTGATATGACGGATCAAGAACTGGTAGAGCTGGCCTTTACGATGCTGGAGCGGTCCTATGTGCCCTATTCCCATTTCCCTGTGGGCGCCGCCCTGTTGTGCGCTGACGGGAGTGTATATACCGGATGCAATGTGGAAAACGCCGCCTACGGCTCCACAATCTGCGCTGAGCGCACCGCGCTGGTGAAGGCAGTCAGCGAGGGACACCGGGACGACTTCGTCCGCCTGGCAGTGGTGGGAAATTCTGACGACTATTGCTGGCCCTGCGGGGCCTGCCGCCAGATGCTCTATGAATTTGCGCCGGAGCTGGCCCTGCTGGTGGGGCGCAGGGACCGCACCTTTACCGCACTGACGCTGGCAGACCTGCTGCCCCACGGCTTTGGTCCCCGCTCCCTCTCCTGAGCGCGGGGGACCGGAGCAGGAGCCGGAAGGAAGAATCTGGATACTTACAGGAGGAATTTCTGATGAAACTGGCAGAGGCATTGCAGGAGCGCGGGGACCTGAATCGGCTGATTCAGCAGCTGCGGCAGCGTCTGATGAACAACGCAGTGGTGCAGGAAGGGGAGACGCCCTCTGAGGAGCCGGAAGAGCTGCTGACTGCGCTGGACCAGGCGCTGGAGCGTATGGAACAGCTGATGGCCTGTATCAATCTGACCAACTGTGCCACACAGGTGGAGGGCAGGAGCCTGACGGAGCTGCTGGCCCGGCGGGACTGCCTGACCATGAAAGTCAAAAGCTATCAGGAGTTAGCGGCAGCGGCGGCCTCCGGCTTGGGCCGCAGGGCTACCCGCAGTGAGATTAAACTCCTGAGCACGGTAGAGGTCAAAACCCTGCAAAAGCAGGCGGACAGTCTGTCCAGAGAGCTGCGCCTGCTGGACAATCTGATTCAGCAGACCAACTGGAGCGTGGACCTGCAATATAGTCAAATCACCTGAAAACATCTGTGCGGCTTTTCAGAGCCTGTTTCACATCTCAACGTGACCGGATAGGTGGGGGAGATTTTTTGACAGGAGGCAGAGCAGCGGAGAGCGGTAAAAAATCTGCCGTCAAGAGGGGGAAAGACTGAACAGGCTCGCAGGCGGGCAAGCCCGCCTGCGTGTGAAATGCGCGATATGAGACGCAAAAATTCAAGTCAAGTCCGCAGAAAGCGGCCTGCCCAGGCCGGGAGCCTGGGCAGGTGAGAAGAATCCGTGATTTTTTCCAGTTGTTTGATTCGGCCTTGTTTGGTAGCTCCGGGTCTGGGTGTGATCTCTTCCGGCTGAGAATGAGTCGGCCGTCCTGCCCTGTGAAGGGCAGGATATTCATGGTACGCCGAGGGGTAGGCGAGGGTTCAAATCCCTGCCGTATCGTTATGCCCCAATCGTGTACGAGCGTATCGTCATGAAGTTCGCTTCTATATATTGTGTATCACTTAACACCGGTCCGGAACGAGGGCGGGAACGGGGAAAACAGGTACGAAGATAGGACGCTGGAGGAATTAGAACCTGTATTCATAACCGGGGAATGCTGAATGGGCGAGGATTTTTCCCGCCAGACAAGGGAAAGCGACGCAGTATGGCGGGAAAAAGACCGCTCAGTCGGCGTTCAACGGTTGTGAATACAGGTTCTTATATTTTGCAGATGCCTGTATCGGCGCTTTTAGGCTCCCATGCCCCTGACGGGGGCCGCTCAGTAGGCTGCCACCACACCGCCGTCGTTGGCATAGACGGTGGATACTCCGCAGGTATCGCTGATTACAATTTCGCTGAAGCTGCACTGCTCCAAGGCCAGATCCTTCAGATAGAAGGCCCGGTCCGGGCAGTTGCAGTGGGCAATTGCCAGACGGCGGCCCTGGTGCTTTTCGTCGGCGGCCATGAGAGACGCCATCTTGGACAAGGCCTGCTTTACCGACAGGGCCTGCCCTTTTTTACAGATCTCGCCCTCCCGGGTGGCCCCCATGAGCAGCTTGATCCTCAGGGTGCTGGTGACAATGGACTGGAGCCTGGTCAGACGGCCGTTCTTCCGCAGATTATCCAGTGTTTCCAGAACAAAGAGAGTCTCCATTCCGCCGATAAACCGGGAGGCGCGGCTCACCACCTCGGAAAAAGGCATTCCGGTGACGGCCAAGTCCCGGATCTGCATAGCCAGCGCCACCTCTCCGGCAGAGGCCGAACAGGAGTTAAACACGTGGATATGGGCGTCCGGATGGTCCTCCAGCCACATCAGCCGGGCCTGGACCGCGGAATTGTGGGACCCGGAGAGCAGGGCGGAGAGAGTTACGACATAGATGTCGTCCGCGCCGCAGTCAAACGCCTCCATATATTGAACGGGAGACGGGCAGGCGGTGTGAGGGGCGGTTTCACTCTCGCGCATTTTCCAGAGCAGATCAGTCTGGTCAAACGCCGCATTGTCGATAATCGCCTCTTCCCCCACATGGATGGTCAGGGGGACGCTCACAAAGCAGCCCTCCTGAATCTGGGCGGGGGTCAGGTCGCAGCAGCTGTCCACAACAATCTTAAAACTCATAACTGTAATCTCCCAATGTGATTTTTGAAATCATATGTTTCGTTGACGCTATTGTACCATTCCTCCTGCGGAAAGTAAAGGGGAAAGCTGTAAATCTTTCCCCCTTTTTTCCGCACGGCTCAGCCGGGAGACCTCTGCTAAAGCCGCGGAATCATCGGGCGGTTTCCCAGCCCTCCTCTTCCAGCTCCCGCAGGAGTTTTTGGTCCTCCCTGGAGGACAGGTCCAGCCCGCGGTAGAGGTCGGGCCTGCGCCGGCGGGTGCGGAGAATGGACTGTTTCCGCCGCCAGCGGGCGATTTTTTTGTGGTCGCCGGAGCGGAGAACAGGCGGGACTTTCCGGCCGTGCCACTCTTCGGGGCGGGAGTACTGGGGATATTCCAGCATGCCATTCCAATGGCTCTCATTTTCAAAGCATTCCGGGTCGGACAGCACCCCGGGCACCAGCCGGGCCACTGCGTCGGCCACCACCATGGCGGGAAGCTCCCCGCCGGTGAGCACAAAGTCCCCGATGGAGATTTCCTCGTCCACACACTCTTCGATAAAGCGCTCGTCAATGCCTTCATAGTGGCCGCATACCAGAATCAGATGGCTGTAGCTGTCCCTCAGCCGGCGGGCGTGGGCCTCGGTAAAGGTGGTCCCGGCAGGGGAGAGATAGATGGTGTGTCCCGGCCCGCAGGTATCCACAATATGCCGCCAGCACTGATAGAGCGGGTCTGCCTGCATCACCGCCCCCCGGCCGCCGCCATAGGGGTAGTCGTCCACCTGCTTCTGTCTGTTGAGGGTATAATCCCGGATCTGATGGGCCTCAATACGGATAATATCCCGCTCCTGGGCCCGCCCCAGCACCGACTCATTCATCATATCGCCCACAGTCAGGTCAAAGAGCGTCATAATATCAATCTGATACATCGTAGCCCATCCCCTCGATCAGCCGGACCCGCAGAAAGCCTCCGTCCACATCGGTCTCCACCAGGAAGGCGTCCACAGCGGGGATCAGGTACTCCCGCCCCGGCCCCCGGACCACATAGACCTCGTGGGCAGGAGGCGTCAGCACCTCGGTGAGAACGCCCAGCTCCGCTCCGCTGTCCGCGTCCAGCACCCGCAGACCGATGAGGTCCGCCAAAAAGTGCCGCCCTTCCGGAAGCGCTACTCCGGTGCGGTCGATATGGATGGTTTTCCCCTTCAGCAGCATGGCCTCCTCCACCGTGTCCACCCCCTCCAGGCTGGCCAGCACATTGCCCTTGTGGGGCCGGGCGCTCCGGACCTTGAGCCCCTTGCCGTCCAGATAGAACGTGTCAAACCGGCAGAGAAACTCCGGGCTGTCGCACCAGGGGACAATTTTCACCTCCCCCCGGATGCCGTGGGTATTGACCACCTGTCCGGCCTCTAAAAACCTCTGCTTCATCTTCTTTCCTCCCCGCTCCAAGGCCCTCTCCCGGCCCGGAACCATCTTCACGCAAAACCATCAGCCCGCAGCCCTGCCGGCAGAGGAGCATGCCCCGCAAAAAAGAAGCACGCCGCAGAGCTGTTCTGCGGCGTGTCATTTCGCGTCGGTTAATCCACGATTTCCACGGAGACCCTTTTCCCCTGCCGCTGCGCCACTGAACGCATAAGGGTGCGGATCTCCTTGGCGATGCGACCCTGACGGCCGATCACCTTGCCCATGTCCTCGGGGGCGACCCGAAGCTCCAGGACAGTCTCGCTCTCGCCCACGTCCTCGGTGACGGACACCGCTTCCGGGTGTTCCACCAGGTTCTGGGCGATGTACGTGAGCAGTTCTTTCATGCTGGCCTCCGTTTAGATAGCGCCGGCTTTTTTCAGCAGGGCCTTCACGGTCTCGGTGGGCTGAGCGCCGGTCTTGATCCAGGCCTGGGCGCGCTCGGCGTCCACCTGAATCTCGGCGGGATTCATCAGGGGATTGTAGGTTCCGATCTCCTCAATGAAACGGCCGTCCCGGGGATAACGGGAGTCCGCCACCACGATGCGGTAAAAGGGAGCTTTCTTTGCACCCATGCGGCGCAGTCTGATTTTGACCATTCTATATTCACCTCCATATAATTTCAGCGGTTTCTATGGAAACGCACAACCCGGTGCGCTTGCCAACTTTTTGCCTGCCCATGGAAAATCCGGCTTCCGCAGAGAGCGGCTCTTCCGAAGGGTCAAAAGGGCATGCCGGGGAATTTCCCCAGCTTTCCCAACTTCCCCATACGCTTCATCTGCTTCCCGGTGAGCTGCCGAGTCATCTGCTGAAGCAGCTCAAACTGCTTGAGCAGACGGTTGATGTCCACCACCTGCGTGCCGGAGCCCGCGGCGATGCGCTTTTTCCGGCTGTTGTTCAGCAGGGAGGGGTCCTCCCGTTCCGCGGGGGTCATGGAGAGGATAATTGCCTCCGTCCGGGCCAGCGCCCCCTCATCCACAGCCCCGCCCTCCAAGGCCTTGGCGTTGACCCCCGGCAGCATCCCTGCGATATCGCTCAGAGACCCCATGCCCTTGAGCTGCACCAGCTGGTCGTAAAAATCAGCCAAAGTAAACTTATTCTTGCGGAGCTTCTGCTCCAGCTCGGCGGCCTTCTGCGCGTCAAAATTCTGTTCGGCCTTTTCAATCAGGGAGAGCACGTCCCCCATGCCCAGAATACGGGAGGCCATGCGGCTGGGATGGAACACCTCCACCTGGTCCAGCTTCTCCCCCACACCCACAAATTTGATGGGCTTTCCGGTTACAGACCGGATGGAAAGAGCCGCGCCGCCCCGGGCGTCGCCGTCCAGCTTGGTGAGCATTACGCCGGTGAGGTCCAGCGCCTCGTCAAAGGTCTTGGCTGCGTTGACCGCATCCTGCCCGATCATAGCGTCCACAATCAACAGGATTTCGGTGGGATTGACGGCCTCCTTCATGGCTTTGAGCTGGTCCATCAGCTCCGTGTCCACGTGGAGCCGTCCGGCGGTGTCGAGCAATACGGTGTCGCTGCCGTGACGCTTGGCGTGCTCAATGCCCGCCCTGGCGATGGCGATGGGGTCGCCTTGTCCCATCTGAAAGACGGGCACGTCTACCTGGCTTCCCACCACCTCCAGCTGGGTGATGGCGGCGGGCCGGAAGGTATCGCAAGCCACCAGCAGGGGGCGCTTGCCCTGCGTCCGTTTGAGCAGTCCCGCCAGCTTTGCGCCATTGGTGGTTTTACCTGCGCCGTTAAGACCCACCAGCATAATCACGGTGGGCGGCTGAGAGGCGACGGTCAGCTTTGCGCTCTCCCCGCCCATCAGCGCGGTGAGCTCCTCATTGACAATTTTGACAATCATTTGAGCGGGGGTCAGGCTCTCCAGCACATCGGCCCCCACCGCCCGCTGGGAAACGGAGGCGGTAAACTGCTTGACCACCTTAAAGTTGACGTCGGCCTCCAGCAGAGCCATGCGGATCTCCTTCATGGCCTCCTTCACATCGGCTTCAGTCAGGCATCCCTTGCCCCGAAGTCTTTTGAACGCCGCGGAGAGCTTTTCCGTCAGTCCTTCAAATGCCATGGCTCACTCCTGTTTCAAGGCCTTTAAAACGGCCTCCATCTGCGTACAGCAGTTCTCCAGCTCGTCGTCCTGATACCGCCCGTCGTTGACGGCGCGTATATCCGCCAGGGACCGCTCCAGCTGGCAAAACTGCTCCTGCATTTTATGGAAGCGGCGGATGATGCCGGTTTTATCCTCCAGCTCGGTAAGAGCGGCCTCCGCCCGGACAATCACATCCCGGACGCCCTGGCGGGTGATGCCGTAATTCTCCGCAATTTCCGCCAAGGAAAGGTCTTCGTTATAATAGAGGTCGTAAAACTCCCGCTGGCGCTCGGTGAGGATATCGCCGTAAAAATCGTACAGCAGAGCCATGCGGTAAGCCTGGTTCTTCACCCGCGCCTCCTCCTCTCGCAGAGCTGTAAAGTTTGTAAAGTTGTGTTGCTTTACAACATTTGTGATCATACTACACCTGCCCCCGCTTGTCAAGAGGGAAATGTGTTGATTTACGATTGAAGTGCGCTCAGGCCGTTCGACTTTTTGCACTTCAATAGTAAGGACCTGTATTCCCAACCGTTGAACGCCGACTGAGCGGTCTTTTTCCCGCCATACTGCGTGGCCTTCCCTTGCCTTGTGTCAGGATGGCTGCGGAACATCTCCTTGACTGGCGGAAAAAATCCTCACCCATCCAGCATTCCCCGGTTATGAATACAGGTTCTAAATCAACACTGGAATTGGAGTCACATAAGTCCGACACATCTCTGTGCTATCCTGTATTCAGAGCAGTGATACGCAGACTGAATTGTGGAACGCATGAATGGACATGAATGGAAGGGAGGCGGATGCCGCTGTGAACAGCCATATATTGATCGTGGAAGACGAGGCCCGTCTGCGGGATATTGTCCGGGACTACTTCACCGCCCACGGAACCGAGTGCGACCTGGCCAGAAACGGGATGGAAGCCCTGGACCTGCTTCGGGACCATGATTATGATGCCATTTTGCTGGACGTGCTCATGCCGGAGCTGGACGGCTTCCAGGTGTGCCGGGCGGTGCGGGCCCGCAGCGCTGTGCCCATCCTCTTTCTGACCGCTCTGGGCGGCGAGGAGGATGCCCTGCGGGGGTACGCTCTGGGCGGAGACGACTACATCGCCAAGCCCTATTCCCTGGCACTCCTCTATGCCAAGACCATGGCCCTGATCCGCCGCAGCCGCGGAGACGCGGGCGGCGAAAGCCTGCGGTGCGGTTCTATCTCCCTGGAGCTGTCCAGGAGGCAGTGCGCCGTGGATGGCCGGGCCGTTCCCCTGTCCCCCCGGGAGTATGCGCTGCTGGAGTGTCTCCTGCGCAGTCGGGGCCGGGTGCTCAGCCGGGAAGAGCTGCTGGACAAGGTATGGGGCATTGAGTTCGAGGGGGATGTCCGGGCGGTGGACGTACAGATCAAAAACCTGCGGGCCGCCCTGGGGGGAGCGGGGAGGCAGATTGAGACGGTATTTAAAGCGGGCTACCGGATGAAGGAGGGACTGTCATGAGAGACCGCACTTTGTTTTGGCGGTTTTTCCTGCGGATGCTGCTGGTTTTTCTGGCGCTGTGGACGGCTATGGCGGGCGTTCTGGTCTGGAACAACCGGCAGTGGCACAGACAGGAGATTCAGCAGAGGCTGGGCATGTGCCGGTATTATGTGAAGCAGGAGATGCAGGAGCGCACCCCGTATCGGGCCAATCTGGACGGAATTGCCCACAATCTGGTCTCCTATCAGGGACAGATCGCCCTGCGATCTTATGACAGATGGGGTAACGTGACCAACCGCAGCCAGCTTCTGATGGGCTCTTTTCTGATACCGGAGACATCGGAAGAGGTTTATATGATGTTTGACGAGGTGCTCACCGAAGAGGAGGAGCTGGAGCTGGCCCGGCGCCTGATAGAGCTGAAGCGTGAGGTGGGCGGAGATGACTGGACCGGCTATCTGACTCTGTCCAGCGTGTGGTGGGAGGAGCCCTTTTCCTTTGAAATTAGCGGCGTGAAAGACTTTAACCGTCTGTTCCCCCTGCGTCTGGTGTTCCACCGGGGGGAGGAGACCGTCACTCTGCTGGACCTGGGACCTGAGCGGTATCAGAACCGGCAGACAACAGAGCTGGTGAACCGCAGCCTGTTTTTCTTCGGGGGACTGATGATGGGCCCCGGGGCCCCGGAAGAGCGGCTGAAAGTATTCCGCAGACTGGAGGCAAACCTGGACCGGCTGGAGGAGGGGATGGAGAGGAACGCCGAGCGGACGGACTATATGGTCTCCATGCTTCCGGAGCGGCAGCCAAACCAGGGGACCATGCTCTATGAGGACGGGGACTACACCTTGGCCTACAGCTATCAGGTGGACCCCTGCTATCTGTTCTACGGCCTGGAGCATATGCTTGTGTGGACTTTCCTGGGGGCGGTGCTGCTGGCGGTGTTTACCGCCTTCATTCAGGCCCGGGCGGTCCGGCGGGAGCGGGCCTTCACCCGGGCCGCCGCCCATGAGCTCAAAACGCCGCTGGCGGTGCTGCGCACCCACGCGGAAGCCCTGCGGGAGGATATCGCCCCGGAAAAGCGGGAGCGGTATCTGGATGTAATTCTGGACGAATCCGACCGCATGAACGCTCTGGTGGGACAGCTTCTGGACCTGTCCCGCCTGGAGGCGGGGGCGGAGCTCCGCCGGGAACCAGTGGAGCTGAAGGCCTTGATTGAAGCGGTCTTTGCCCGCCTGGGTCCTGCCGCCCAGGGGGAAGGGATTATGCTGGCCCTGGACCTCCAGCCCCTCCGGGTGGAGGGGGACCCGCGGCGGCTGGAGGAGCTGGTGACGGAGCTGGGGGCCAATGCCATCAGGCACTGTCCCGCCGGAGGTGGGGTGCGGGTGTCTCTGTGTCGGGAAGGCCGGAAGGCCCGGCTGAAGGTAGAGAACGACGGCCTTCCCATCCCCGCCCGGGATTTGTCCCGCCTGTGGGAGCCCTTCTACCGGGGGGACAAATCCCGCAGCCGGGAAAGCGGCGGTTCCGGTCTGGGTCTGGCCCTGGTGCGGGGGACTGCGGAGGCCCACAAGGGGACCTGCTGGGCGGAGAACTGTTCCGGCGGCGTGTGTTTTACAGTGGAGCTGTCCGCCTTGCAATCTGAGCCGTAATGTGGTAGAATAAACTCAAAACCTTACAAGTGAGTGGAGTGATTTTCAATGGGCTTTTTCAACCGACAGGAGGCCAAGTGGAAGGCCCGCATGTCGATGCGGAGCGCCTACCCCCATCCCATGCTGGTGACACTGGTCTATATGGTTTTGAGCGTAGGCATTACCAGTGCGGTGATGTTCTTTATCTCCGACCCCTTTGAGCTGGCTTACCGGTATATGATGAGCGGACAGTATGAGATGACGGATGTGATACGTTATGTATTTACCGCCAGGCGGACGGGGATGTATGGGCTGGTTCAGCTTCTGCTGACCCTTTACGGCTGGATTATCACGTTTGGCTACACCTCCTATTCCCTGCGCCTGGCCCGGGGGGAGCAGCCCAATTACCGCAACCTGCTGGACGGCTTCTCCGTGATAGGCAGGGTGCTGGCGGCGGGCTTCCTTGTAAATCTGTTTACCGCTCTGTGGAGCCTGCTTGGGGTCATCCCCTATGCGGTCCTTCTGATTGCCGCCATCGTTACGGAGAGCACCCTGCTGCTGATGCTGGCACTGCTGGCGCTGTTTGCCGCCGTTGCGGTGGTGATTATTGCAAGCCTGCGCTACTGGCTGACCGAGTACTTCCTGCTGGACAACCCGGACATGGGCGCCCTGGAGGCCATTCGTCACAGCAAGGAGGCCATGAAGGGATGGAAAGGCAGCGCGTTCCTTCTGGAGCTGTCTTTCCTGGGCTGGGCTCTGCTGGCTCCCTTTACCTTTGGTATTCTCACACTGTGGCTGGTTCCCTATCAGTCCGCTTCCTGCGCCAATTTTTACGACCATGTGGTACACGGCTCCTTCGGTCCCCGCACGGAGGAGCCTGGCCAGCCCGGAGGCTATCGTTCCAATTACGGCGGCGGTCCCCAGAGCCCGTCCTCATTATGACCGCCCCGCGCTGTACCCGTATCATGGCTCGGGCGTGCCGCAGAATCAACTGCGGCACGCCCGAGCCTGTCGAAAAAGGCCAAAGGCCTTTTTCGACAAAGGGGATACGGCCTGCTGCGCGCACCCTTTGGGCACACTTGCAGGCCGAGCAGTGTCATTTTCGAGGCACATGTCCCCGAAAATGACCGATTCTAACTTTATTTTGCCGCCCCCGGGCGGCAAAACTCTGCGAGGCTTTCCCGCGGGGGAAGTGTTTCGACAGACTGCGGCATGCCCTTTTGTTGTGAAAAAGAAAACAGCTTTTTTACGCAAGCTCAGGAAAGCAGGGGCTGTTTCCGCGTCAAAAATTAGGGAAAAACTATTTTTGGAAAACATTTCTGAACGCATCCGGATATAATTCGGAATTGTCTGTGATAAGTGGTGGTAATCGCGGTAGAGCATGGATTCTGATTGCGGAATCCATGCTCTTGTTACAAAAATATACTGATTGCAGCAGCGGGACCCAGACGGAAATTTTTCTGAATCAGGCTTAATTCTGTAAGAAAGCTGCCGATATAACAGGTGTAAACGGTCAGGAAGTCTGACCTTGCCCGTTTATATCAACAGAGACGGCATCCGCGTGACCAAAGCGGAGCCAGATCTGTCCAGAATGCGGTGCGGTATATATCGGAGGGCCGCTCCGCACCAAAACCCGGCAAAGCGGGTTTGGTTCAACGAGATTTCATCCGGCTGACGAGCCGGCTGGAATATAGTAAGCGCGTCAGACT
>CANDFO010000058.1 GCA_947384055.1 uncultured Flavonifractor sp.
GCTGGGCGGCGCCGGTTTATGCGGCCCCGACTCAGTCTGTCGAAACACTTCCCGCGCGGGAAAGCCTGGCAGAGTTTTGCCGCCGCTTTACCCGGCCCCCCGCGCTCTGCTGGACAGGCTTATAAAAGGTTTCGTATATCTTTTTCCAGACGATAAAAAGGGACAAGTTTTAATGTGCAGACGTTAAACAACAGACTTGCCTCTCCCCCCAATGTCATGCCGGAAACAGGTCATCCGGACAATCCACATCTCGCAGCTCCGCAGGGGAGCCGGCCTCCACCAGCAGCAGGCGGTCCCGGTGTGCCTTAATGACTGCGCTGCCGCCGGTATCACCGGTGAGGGCGGACAGCGCCGGGAACAGCTCCGCGGGGAAGAGCACGGGATTGCCGCGCTTTCCCGCCCAAGCCAGAGCGCAGACGGAGGCGGGAGAATCCCTAAAGGCGTTTATCATGTGGATAATGCTGTTTATTGTCAAATAGGGCTGGTCGCATACAGCGAAGAGTACTCCATCCATATCCCAAAGGGCGGACAATCCCAGACAGATGGAGGTGGAAATGCCCTCCCGGGCCCGGTGGTTATACAGAGGCAGAAATCCCCGCTCACCCGCCAAAGCCAGCACCTCCGGATAGGGGGAGCACACCGCCGCACGGCAGAACAGCTCCGCAGGCACCGCCTCCAGCGCCCGCTGAATCAGAGGTACACCCTCCACAGGAGCCAGCAGCTTATTGCCGCCAAACCGCCGCCCGGCTCCGGAGGCCAGCAAAACCGCGCCCAGCCTCACCGCCAGAACTGGCACGGGCCCCGGCGGACATAGCTTCCCCTGCCCTCCAGAAGCACCTTTCCCTCCCGGACAGCCACCGCGCCGGCGAGCAGCACGGCGTCTATCCGGCAGCGGCTCTCCATGCCCTCATAGGGGGTATAATCCACATTCTGATACTGCCCTTCGGCGGTGATAACATGGGAGACGCCGGGGTCCAAAATGGTAATATCCGCGTCGCTTCCCACAGCCAGAGCTCCTTTTTGGGGATACATGCCAAAGAGCCTGGCGGGGCGCTCCGACAAAGCCTGCATCATCTGGTGAGCGGTAATCCGCCCGGCTGCCACCCCATAGGTGTATATCAGCTCCGCCCGGTGCTCCACGCCGGGAATACCCCCGGGAATGGCCGCGAAATCCCCTTCCCCCAGCCGCTTAACGGGGTTGAAACGGAAAGAGCAGTGGTCCGTGCCGACGGTGTCCAGCTCCCCGGCGGCCAGGGACTCCCAGAGGGCGTCCGCGTCCTCCTGCGCCCGCAAGGGCGGGGCGCAGACATATTTGGCCCCTTCAAATCCGGGCAGGCGGTACTTGTCCCCGGTGAGGGTCAGATACTGGGGGCAGGTCTCCACATAGAGGGGCTGTCCCCGCCTGCGGGCGGCCCGCACCTGCTCCAGCCCCCGCAGCGTGGACAGATGGACGATATTCACGGGACAGCCGGCCAGCTCTCCGATGGCCAGCCAGCGGCCGACAGCCTCGGCCTCCACAGCCGCAGGGCGGGAGGCGGGATGAGCCTCGGGGCCAAAGCGCCCGGCGGCGTGCATGGCGGCGATGCCCTGTTCCACCAGGTCCCCGTTCTCGCAGTGGCACCCTATAATGCCGCCCTCTTCCCCTACGGCCCGGACCACCTTCAGAGCCACGGCGTCGGAGACACGCAGGGCGTCATAGGCCAGATAGACCTTGTAGGAGGACACCCCGGCGGCAGTCATATCCCGCAGCTCGGCGCGGATGCGGGCGTCCCAGTCCTTGATGGTCATATGGAATCCGTAGTGGCAGGAGGCGTGGCCGTCCGCCCTGTCATGCCAGGTCCGCAGGGCGGAGGCCAGGCTGTGGCCCTTTTGGGGCTCGGCAAAGTCCAGCACACAGGTGGTTCCCCCGGCCAGAGCCGCTCGGGTGCCGGTGGTCCAGTCGTCCGCCGTCTCCCGGACGGTGCCCTTGTTCATCTCAAAATGGGTATGGGTGTCGATCAGACCGGGGAACACCAGTTTTCCGGAGGCATCCAGCACCTGACTGCCCTCCGGCGGGAGCCGGGGGCCGATCTGAACAATTTTCTCCCCCTCCACCCGCAGGTCGGCCTGCACAGGTCCGTCGGGCAGGAGCAGGGTGCCGCTCTGAATCAATATGGACATGACAGGCTCCTTTCGCAGCTTCGTTCCAGGTCCCGGATAAATCCTGAAGCGGCTACAACATCATCAAAATAAAGGGAACGGCAATCTTAATGCCGCCCACCGCCAGGGTCATAAAGGCCAGCAGAAGCAGGGCGTTCCGGCGCTTGCCCAGGGCGTCCTCCCAGCGGTCCAGCATCCGGGTAAAGTTGGCAATCCGCTGGCGGCGGCCGATCATGTCGGAAATGCTCTTAATCATGTTAAAGACGGTATAGCCCATCCAGATGGGCAGGCAGAACAGGGGAATATTTCCTTTCGGCGGACCAAAAAAGAAGAAATAAACCGAGATTACCAGCGTGGCGGCGGTCAAAAGCAGGTAAGCCCAGGCGCCGAGCCTGGCGGGACGTTCATTCATGAGTACAGGTTCCTTTCTATTTCTTGCGGCATATGGAAGCTTGTTTGGTTTTTCAAGTATAAAAACGCCGGTTTAATGCTGAGCAATGTTGTGCAGCTCAAGCGGACGGGGACAAGTCCAGCCGTGTGCCAGGCTGTGTACACTCCCCGCATAGAGAATACGAACTTCTCAGGGGTCCCGATGGTTTAATATGCGTTCTGCATATAGTCCAAATAATCAGTGCCGACGTAAATTACCCTGTCATTGTTTATGACAAAGCCAATATTCTCGCCCCAATCTCCCTCGCCCTCAACGGCATAGGCTATCTTGTCGTCTCTGCGCCCCATGTCCACATACAATGCTACAAACCAGCAATGATTTAATATCTCAAGAGCGTTCTCAAGTTCGGGCAGTTCAAATTCTTCCTTTATGCCGCCATCCTCCTTGGCGCAGCGGATGAGTTTTTTACAGATCTCATCGATTACAGGCTCAGAAAGGCTGTTAAATGCCTCGACACATTTTTCGGCGCATTCGATAAAATCAGGGCTGTTACTGTTTGCGTAAACGATTAGTTCATCTTCATTTTCATCATTGCGGAAAAATCTGCTGCTAAATTGTCCTTCCCCATCTTCTTGGTGTAACCAGCGGATCATAAAATTGTCTCTCCCTAAAAAATTTATTGTTCGATCATAAAAAGATACCGTTTAGGGGGGAATACAGCACATCACTGCCGGGCTCTGTACCCCCGTTTCCCCGGCGGCTTCGCGGCGTATAAGAAGTTCTTTTTGGTTCTTTTTCTTTCAAGAAAAAGAACCGGAGAAGAGGGACAGCAGAGCGTCCATATTGGGGGGACAGGTCATGGGCTCCCCGGCGGCGCGGATACCATTGGCCGCGTCCTTCAAACCGTTTCCGGTGACAATGCTCACCACAGTGGCCTCCGGGTCCAAAAGGCCCAGCTTCAGCGCCTTTTGAACGCCCGCCGTGCCCGCGGCGCCGGCCGGTTCCCCGAACACCCCCTGGGTGCGGCCCAGCAGACGCATGGCTTCCAAAATCTCCTCATCGGCGACGTTTACCGCCAGCCCCCGGGACTCCCGCACAGCGGCCATGGCCTTGTCCGGATTCCGGGGCACCCCCACGGCAATGGAATCGGCCAGAGTATTCTCCGGCATGGGGGACCACGCCTCCCCGGTCTGGAGGGCGCGGTTCAGAGGGCAGCAGCCCTCTGCCTGAACGGAAATCAGCCTGGGCAGGCAGCTGATAAAGCCCGCCGCGTACAGGTCTCGAAAGCCCTTCCATACCCCCGCAATGGTGCAGCCGTCCCCCACGGAGAGGGCCACATAGTCGGGCGTCTGCCAGTTCAGCTGCTCCATCAGCTCCAGAGCCACGGTCTTTTTGCCCTCGGACAGATAGGGATTGACGGCGGCGTTGCGGTTATACCAGCCCCAGTGCGCAATCGCGTCTCTGGAGAGGGCAAAGGTCTCCTCATAGGAGCCCTCTACCGACACCACCTCCGCCCCAAAAATCCGCAGCTGGGCTATTTTGCCCCTGGGGGCCCGGCTGGGGACGAAGATATACGCCCGCAGACCCGCCGCCGCCGCGCTCCCCGCCAGAGAGGAGGCGGCGTTGCCCGTAGAGGAGCAGGCGATGGCTTTCGCCCCCGCCTCACGCGCCTTCACCACTGCCAGAGCGGAAGCCCGGTCTTTCAGAGAGGCGGTGGGATTCTGGCCGTCGTCCTTGATGTACAGCCGCCGCAGGCCCAGCTCCCCGGCCAGCCGGTCCGCCCGGTACAGGGGAGACCAGCCCACCCGCAGGGGCGTGGGCGCGGGCGGGTCCTCCACCGGCAGAAAGGCCTTGTACCGCCACATGGAGTAGTCCCGGCACGCCGCCAGGGACGCGGGGGAAACCCGTTCCCGGATGCGGGCATAGTCGTACTGAATGTCCAAAACGCCGCCGCAGGCGCAGGTGGTCAGGGTGGGTACAGCCTCATATTCCGCGCCGCATTTGACACATTTGCCGCAAATTACATGTCTCATAGCCTTTTCAGCACCCCGGAGGCCTCGTTAAACGCGTCGATGAGCCGGTCCAGCGCTTCGGCCTGCCAGTGGACCGCCTGCCAGGTGCCCTCCTGGTCGTACCACAGGGCGTTCAGCTCCTCCGCCGTGCGGCCCTGCTGCTCCACCCAGGTGTAATACTTCAGATTGTGAACCCGCTTGCGGTCGTAATAGTTCAGCTCTGCCATGGCGTCGGTCCGCAGGCCCAGCAGGTGCACCCCGTAATCCACGGCGGCGTCAATCCGGCTGTAAGGACCATATTCCCGGGCCAGCTCCTCCACCCGGGAGCCGTACATGGCGGCGGAGTCGGTGAGCACCGTGGCCACCACGTCGTGCTCCGTCAGCTCGTAGTACTTGGCCAGCTTGATGCAGCACAGTACGTTGGCGATTCCCGAAATACCCAGCAGAGAGAGATTGTCCAGGGTCTCTCCGTCCACCCCGGCCTCCCGCAGGAAGGCGCGGCCCGCCTCCTCTTGGAAGAGGCGCAGAAGCCGCTGGGAGTCCTCGTCGTCAATGGCGATGACCATATCGGTGTTTTTCACGTTGTGAATCCAGGGGATGTGCTTGTCGCCGATGCCCTCGATCCGGTGGTCCCCAAAGCCGTTGCCTAAAATGGTGGGGCACTGGAGGGCCTCCCCCACCGCCAGCTTCATCTGGGGATAGACCTCCTTTAAGTAATCCCCGCAGCCGATGGTCCCGGCGCTGCCGGAGGTGAAGCAGGCCCCCGCCAGCCGGTCTCCGGGGCGCTTCGCGGCCTCGAACGCCTCCTGAATGGCGCTCCCCGTCACCTGGTAGTGCCAAAGGTGGTTGCCCATCTCCTCAAACTGATTGAAAATCATGCAGTCCGGTTCCCGGCGGAGCTCATGGGTCTTGTCGAAAATCTCCTTGACATTGGACTCACAGCCAGGGGTGGCTATTACCTCCCCGGCAATCTGGCTCAGCCAGTCAAAGCGCTCCCGGCTCATGCCCGCCGGGAGGATGGCCACCGACTTGACCCCCAGCAGCTTGGAATTGAAGGCCCCGCCCCGGCAGTAGTTGCCGGTGGAGGGCCATACCGCCCGGTGATATCCGGCGTCGAACTGCCCTGTCACCAGCCGGGGGGCCAGGCAGCCAAAGGCGGCCCCCACCTTGTGGCATCCGGTGGGGAACCACTTGCCCACCATGCACAGAATGCGGGCGGGCACCCCCGTTAAGGCAGGGGGGAGCTCAATGTAATTGGGTACGGGGGAAAAGAGCCCGCCCCGCTCCACAGGCTGATTCTTCCAGGTGATGCGGAACAGGTTCAGGGGGTCCACGTCCCACAGGCCCACGTGCCGCAGTCTGTCCTGAATTTTGCCGGGGATCTCCTCCGGGTGCCTCATCTGCCGGAGTGTGGGAATTATCACACCGTTTTCCCGGGCTGTGTGTATGTTGCGCTCCAAGATATCCTGGCGAATGGTCAGGTCAATCATTTTTTGCCTCCTCGCTGACAGTTCCTCTGGTGCTCCATGATCCCATGATAGCACATAAAGGGGAGAAATCAAGGGAAAATCGAACTTTCTTTTTTCCCGGCGATAGGTTATAATGGGCTTGTGAAGAGGAGGTGCGTCTTATGGAAGTTGGAAAAAGCATCCGGCGGGTAGACGCCTTTGACAAAGTCACCGGCCGGGCCAAATTCACCGGCGACCTGTGCCCCTGCCCGGTGCTGGAGGCCAAAATCCTCCACAGCACCATTGCCAACGGGTGGGTCAGGTCCATGGACATCAGCAGGGCGCTGGAGCTGCCGGGCGTGGTGAAAATCCTCACCTGCTTTGACGCCCCGGAGCACCCGTATCCCACCCCCGGCCACCCCTGGAGCACGGAGGAGGTCCATCGGGACGTCTCCGACCGTCGGCTGCTCAACCGCAGGGTGCGCATCTACGGAGACGATATCGCCGCGGTGGTGGCGGAGGACGCCCTCACCGCCCAGCGCGCCCTGGCGCTCATCCAGGTGGAGTATGAGGCATATCCCCCCGTGCTCACCCCGGCGCAGGCCATGTCGGAGGGGGTAGAGCCCCTTCATCCGGCATTCCCCGGCAATGTGCTCAAGCACCATACATCGGAAATTCCCATGCCGGACTCGGACTTCAAATGTGCGGAGGACGTGCTCAACTTCCCCGGCTATCACCAGTTCCGGGGACATTATGAGACCCAGCAGGTCCAGCACTGTCACCTGGAACCACCCGTCTCCTACGCCTATACGGAGGGGGACCGGATCACCGTCGTCACCTCCACCCAGATCCCCCACATTGTCCGCCGGGTGGTGGGGCAGGCCCTGGGCATCCCCTGGGGGCGGGTGCGGGTGATCAAGCCCTATATCGGCGGCGGCTTCGGCAACAAGCAGGAGGTCCTCTATGAGCCCCTGAACGCCTGGCTCTGTATGCAGGCGGGGGGACGTGCCGTCCGGCTGGAGGTCTCCCGGGAGGAGACCTTCCAGAACACCCGCTCCCGCCACCCTATTGCCTTCGACCTGCGGGCGGCGATAGACGGGGACGGCTTTCTCATGGCCCGGGAGTGCGTGGCCGTGTCCAACCAGGGGGGATATGCCTCCCACGGCCACGCCATTGTGTCCAACGCTGTCACCGGTTTCCGGCAGACCTATCTGGACCAGCTGGCCCACCGCAGCGACGCCTGGACCGTCTATACCAATATCGCCTCCCCCGGCGCCATGCGGGGCTACGGTATTCCCCAGGCCGATTTCGCGTCTGAGTGCATGATGGAGGACATTGCCCGGGAAATGGGGCTGGATCCTCTGGAATTCCGCCTGCAAAACCTCATGCCGCCGGGATATGTGGACCCGCTCAACGGCATTACCTGCCACTCCTCCGGAGTGCGGGACTGCATTGAGAAGGGGCGGCGGTTTATCCGCTGGGACCAGCTGCGGGAGCAGTACCGGAACCAGACCGGCCCGGTACGCCGGGGCGTGGGCATGGCGGTGTTCTCCTATAAGACCGGCGTGTGGCCCATCTCTCTGGAGACCGCCTCCGCCCGCATCGTGCTCAACCAGGACGGCACCGTCCAGCTCCAGCTGGGGGCTACGGAAATCGGCCAGGGCGGGGATACCGTCTTTTCCCAGATGGCCGCAGAGACCATCGGCATCCCCACCGCAGACGTACATATTATCTCCACCCAGGACACCGACACCGCCCCCTTTGACACGGGGGCCTACGCCTCCCGGCAGACCTATGTCACCGGTCACGCCATCAAAAAGGCCGGGCTCCTCTTCCGGGAGAAGCTGCTGGCCTACGCCCGGGAGCTCCTGCCCGAGGCCGGAGTCTTGGATATCCGGGGCCGGGATGTGGTGGACGCTGGCGGCGAGGCGCTCCTCTCCCTGGCGGACCTGGCGCTGGAGGCATTCTACTCCCTGGGCCATGCGGAGCACATTACCGCCGAGGCCACCAGCCAGTGCAAGGACAACACGTTCTCCTTCGGCTGCTGCTTCGCGGAGGTTGAGGTGGATATCCCCGTAGGGAAAATCAAGGTGCTGAACATCGTCAATGTCCACGATTCGGGGAAGCTCATCAACCCCAAGCTGGCGGAGGCCCAGGTCCACGGCGGCATGAGCATGGGCCTGGGGTATGCCCTCAGCGAGGAGATGAAGTACGACCCCAAAACCGGGCGGCTGCTCAACGGCAATCTGCTGGACTATAAAATGCCCACTGCCCCGGACCACCCGGAGCTCCACGCCCTCTTTGTGGAGACCGACGACCCCTCCGGTCCGTTTGGCAACAAGTCCCTGGGGGAGCCCCCGGCCATTCCGGTGGCCCCCGCCATCCGCAACGCCCTGCTGCACGCCACCGGCGTGGCGGTGAATACTCTGCCCCTGTCCCCGCAGCGCCTGGTGGAGGCCTTCCGGGAGGGAGGACTGCTGTAATGAGCGGCGGATTTCCCTTTATCACCTATATTATTTCCCCGATCGGCGTTCTATGTTCCCTGGGGGCACTGGCCGGATTGCTCGCGGCTCTGCTGATATGGCGAAGGCGCTCCCCTGCCGTCATTCTCTGCACCGTTCTCGTGTCGCTTGTTCTGCTGTTTCAGCTCTCCATACTCTTCTGGCTGGCCAATGCCTGGGGCCGGAACGCGCCCAAGGATATGCCCACGCCGGTTCCGGATACCTCCACCCCCGACCCCCACCATGATGGGCATCCACGAAAGAACGGAGGTCTGTTCTAATGTATGACATCGCATCCATCTATGAAGCCAAAAGCGTGGACGACGCTGTCCGGGCCCTGAAGGAGGACCCGGGGGCCCTGGTCATCGCCGGAGGCACCGACGTGCTCATCAAGGTCCGGGAGGGCCGTCTGGCCGGGTGCCGGCTGGTGTCCATCCACGGCCTGTCGGAGGAGCTCTCCGGCGTGGAGCTCCGCTCCAACGGGGATATTGAAATCGGTCCCCTGACCACGTTCCGGGGGATCACGGAGAGCCCCGTTATTCAGGCCCATATCCCCGTTCTGGGGGAGGCAGCGGACCAGGCGGGCGGCCCGCAGCTCCGGGCGGCGGGCACCATCGGCGGCAATGTCTGCAACGGCATCACCTCCGCCGATTCCGCCTCTACCCTCACGGCCCTGGACGCCCGCCTGCGGGTAAAGGGCCCCCGAGGGGAGCGGGAAATTCCCATCAGCCAGTGGTATCAGGGCGTGGGCAAGGTCAATCTGGCCCCCTATGAGCTGCTGGTGAAGCTGGTCATTCCCCGGGAAAATTACGAGGGATATACCGGCCATTATATCAAATACGCCATGCGCAGCGCTATGGACATCGCCACGCTGGGGGTATCCTGTCTGGTGAAGCTGGACGGGGAAACTGTGGACGACGTATCCTTGGCCTTCGGGGTGGCGGGGCCGGTGCCCATGCGGGCTTACGGCGCGGAGGCCGCTGTCCGGGGTCTGCCCATTGCCCAGGCGGTCCGGGAAATCGGCAGAGCGGCGCTGGAGGATGTGACCCCCCGGGACAGCTGGCGGGCGTCCAAGGCCTTCCGGCTCCAGCTGGTGGAGGAGCTGTCCGGCCGAGCTCTGGCGGAGGCTGCCAGGAAAGGAGGAGCGGCGGTATGATTCAGGTTCTGCAATGCACGGTCAACGGCCGTCCGGTGGAGCTGGGCATCGACCCCAGGGAGTCCCTGGCGGACGTGCTGCGGGAGCGCCTGGGCCTCACCAGCGTAAAAAAGGGATGTGAAGTGGGGGAGTGCGGCGCATGTACCGTTCTGGTGGATGGCACGGCCATCGACTCCTGCATCTATCTGGCGGTCTGGGCCCAGGGGAAGCACATTTTGACCGTGGAGGGGCTTCAGGACGAAAACGGGGAGCTCTCCCCTGTCCAGAAGGCCTTTGTGGAGGAGGCCGCCGTCCAGTGCGGCTTCTGCACGCCGGGCATCATCCTCTCCGCCGTGGAGATTGTAGGCTCCGGAAAGCGCTATACGCGGGAGGAGCTGCGCAGGCTCATCTCCGGCCACCTGTGCCGCTGCACCGGGTATCAGAACATCCTCAACGCAGTGGAGCGGGCCGTGGAAGAGGCGCACCGCTTCACGGACGGCAGCTGAGCCGCCGGCGGGCGGCGAATGCGCGCAGCCGGGACACAGCCTGGCTGCTGAAAAAGACGCAGGCTTTTCGGCATTGCGGGGGCCGTCTTGAAGGACGGCCCCCACAGCTTGTCGAAAAAAGCCAAAGGCCTTTTTTGACAAAGGGGATACGGCCTGCCGCGCGCCCTTTGGACACACTTGCAGGCCGAGAAGTGTTATTTTCGAGACACATATCCCCGAAAATGACTCATTTTGACTTTATTTTGCCGCCCTCGGGCGGCAAAACTCTGCGAGGCCTTTTTTCGACGGGCTCTCCCGTTCTGTTTTTCTCTTCACCGTCGCCTCCGCGTTCACATAGGATGGGCGGAACGGAGGGAAGCAGATGCGGCTGTTCCAGACATTTCTGGCCGTGCTGATTTTTGCGGCGGCCTGTAATTTGGATACGGTAATTTTGGCTATGGGATACGGCGTACGCGGCGTGCGCCTCACCCCGGTCCAGAGGCTGTGCATCGGGGGCATAACCACTCTGGTGACGTGGCTGTCCCTGGCGCTGGGGGACGCGGCCGCGGCGGTGCTGCCGGCGGACCTGGCGGAATTGCTGGGCGGGCTGGTGCTGATAGGAATCGGCATGTGGTTTGTGCTGGACTGGCTCCGCCGGCCGGAGGGGGCGGCGGATGGGGAGGAGACCCGTCGGGTAAGTACGCTCTGGGGGTGCATCTCCCTGGCTGCGGCGCTGGCCGTCAACAACGCGGGAATCGGCGTAGCCGCCGGGGTGTCCGGGGTCAGCCCGGGATGGGCTGCTCTGGGGAATTTTATTGTGACGATGGCGGCCCTGGAGTTGGGAAGGAGGCTGGGAGACCGGCTGGCCGGAAGACTGCTGGGCCGCTGCGCCCTCCCGCTGTCCGGTGTGCTTTTAATCGCCCTGGGCGCGTGGGAGGTGTTGACCTGAGAAGCTGTGCCGGACGGTGTGCCTGGAGTTTTTGAACAGACTCTGAACAATTCTCCCGGAGCCGGGCGGGCCACGTGTCGAAACCCGTTGCAAACGCCCGTTAATGGCGTTATATAGTCGCCGCAGTTGAAAAAGCGCAACATGCGCTTTTTCCTCCAGTGGGCCAATGGCCCACTGGAGCGTGCAATGCACGCCAGCGGCGTCTATGAAGTCCAAAGCAGGGCCGCATGAGCGGTCCCTGCGGCGATTTTCGCCGCAGGGTTCAAAAGGAGCAAATTGCTCCTTTTGAACCGCTTTGACTATAATGCAGTAAAAACGCAAGGATGGAGAAGAGAAAACCATGGAACAACAAGAAACGCTGCTTCAATATTTTGAATGGTATCTGCCCGCCGACGGCGGGCACTGGCGGCGGGCAGCGGCGGATGCGCCTCATCTGGCCGCCCTGGGCTTCACAGGCGTATGGCTTCCCCCGGCCTATAAGGGCCATCAGGGGCAGGCGGACGTAGGTTACGGCGTCTACGACCTGTACGACCTGGGAGAATTTGACCAGAAGGGGACTGTCCCCACCAAATATGGACTTCGGGAAGAGTACCTGTCTGCCATTCGGTCCCTCCAGGCCGGCGGTATGAAGGTATACGCGGACATTGTCCTGAACCATCGAATGGGCGCGGACGAGGCGGAAGAGGTCTATGCCCGCCAATCCGCCGGAAATGACCGGAACCGGGACGTCTCCTCCGCCGCGCCCATCACGGCCTGGACGAAATTTACCTTCCCCGGCCGCGGGGGGAAGTATTCGGATTTCCAGTGGGACTGGACGTGCTTTGACGGTGTGGACTGGGATGACAAGCGGGATGTTTCTGCAATTTACCAGTTTGAAGGCAAGGACTGGGACAGCCAGGTAGACGGTGAAAACGGCAACTATGACTACCTGATGGGGGCGGACCTGGATATGAGCGCCCCCAAGGTCATTGAGGAGCTGGACCGCTGGGGAAAGTGGTATCTGGAGACTGCCGGTGTGGACGGTTTCCGGCTGGACGCGGTGAAACATATCCGGGCGTCATTTTTTACCCACTGGCTCCAAACCCTCCGCCGGGAATCCGGAAAAGACCTCCCGGCCGTTGGGGAATACTGGCACAGGGAAACGGAGGTCCTTACCCGCTACCTGGACCAATGCGGACAGGTCATGCGGCTGTTTGACGTCCCCCTCCACTTCCGATTCCACAACCTCTCCAACGCCGGCGGCGGGATGGACCTGCGGGAGCTGTTCCGGGGGACGCTGTCGGAGGTACGCCCCAGCCAGGCGGTTACATTTGTGGACAACCATGACACCCAGCCCGGGCAGGCCCTTCAGTCCTGGGTGTCTGATTGGTGCAAGCCTTTGGCCTATGCCTGCATCCTGCTGCGGCAGGAGGGCGTGCCATGCGTGTTCTATGGGGATCTGTACGGAATTCCCCATGATCATATCGGTCCTGTGGAGGCACTGCCAAAGCTGCTTCTGGCCCGGAAGTACTGCGCCCGGGGCCGGCAGATTGACTATCTGGACGACCCGGACGACATCGGCTGGGTGCGGCAGGGGGAGAACTCCGCCATGGCGGTGGTCCTCACCGACGGCCCGGCTGGAAGCAGGCGGATGTGCGTTGGGGCCGGCATGGCCGGGACCGTCTTTGTGGACCTTTTGAGGGGTCGGGCGGAGCGGATTTTGATTCCGGAAAATGGGACGGCAGATTTTCCGGTCAGCGGCGGTTCCGTTGCGGTATGGATTCCAGAGGATACGGCAGAACGCATCAACCTGGAGCTGCCCCCGGTTTTCTCGTAGCAGAGCCCTTTGGCGGGGGCCTGTTCATGATATTGTAACAATGTTTCTTTTTTACAACATTGGGCCCGATTCCATTGCGCCGGACCGATAAATACCGTATAATGTCAGCAAAAGCTGCCTCGCCGGTAAAGCGCGGCGGGGCGGCGCACGGCGGAGAGAACGCTCCGCCGGAATATGGACGGTATAACCCGCTTTTTCAAAGGCGGTTTTCGGGAAAGGCGATGTCGTATGAAATGGAAACGGATGCTGCTGGCGGTTTTAACAGGGGCCGTCTGCGCGGGGCTGCTGCTGTGCGGCGCGGCCGCGGCGGAAAAGGACACGCGGGAAATGCTGGGTATTTACAGCACGGGGGGCTTCCACGGCGGAATTTACCCTCTGGATCCCCTGACCGGGGAGGGCGTTGAGACCAGTTATTTAAAGGTAGCCTCCGTCATGGCGGAGCAGCGGCTCCAGACGGCGGAAGCCATACTGCTGGACAGCGGAGACGCCCTGGATGGCGGCGCTGTCAGCGGCTGGGACCTGCGCCTGGACGGGGACCCCACCGCACTGGCCCTGCGGATGATCGGATACGACGCCCTGGTCCCCGGCTTGGGGGAGCTGCGGGCGCCCGCGGGCTACCGGGAGCAGGTCATTGCGCAGCTGAGCGCGGAGGAGGGAGCGGGAGAGCCGGTGGCCCTCTTGTCGGGAAACCTGCTGGATGCCAGGGGGCAGGAGCCCCTGCTGGAGACCTGCCGGGTATTTACCGTAGAGCTGGCCGGGCGGAGCTGGCAGGTGGGGGTAGCCGGTCTGGGCGCTCTGGACGGGGCGGCACAGCTTCCCGCCGCCCTGCAAAAAGAACTCCGCTTCACCCACAAGGGGAATCAGAATGGCGCCTATGCCTGGGAGTGGAATCAGGTGGCGGCGCCCGCCCTGGCGGAAGCCGGAGCGTGTGACTTTATCGTGGCGGTGGTCGGCGCGGCGGATGTCGCGGACTTTGTGGCGGAGACCCGGGACATTGACCTGGTGCTTACCCACACCGGCGAGCCTGCCGCCTGGACCTGCCCCGACGCGGATGGAGTGGAAGTGCCCTGCCTCAGCAGCGGCGGAAGCGCTCTGACCCGGACGCTGGTGGGCGTTTCATCGGAGGGGACGCTGACGGTGGAGGAGTACGGCCTGCTGGAGCTGGCCGGGAGTCCCAACGAGCCGGAGCTGACGGAGACGCTGTCGGAGGCATCCCGTCAGGCGTCCCGGTACGCGGATCGGCGGGTAAGCGCCCTGGCCGGTACGTGGGACGGCAATGAGGGCGCGCCCTACAGCCAGACCGATGCCTTTGACCTGGCTGCCAACGCCATGTGCTGGGCGG
Organism: uncultured Flavonifractor sp.; assembly: GCA_947384055.1. GTDB lineage: Bacteria > Bacillota > Clostridia > Oscillospirales > Oscillospiraceae > CANAAV01. Next base: position 14,219 of record CANDFO010000058.1, read on the forward strand.
CGGAGGCAGATGCCGCGCTGGTGGCCCCGGCGGGGCTGGGGGAGCTGTCCCTGAGCAGCCTGGCGCAGGACCGCACCGCCGGTCTGAGCCTGCGGGACTGCTACGTACTCTGCCCCCCATCCGGCGGCGTCCTCTGCCTGGTGGAGATGAGCGGGGCCCAGATGCGCCAGTGGCTGGATGTCTGCGCCGGGCGATACGGTGTGGATGAGCGCGGAAGTCTCACCGGCGGAGAAGATGCCGATGCGCTCTATGGTCTGGATTACGAGCTCTATGTGGGCAATGCGCCCGGAAATCGGGTGGAGGGGCTGGCCTGGGAGGGCGTTCCGGTCAAGGACAGCCACCTTTTCCGGGTGGCGGTGCTCTCCAGCCGCCTGGCCGATCCGGAATTTCCCCAGGTAAAGCTCCTCTGGACCGCCTCCACCGACCCGCGCTTTGCGGCCCGGGGGGGCTCCGTGCCCGCTGTGCTGGCGGAGTACGGGGAGAATCTCTCCCTGCTGGCGCCTGTGAGGGAGAGTACATGGAACGTCTATACCGGCCGCAGCGACGGGCCGATCAACCGCCTGGAATTCATTGCCATGCTCTATGAACTGGCGGGAAAGCCGGAGCCGGCTGTAGACACAGCGTTTGTGGACCTGAGCGGAAACACCGCTGCGGTGTGGGCTGCTGAGAGCGGCATTGTCAGCGGAGACGGCCAGGGCCGGTTCCTTCCCACCCAGGCGGTGACGCGGGAGCAGGCCGCGGTGATCCTTACCCGCTTTGCTCAGATGCGCGGTGTGGACACCGGCCTGTACGAGGGGACCGCCGAAGAGCTGGAGGACTGCGGTCAGATATCTGGGTGGGCCCTTCCATCGGTGGACTTCTGCTGCGGCAGCGGAGTAATGCCCGCAGGCGGGCAGGTATTCCTGCCCCAGGACACCTTTACCCGACAGGAGGCCAGGGCATTTCTGACGGTTCTGGACGGACTGCTGGGGCGGGAAGAAGCCGTTGACTGACCGGCGGGGCGGCAGTCACTCCTTATGAGATTTTAGGCGGGGGGGGGGGGTGGGGGCGCCCCCCCGGTGGATTTAGTTAAAAAGCGCCCCCCCCGCCCCCCCCCCCCAACCGGCCCCAAAGCGG
>CANDFO010000059.1 GCA_947384055.1 uncultured Flavonifractor sp.
GTGGAGCTGGCCCAGCGGCTGGGCTGCACCCTCAAGCGCATTGACATCGGCCAGTCGGTGAAGAGCCACTTCCGGGATATCGGCCAGTCCATGGAAAATCACGATGTGACCTTTGAAAACGGGCAGGCCAGGGAGCGTACCCAGGTGCTTATGGACATTGCCAACCAGCACGGCGGCCTGGTGGTGGGCACCGGGGACCTGTCCGAGCTGGCTCTGGGCTGGGCAACCTACAACGGGGACCATATGAGCATGTACGGGGTCAACGCCTCCATCCCCAAAACCCTGGTGCGCCACCTGGTGTCCTACGTGGCCGGGGACAAGGCGGAGGAGGATCAGGCCCTCTCCCACGTGCTGGAGGATATTCTGGACACGCCGGTCTCGCCGGAGCTTCTGCCCGCCGTCAACGGGGCCATCAGCCAGCGGACGGAGGACCTGGTGGGCCCCTATGAGCTCCACGACTTTTTCCTGTATTACGCCGTCCGCTGGGCGTTTCCGCCCCGGAAGGTGCTCCGCCTGGCGGAGCAGGCTTTTGGAAGGGCCTATGACCGGGCGGTGATTCTGAAATGGCTGCGGAGCTTCTACCGCCGCTTTTTCTCCCAGCAGTTCAAGCGCTCCTGCCTGCCGGACGGACCTAAGGTAGGCTCCGTGGCCCTCTCTCCCCGGGGAGACTGGCGGATGCCCTCGGACGCGGAGGCAGCGTTGTGGCTGGAGGAGCTGGAGGGGCTGGAGTAAAATCCGGAGCGGCGCCCCGGGCCGGCCAGAGCACACCCTTTGGGAGGAATTTTCGTGAATCTGTACCTGGACCTGTTTCTCACCTTTGCCAAGGTGGGGGTCTGCACCTTCGGCGGCGGGTACGCCATGCTGCCTATCCTCCAGCGGGAGCTGGTGGAGAACAAGGGCTGGACCACCGAGGCGGAGCTCTCCGATTATTTTGCCATCGGCCAGTGCACCCCCGGCATTATCGCCGTAAATACCGCCACCTTCGTGGGCCATAAGCTCCGGGGTCCGGCGGGAGGGGTGGCGGCTACGCTGGGCATCGTGTTTCCCAGCGTCGTCATCATTATGCTGATTGCCGCATTTCTTCAGAATTTTGCCGACATCCCGGTGGTTGTTCACGCGTTTAACGGCGTGCGGGCCTGCGTATGCGCCCTGATTTTGTCCAGCGTGCTCAGGCTCCGGAAGAGCACGGTGCCGGACCTCCCCACAGGGGTTATCTTCGCCTTGGTGCTGGTGCTGGCGGCAGTGGGGAATTTTGTGGAGCTGCCTGTGAATACCCTCTGGGGGCGGATTCTGGGCTTTCTGTGCTCCCCGGTGGTGCTGGTGGTGCTGGCCGGGGCGGGAGGCCTGCTGGTCCGCGCGGCCAAGGGGGAACGGAAATGATATACCTGCGGTTGTTTTTTGAATTTTTTAAGGTAGGTCTCTTTGCCGTGGGCGGGGGGCTGGCCACCATCCCGTTTCTGTCCGACATGGGCGCCCGCACCGGCTGGTTTGCCGCCGGGGACCTGGCCAATATGATCGCCATCTCTGAATCCACTCCCGGCCCCATGGGGGTTAATATGGCCACCTATGTGGGCTTTCACACCGGCGGCATAGCGGGAGGGGTTATGGCAACCCTGGGGCTGATAAGCCCGTCCATCCTTGTAATCCTCATCATTGCGGGATTCTTGAAAAAATTCCGGGAGAGCCGGGCGGTAGACGCGGTGTTCTACGGCATCCGTCCGGCCTCCACCGCCCTGATCGCCGCGGCGCTGGCGGAGGTCTGCTCCATCGCCCTCTTCAACCCGGAGGCGCTGGAGAGCGGCGGGGACTTTTTCCGCTGGAAAGGTATTCTTCTGGCGGCGGCGGTATTCCTGTGTCTCCAGGTAAAACCCCTGAAAAAGCTCCACCCCATCTTATTTATCGCTGTCTCCGCCATTGCCGGCGCGGTGTTCCAGTTTTGATCCCACCGTAAAAAGGCTGTATGCACAGCGGTGAACTGCCGTCGGGCAGATCCCGCGCTGCGCATACAGCCTTTTATGGAGACGAGGCGCTTATTCAGCCGTAAAAGGCGTGGCCGCCGATCACCAGCAGACAGGTCTTGTGCTGAGAGGCCCAGCAGCTCCGCCCCACGCCGTTAAACCAATAGGAATTGGCTGTTACGACAGCCCCCTCCAGGCACAGCTTGGCGGCGATGATGCTGCCGCTGTTGGGCGTTTTCTGCATACAGCCGGTGCGCTCCGGGTAGAACTGACCGGGCTGATAGACCACGTCATAGAGGGTGTCGGGGAAGGACGGATGCCTGACCCGGTTGAGCAGGACATTGCCTACGGCGATTTTTCCCTTCAGAGGCTGATTGCCGCTCTCGTTATAGATGATATGGGAGAGGAGAAACAGGGCATCCGGGTCGTAGAACTCGTCGCCGGACACCAGCGGCTCTCCCTGGGAGGAGATCTGAACCGCGCCGTCCTCCCAGGCGACTGCGGCGCTCAGGGCTGTGGCCAGGGTGCGCACCGGAACCAGCGCAGAGACCAGCACGCCCTCCTGATTGAAGGCGGAACGGACGCCGTCCGGTATGTAGAGATAGCGGCCGTTGGCACAGAGATAGATGTTGCCGGGCCGGGCGGACAGCTCCAGCCCCTCCGCCTGAACCAAGGCAAACCCGTGCTCCCAGGAAAGGGAGGCCTCGGGCAGCAGGGCCTTGGACATGGCATGGACGGACACATAAGTAACCTGGTCAACCACGGTGGTATAGGGGTGCTCATAGAGGACGCCGTCGATGTAGATCTGGGGAACAGAGGGCTCCGTCTCCTCCGCGTAAGCGGGGCCCGCGGCCCCGACCATAAGGGTCAGACACAACGTCAGCGCCAAGAGATGCCTGCGCATGAGAAGTCACTCCTTTTTGTTGAACATTGTTTCCGTTGCGAGATTTTTTGTAACTGTATTGTAACCGATTTGAAACTAAAATGCAAGTATTTTTCTGTCGAGAATAGAAACGGGAAATAGATAAGGCGAACTTATGTAAGATCAGACTGCATAAAAATGCCGGGATATGACTTTGAGCGGTACAATCTGCGGATTTTTACCAAAAATAGGGCCCTGCTCATGAAAGTCATCCGTTGATTTGCCGGAAACACGCTGCAAAGGATGAGCATCAGTGGATATCAAAAAAGAAAAAACCAATGTCATGCGGCTTCTGGACCAGAAACAGACCGCCTATGTTCCCCACTGGTATGCCTGCCCTGACGGGGCGGTGGACGGCGCTTCAGTGGCGGCCCTGCTGGGGAAAGACGCCCGGACGGTATTTAAAACCCTGGTGACACAGGGCGCCAGTAAAAAGTATTACGTTTTCGTGATTCCCGTTCTGGGGGAACTGGATTTGAAGGCAGCCGCCAAAGCCGCCGGAGAAAAGTCCATTCAGATGCTTCGGCAGGCGGAGCTCCTGCCCCTGACCGGATATGTCCACGGGGGCTGTTCTCCGCTGGGCATGAAAAAGCAGCTGACCACCTTTTTGGACCAGAGCGCCCAGGGGCTGGACGCCATCACCGTCAGCGCCGGAAAAATCGGCGCCCAAGTGGAGCTCTCCCCGGTGGAGCTGTGTCGGCTGGTTCGGGGACGGTTTGCCCCGGTTGGTTCCTTTTCCTGAAAGAAAAAGAACCAACCGGAACTTCTGTGCGCCGCCGGGCTGGGCAGTGACCTCCCACCCGCCGCCCGGTGGCAAATTTTGGAGCGGCTTCCCCCAATAGCAGGAACCGCTCAGCGCTCTGGGCGCTGTTCCAGGGGTGCATTTGACGGATAAAGATGAGGTAAGGACATGGAGCGGTTAGATAAAATTCTTGCCAACACGGGCCGCTGGACCCGGAAAGAGGCCCGGGAGCTGATCCGTGCGGGCCGCGTGCAGGCAGGGGGCCGCACCGCCCGCTCTCCGGAGGAAAAATATGACCCGGGCGGCTGTTTCACCGTGGATGGAGAGGCCGTGTCCGGAGAGCGGCTGGTATACCTGATGCTCCACAAACCCGCCGGACTGCTCTCCGCCACCGAGGACCCCCGCCAGCCCACTGTGCTGGAGCTCCTGCCGGAGCATTTGCGGCGGGTGGGGCTCTTCCCGGTGGGCCGGCTGGACAAGGACACGGAGGGACTGCTGCTCCTGACCAACGACGGTCCCCTGGCCCACCGGCTCCTTTCGCCCAGGCACCATGTCGACAAAACCTATCTGGTGCGGGCCGACGGGCCCTTTACGGGGGAGGATGCCGCCGCCTTTGCCGCGGGGCTGGAGCTGGCGGACGGGCTGCGCTGTCTGCCCGCCAGACTGGAGCTTCTGGAGACACCGGGGGAGGCGCTGGTGACAATTCAGGAGGGAAAATTTCATCAAGTCAAGCGCATGACCGCCGCCCGGGGCAGGCAGGTGGTCTATTTAAAGCGGCTTTCCATGGGCCCGCTGAGGCTGGACAGCGCTCTGGCGCCCGGCGGCTGGCGGCTCCTGACAGCCGGGGAGAGAGAGGCCCTGGGAACAGAGTGTTAGAACCTGTATTCCTCTTTTTTCGGCGGTGGTTCGGCAATATTCACAAAAATCTTTTGGGAAGCTATTGAAACGGGAGAAAAAAACCGGTATAATAAAGTGGCGGTACAGTTATGGATTCAGCCTCAGGGGTGAGGCGTTACTATAAAAGGGGGGCTTTTGCAATGTCCAGCAGAACATTCCAGAGCGTTGTCCTGCAAATGAAGGACAGCACAGAGCGGGCCGTCGGTGTGATTGATTCCGAGGGGACAGTGATTGCCTGCAATGAGCTAAGCTGCATTGGGGAGCGCTGGCCCGCCGCGGTAGAGGCTGTCAACGGCGGTGAGGGCGGAGTGATCCGCCACGAGGGATATACATTCAAGGCGCTTCAGGGCTGGGGGTCCCAGTTTGACTACGCGGCCTTTGTCCGCGGGGAGGACGCCGAGGCCCGGATGGTGTGCTCCCTGGCTGCGGTGGCCTTCAACGGAGCCAAGACCTACTATGAGGAAAAGCACGACAAGGCTACGTTTGTCAAAAATATTATTTCGGACAATATTCTTCTGGGGGACATCTACGTGCGGGCCAAGGAGCTCCATTTCCAGTCGGAGGCCCCCAGAGCGGCCTTTTTGATTCGTCAGGTGGAGACCGCGGACTCCTCCCTTATCGACGTGGTGCAGGGCCTGTTTCCCGATAAGCAGGCGGATTTTGTGCTCTCGATCAGCGAGACGGATGTGGCCGTCATCAAGCAGCTTTCCGACAGCATGGAGACCCGGGACCTATACAAGCTGGCCCGGCAGATTGAGGAGACCGTCTCCAGCGAGCTGCACATCCGCATTGTCATCGGAATCGGCACCATTGTGGGGCATATCCGGGAACTGGCCCGGGCCTACAAGGAGGCCCAGGTCGCCATTGACGTAGGCAAGGTGTTCGATACGGAGAAATCCATTATCAACTATGAAAATCTGGGCATCGGACGGCTCATCTATCAGCTGCCCACCACCCTGTGCGAGATGTTCCTTCAGGAGGTGTTCAAGAAAAATCCCATTGACGCCCTGGACCAGGAGACCCTGTTTACTATTAACAAGTTTTTTGAGAACAACCTGAACGTGTCCGAAACCGCCCGTAAGCTCTTTGTCCACCGGAATACGCTGGTGTACCGGCTGGAAAAGATTAAAAAGCTCACGGGGCTGGACCTGCGGGAATTTGACGACGCCATCACCTTTAAGGTGGCGCTGATGGTTAAGAAATATCTGCTTTCACGGGGGATTAAGTCCTGATTGCCGTCCCGGTTTTGCGCCGGAAAGAAATAAATCGACGACAAATTGACAATTGACAATTGGGAGGTTGTCAATTGTCAATTTTTTCGAGGGATACACATGATACGATTCAAAGACATTCAAAAGGCCTATGACAACGGCACAAAGGCACTGAAGAGCGTCAGCCTGCGCATTGACGACGGGGAGTTTGTCTTTCTGGTGGGCCCCTCCGGGTCCGGCAAATCCACCATTGTCAAGCTCATTACCGCGGAGGAGGCCCCCAGTGCCGGGCGGCTGATGGTCAACGGATACAATCTGAACAACATCCGGCCCAGCCAGGTGCCCTTTATGCGCCGCACCCTGGGGGTGATATTTCAGGATTTCCGGCTGATTGAAAAAAAGACCGTTCAGGAAAACCTGATTTTCGCAATGCGGGCGATTGGGGCCTCCGCCCGGGAGACCCGCAAGCGGGTGCCCTATGTGCTGGAGCTGGTGGGGCTGGATCAGAAGGCGAACTGCCGTCCCACGGAGCTCTCCGGCGGGGAGCAGCAGCGGGTGGCCATTGCCAGAGCTCTGGTGAACAATCCCCAGATGATCATTGCCGACGAGCCCACGGGCAATCTGGACCCTATGCGCTCCCTGGAGATTATGATGCTGCTGGAGCGCATCAACGAGCTTGGGACCACGCTGCTGGTCGTCACCCACGAGCGGGAGCTGGTAGACCGTTTTTCCAAGCGGGTGGTGGCCATTGAAAACGGCAGGATCATCAGTGACGAGACAGGCGGGTATTACAACGATGAAGTTTAAATACGATTTCGGCTATTTCATTTCCGAGGGGTTTACCAGTATCTTCACCCACGGCTTTATGTCCTTTGCGGCGGTGTGCATGATTGTCTGCTGTCTGCTGATTATGGGGTCCTTCTCTCTGGTGGCGGTGAATGTAGACCACATGCTGGGCACGCTGGAGGCGGAGAATGAGTTTACCGCCTTTATTGACGAAACCTATGACGAGCAGCAGGCCGCCGTGCTCAAGAGCACGGTGGAGGCCATCCCCAATGTGTCCACCGTCACCTATGTCAGCCGGGCGGAGGCCATGGCCGCTTACAAGGCAGACCATCCGGACAACGAGCTGCTGGACGGACTGCCTGACGACGTGCTGCGGGCCCGGTTCCGCATCCACGTGGTGGACATTGAGCAGATGGCGGAGACCTCCCGGCGGGTGGAGGCCACCCGGGGTATCGGGGGCATCCGGGCGGAGTTGGAGATCGCCCAGGGCTTTGTGGTTCTGCGGGATATCGCCGGGGCGGTGGCCGTTATCCTGGTGGTGATTCTGCTGCTGGTGTCCCTGTTCATCATTGCCAACACCACCAAGCTGGCCACCTTCAACCGGCGGGAGGAGATTGCCATCATGAAGATGTGCGGAGCCACCAACAGCTTTATCCGCTGGCCTTTTGTGGTGGAGGGGATGCTGCTGGGCCTGACCGGGGCGGTAATCGCCTTTTTCTCCCAGTGGGGGGTCTACTCCCTGGTGGCTACCGCCGTTACCGGGTCGGACACTATTTCCCTGATCACCGTACTGCCGTTCGGCCCCATGGCGTGGCGGGTGCTGGGCGCCTTTGCCCTGACGGGACTGGTGATCGGCACCGGCGGCTCTGTGCTGGCCATCCGGAAGTTCTTGCAGGTGTAATGTCTTGGAAAATTAAGAGGAGCGCGGATTTATGGCAAAGAAACAGCAAAAACCACAGAAAACCGATTGGCGGCGGGTCGCGGTGGCGATTCTGGCCGGTGGGCTGGCCCTGCTGATGCTGCTGCCCATGCTGACCATGATTCTGGGGGGCGCGGCCGGAGCGGTAACGCAGGCGGAAATTGACGCGCTCAAGGCGCAGCAGGCGGAGAGCCGTACCCGGCAGCAGGAGCTCAAGGACCAGCTGGCGGAGATCAAGTCCGGCCTGGAGGAGGCCCAGCAGAGGCGGCAGGTGCTGGTCAGCCAGCTGGACGCGATCAACGGAGAGCTGGAGAACATCAACGCCCAGATCGCCTGGTATGACGCCCAGATTGCCCAGAAGGAGGAGGAGCGTCTGGCGGCCGTGGCCCGGGAGGAGGAGCAGTACGACCTGTTCTGCCGCCGGGTGCGGGCCATGGAGGAGGACGGCAATGTCTCCTACTGGTCCATTCTCTTCAATGCGGAGAGCTTCGCGGACATGCTGGATAAGCTGGCCGATGTCAGCGACATCATGGATTACGACCAGGCCATTATGGACCAGCTCATCGCCACCCGGCAGGAGATTGAGCAGCTCAAGGCCGACATGGAGGACGCCCGGGCGGAGCAGGAGGTCATGAAGGCCGAGCTGGAGGAGAAAAAGTCGGAGCAGCAGGCCAAGGTTGCCGAGGCCCAGAAGCTCCTGGACCAGATCAACGCGGACGTGGCCGAAGTCAACCGTCAGCTGGACGCCGAGAGCGCCGCCGCCCGGGAGATTCAGGCCAACATCGCCAAGAAGCAGCGGGCCCTGGAGGAGGAGCGCCGCCGCAACAATATTGTCATCAACTCAGAGAGCGGTTACTTATGGCCCCTGCCGGGCTATTACCGGCTGACCTCCCTGTTCGGCTACCGCATCCACCCCATCACCGGCAAGGCCCACAGTCATACGGGAATTGACATTCCAGCCCCCGCCGGCACGCAGATTCTGGCCGCCAAGAGCGGGCAGGTTGTCACCTCCGCCAGGCACAGCTCTTATGGCAACTATGTGGTTATCGACCACGGCAACGGCAACTCCACCCTTTACGCCCATATGAGCTCCCGAGCTGTGAAGGAGGGAGAGATGGTCTCACAGGGTCAGGTGATCGGCTATGTGGGCACTACCGGCAGCTCCACCGGCAATCACCTGCACCTGGAGGTCCGGGACAACTACACCCGTGTCAACCCAGAGAAAAAATATCCGGGTCTGAAGCTGACCCACCCTTGGTAGCATACAAAGCGGGCGGAGGGCAGCTCCCTCCGCCCGGCCGCTTTTAAAGAAAGGAAACCGCGCTATGAGAGAAAAACGTTTTTCACTCCTGCATCTGCTGCTGGCGGTGCTCCTCACCTTGGCGGCGGCGGTGGGCGGAGGCCTGCTGGCCCTGCGCCTGACGGTGGGCGAGGGAGCTCTGTCCCTGCTGGAGGGTCTGCTGCTGGTGAATACCCGTTTTGTGGGGGAATATGACCCCGTCTCCGCGGTAGACGCCGCTTTGGACGGAATGGTGGAGGGGCTGGGGGACCGGTGGAGCTACTATCTCACCGCCGAGGCCTACGAAGCTCAGGAGCTGCGGAGAAAAAATCAATATGTGGGCATCGGCGTCACCGTTAACTATGAGCGGGAGGAGGGCGTTTTGATCCTGGAGGTCATGCCCGGCTCCCCGGCAGAGCAGGCGGGGCTGCTGGCCGGGGAGGTCATCACCGGCGCCGACGGCGTCTCTCTGTCGGGTGAGGCGCGCTATCAGGGCTCAGAGCACATCAGGGGCGAAGTGGGAACCGCCGTAACCCTGGAGATTCTGGACACTGGCGGGGCCCGCCGCACCGTGGAGGTAGTTCGGGCACCGGTGTCCACCGACCCGGTGGAGTATCGTCTGCTGGAGGACGGCACCGGCTATGTAAAGCTGGCCAACTTCTACGACAACAGCGCCCAGCGTCTGCGGGAGGCGGTAGAGGACCTTCAGAGCCAGGGGGCCCGGGCACTGGTTTTTGATGTGCGCAATAACGGCGGCGGTTATCTGAGCCAGCTGACGAGCATGCTGGACTTCCTCCTGCCGGAGGGACCTATCTTTATCAGTCGGGACCGGGCCGGGCGGGAAACGGTAACGCAGTCGGACGCCGCCTGCGTGGAGCTGCCTATGGCGGTGCTGGTAAACGCCGATACATACTCTGCGGCGGAGTTTTTTGCCGCAGAGCTGCAGGAGCGGGAGGCGGCGGTTATCGTGGGCGTCCCTACCAGCGGCAAGGGATATTCTCAGCAGACCTTCCCGCTGCCCCACGGCGGAGCCATGAGCATCTCTACGGCTGCCTATTTTACCGGAAGCGGCATCTCCCTGATCGGTACAGGGCTGACTCTGGACGCCCAGGTGGAACTGTCGGGAGAGGGAGACGCCCAGCTGGAGGCGGCGCTGGCCCTGCTGGAGGCCTGATTCTCCAAAGCAAAAAAGCGCTGCGCAGGGACGGTCGTCCCTGCGCAGCGCTTTTTCGTGCCCTATGTGCCGACAAAGCGTGAAAAGACAAATTGTCCGGACTGCGTCAAGACAGACCGGGTCCACGGTTGTTCCGGGGAGGTGCCCGGTTTCAGGGTGGCAGAGGTCTCATCCTTGTCACACAGGGACCAATTGCACCAGCTGATGCCCCGCTCATCCAGAAAATCCAGCCAAACCGCCGCCTCTTCCAGAAATACGCCGCCGCTGCCGTCGGCTCGGCTGGTTCCCCACTCGGAGACAAAGACCGGAAGTCCCGCAGCCAGGGCGTTGTCCACACGTTCCCGCAGGAAGGCGCCGTGGGTTCCGGCGTAAAAATGGAGTGTGTACATCAGGTTGCCGCCGGAAAGGGGATCTGCGGCAGCCAGATGAAGATCCTGGCTCCAGGTGGGGGTGCCCACCAGTATCACCGCCCTGGGAGACTGGGCCCGAATGGAGGAGATTACCCGCTGGGCATAGGGCTTTACATGTTCGGACCAGGTAATTCCGCCGTTGGGCTCATTGCAGATTTCGTAGAGTACGTTGGGCGTGTCCCGAAAATGCCGGGCCATATCGGAGAAAAATGCCTCCGCCTCCGCAGTGTGGGCGGAGGGATCCCCATCCGAGAGAATGTGCCAGTCGATAATGACATACATATCACAGGCTACGGCCGCGTCCGCCGCCGCAACAGCACAGGCGGTCATAACCGCGGGATTGCTGAGGTAGCCGCCCTCGCCGGTGTACATAGCCGCCCGAAAGACATTAGCTCCCGCCCGGGCGGTGTTGCGGATAGACGGTTCTCCGGCGAATTGCCCGTACCATTGGAGCCCGTGACTGCTCATGCCCCGCAGAACCACGGGGTTCCCCGCCTCATTGCAGAGCTGGACGCCTTTCACCTGAAGCCAGCCATTTTCAGAGACACCGCCCCGGACCGTTTCCCGGGGGACGGATTCCGCGGGCGCCGGCTGGAAAACCGGTCCCCCGCCAGCCGCCGCCCGTGCCCGGCAGACCAGCACACAGGCCTCCGCCCGACTGAGTCCGTCGGCTGGCCGGAAGGCCCCGCCGCTGTCCCCGATGACAATTCCCGCGGCATAGGCCGCCAGCACCGGCTCATAATACCGCCCGCTGAGGGCGGAAAAATCGGATATCTTTCGGGATTCTCTGTTGTAATCCCCCCGGGCCTGAGGCAGGAGGGCGCGCATCAGCACCTTGACCGCCAGCTGGCGGGAGATAGGGCGGTCGAAGCCCTCCCCGGTGGGCGGAAGCTCGTCCCAGTCGTACCAGCCGGCCTCCAGCGCCGCCTGGAGAGTTCCGGAGGCCCAATGGCCGCTCTGCCCTGCCGCCGGAGCCAGCCCCGCACAGCGGGCGGCGATGGTGATAAATTCCGCAGCGGAGATGGTACGCTCCGGCTGAAAGGAGCCGTCCGGACAGCCGGACAGCAGGCCCAATTCCGCCAATTCTGTCACGGCTTCTCCGTACCAGCTGTCGGTACGCACATCGGAGAAGGCCGCGTCCGCGCCCGGCCCGCCCAGCAGAATGCCTCCCCAGAGCAGCAGCACTGCCGCCGCCCATAAAGCAGCACGTTTCACAAACAGTCCCCCCTGCGGCGTTTACGCCGCAAAATTGTTGAAAACGGCCTCAGTTTGGATTTCCTCGTCAAATACAGCGTACTTCACACACAGACGGAGAACGTCCGCCAAAAAACGGCTCTGCTGTTTTTCAACTTACTTGACTATATCACAGCCTGTTTCTAAACGCAATCCCCTCCTCTGAGGAATATATTTTCCCGAAAGAAAAACCGGCCGGCGCTGTACACCCTGCTGAGGAGCGTGTACGGCGTCGGCCGGTTTTCCGGCGCTATGACGACAATTTAGTCATCCACAGGCCGTGGAGATTACAGTATGCGTAAACAGCGACTGCTTTGTCGTCTTCCAGCACAAAGGTGACGGCCGGATCGTCGCTGGGCCGCAGATTTTTCCGCTGGCCGCCCCGCTCTGTCTGGAGATATACCCATTGGATCAAATGCTCAGGGGTCATAGGATGGCCCACAGAGCCTACATTTACGCTGACCGTATGGTCCTTTACCGTCACAACCGGGAGATGCTTCTCCCCGCCGGACTCCGCGGTGCTGGGCGTCAGCTGCTCCATTTTCTCGCCGCAGCACCACATGGGCACGCCGGCGTCATGGATCATGCCGGCCAGATTGCCGCAGTGACGGCAGAGACAAAATACTGCCATAAAAATCCTCCCTTTCGGAAGCACATCCTTGTTATGCGGAGAAAAGCTCACTCTTCCGGGTGTGCTCCCATACTACAGTTATAAATTCCGAACAGCGGTAGCATATCCCGGATTCGTCAGATTTATACTGCTACTCCACCAGGAAAGGAACCTGCATTTGCCTTTGGGCGGGATTTCCGGATTTCGCTATAGAGACATCTTATTGCAGCCTCACCGCAATTCTCCGGCAGCGCTTTCCCTGCCGCTTAGGAAACCCGCTCTAAGAATGCCATAGACTGTTCATCCAGATGCAGATGTCCCATATTCGCCTCGTTCCAGTCCAAAAGCATCTGATAAAGCTCTGTAACACCGGAGTGGAACGCCGGCGTATCCTCAAAATACGCCTCCAGCACATGGAATGCGTTGGACCAGGAATCCGGGTCCGCAATGGTATAGGATACATATTTTTCTACCATATCCAGCCCCAGCCGTGCCCGGCCGGTAGAAAAATAGTATTCCGCCAGGTAGATGGGAATGGTATTGGACGTCACCTGCGCCAGCCGCTGGGCATAGGCGTCGGCCTGACTGCGGATTGTGGGGTTATTTACTGTGCGGGCACTGTATACATAGCTGAGCATGGGGTCGGCCCACTCAAAACGGTCCAGCTTAATGGACAGCTGCAGATCTGCGGCCGGGTCGTCAGAGGAGCTGATTTCGGAATAGATTTTGACTGCCCACATATTGCAGGCCAACAGTACCGCGTAGACCACAGTCAGCACGCCAACCCCCAGCACAATGCCGGTACGGACTTTTTTTCCGCCCACCGGCGCGGGCAGCGGTATCTCCTCACCACAGGTGAGGGTAATCAAAGCGAATACGCCAAAGGCCATTGGCAGGAAATAGCTGTTGGAAAAAACCAGCTCCACAAAGCAGTGTCCTGACATAAAGGCCAGCGCGCCCCCCAACGCGGGCACCAGCGGGCTTGCATTCTCCCGGCGGCGGCACTTCAGGATACCCACGAGTGCAATCACCAGTACGGCCAGGAAAATGATGAGGCCGATTATTCCGGTTTCCACAAGCATCTGTACATAGTGGTTATGCACATATTTCGTCTCATAGCGGAAGGTCTGAACACTGCCCAGAGCGCTCTCAAAGGCGCCCATACCCAGGCCGATCACCGGACTGCGCCGGAAGAGCTTCAAACCGTCCACCATAAAGGCAAAGCGCTCGGTAAGGTTTGCGTTGGCGGTCAGGTCCTGAATGCGGTTAGCCACGAAGCCGGGCAGGAGCTTATAGCCCAGCTTCACCGGGTGCTCGCCGTCCGCACCCACATAGGACAGGGACTCCATCCAAACAGGTTCATCGGCGGCCCGCAGGGAGAAAAATACAATCTGGCTGTCCTCGGGAACCGTAAATGCCGCCTCCGCCAGAGGGCCGCTGTAGAGGGTGGTGCCGGTGTTCATGACGACCTGCTCGGAGGTCCTGCACCATACGGCAACAGAGATGCCCTCCGGATTCTCCGTTTGCAGGGTATACTCCCCGGGAACCGCGCTCACCGCGCGAATGAACGTGCTGGACTGGAGGGTGACACCCCCGGTAATGTTCAACGCCAGGGCCGCGTAAATTCCCGCTACAGCCAGAACGCCCACAATCGCTATCGCCACAGCCTTTGTGTGCCGGTTCAGGAGGGTGGCAAGCCTGCGCCCCGGCAGGCAGTCCAACAGGCACAGCAGAGCCGAGCCGCCCACCGCGCAGGCCAGAGGGATCGGCTGGACACCGTCCCAGGCCTTAAAGCTGGTCAGAAAGATGGGGAATGTGGCAAAGAGGGTGAGCAGCAGCGTCTCTACCATTAAAATAAGCAGCGATATCCGGCGGTCTTTGCGCTCCAGCAGGAGGAAGATCAGGAAGGCCACGGCAATGGTGCCGCTGCCGCCCATACTGAACGCCAGAACGAAGGAAAGCGCACTGAGATAAAGGCAGACCAGATGGTAGCACCGCGCGGAGACCTTCCGGGTGGTATTGGCCATACCCAGGGAGATCATGACGCCGATTCCGGCAAAGCCGGCAAAGATATTGGGGTTATACAGAATGGAATTCATGCGGTTGCCCGGCGACAGGGGGATCAGATTGACATAATCGGGTGTGAAGCGTCCCATCAGCTCCAGAAAAGGAGTGCCCAGATAGCGGGTGGAGAGCAGGTCAATGCTGATAAGTCCGGCCAGGGCCGCAGAGGTCTCCAGGAGGATGGCGATCCAACGGCCGCAATTTGCGCCCTTTTTGGCAAACGCAATGAAAATCAGAAAGACGCTGTAGGCGATTGCCAGCTTCAAAAATTCTTTCAGCGCAAATTTTCCAGCGATTGCGTAAAAGGTGGAAACTCCGCACACGATTACCCAGAGGCTCACAGCGGCGAACAGCAGATTGATCCGTTCACAGACCACGCGGAGACGCAGGAAAACAGCCGCTGCCGCCGCCAGCATGAGGACCAATGCCACAGGCTTAATGGTGCTTATCGTAGTGAAGCAGAGCATTAAGAAAAAAGCGGGTATCAGCAGCAGAAGCGGCCAATTATGCAGCAGCGGCGTGGACTGCGGAATGCCTTCCTGCCGGGCGGCAGGCATGGTCTGAAAAGCGGCCTCCTCCGAATCGGCACGTTTCCGGCCGGAATCTTTTTTCGGCATGATTAAGAACCTCCAAGTTCCTGAAATGGTTTGCTCTATGATTATACCAAGCTTAAAGGTACTTGTCAATTTTTCGCCTTTGATACTTTTTCTTGAAAGAAAAAGTATCAAAAAGACCTCCCGTACGCCGCCGCACGGGAGGTCTTACAGGCGCTCAGGCCGGTAACAGAGATATCGTTCAAATTAGAGGCGGAAATACGGTGTTTCATACACAGAGCAGGTTGCGCCTTTGGGGTTTTTATGGTATTCTAATCACGGTGCTGTCGATAAACGGCAAGCGGTTGGCCTCCCCGATAAATCAGGAGGCGGCTTCTTTGCCCCCTGATCATATAGAAAGGGGGGCTGGCAATGGTTACATATGCTGATTTAATCCAAATTGGCATCTTAATTGTTGGCATTATCAGCCTGTTCATTCAGGGCTGTAAAAAGAAGTAACCGCCCGGCC
>CANDFO010000060.1 GCA_947384055.1 uncultured Flavonifractor sp.
CTGCTCCGCCGGGCCAGTGTTGGGATATAATGACGCAAATCAGCGTTGACACCTTCCGCCGCAGTACATTTTGATTGCCAGCTCTCTGGTTTCTTCCGGGTATGCATGCCGCTTCTGTCCTTTTTCTCATATTTCCTATTATACCATTCAATCTTTCTTTTGGACATTCCCAGAGGATTTGATTCCAGCTGACAAAAAATCACCGGGCGGAGGCCAAATACCTCTTGCATTTTTTGCAGTATTCTGCTATTATAATAGCCGATGCTCTGTGAAGCGATCTTGTAAAGCGAGGAGGTATAGCGAATGGCCAAATGTGAATTTTGCGATAAGGGCGTTGTGTTCGGCATCAAGGTCTCTCACTCCCACCGCCGCAGCAACCGTCCCTGGAAACCCAACGTAAAGCGCGTCAAAGCAATCGTAAACGGCACGCCGAAGCACGTGTACGTCTGCACCAGATGCCTCCGTTCGGGGAAAGTTACCCGCGCTGTATAAGAGCCTGTTTGGAGCTTCTCCCACAGTGGGAGACAAACTCCTCCCTTATGCGGTCTAAAAGACCGCCGCCTGCTGTAACCAGAGGCGGCGGTCTTTTTTTTGCCGGCCGGCGCTTCCCGCGGGAAAAGCGCTCACGCGGTTCCCCACTGGTATTGTTCTGCAAGCCGGGCGATGATCAGCAGGGCCTCCTGCCGGGTGATGCTGCCGTCAGGCCGGAAGCACCCCTTATCGTTCCCCAGCATAATGCCGTTCTGATAGACATACCACACCGGTATGGCGGCCCACTCCTGAATCTGAGGGGCGTCCTGAAAGACCGTCAGGCTGCCGGGCATGTCGAGGGACTTTTCGTTGTTGAGGTTGAGCAGAAAACTGTACAGCATCTTGGCGCTCTCCTGCCGGGTGAGCGGCCGGTCCGGTTCTATGGTGGCGCCGGATGTCCCAGAGATAATTTTCAGGTAGAGCCCTTTGCGCAGGTCCGCCTCCAAGAGATGTCCGTCCAGGTCCTGGAACTCCTGCCGCTTGGGCACGGTGACAGGGTATCCTCTTTTCCACTCAAAGAGGGAAACCAGTATGTGGACCATCTCAGCCCGTGTGATATTGGAGCGGTAGTGGTCCCACAGCATGGGCGGGACCAGGTCCAGCTCATAGAGCCGGGATACCTCCGGATAAGCCCAGGCGTCCAGGCCGTCCAGCGCTCCGGTTTGGCAGCGCTCGGGCTCGGCTAAGCCGGATGAAAGAATCGAGGCGGGCGTATTGATATTGGCGTTGGTGGATTTGCCCAGCTGGAAATCCCGGTTGCGCCCCCAGGCGAAGAGCGCGCCGTTCTGATTGAGCGCCAGACTGTGGTCCGTGCCGGAGGCAATGTATTGGGCCCTTCCCCCGAAGGAGGAGATTTTAATCGGTGATGACCGGTAATTTTGGGGGTCCGACTGTCCCAGCTGCCCATATTCCCCATATCCCCAGGTGTACAGCTCCCCCTTTTCCGTGGCGACCATGGAAAAGCCGCTTCCGGCGGAGACCAGCGCCCCGCCGCTGATGCCCTTCACCGCTGTAGGGACGGTGTAAATACTGTCCGGACCGGTGTCCTGGCGGTTGGGGCCCCGATGTCCCCACTGATAGACCGTGCCCTGGAACGTGACCGCCAGCGAGTGAGAGAGCCCCGCCGCAATGTCCACCACGTCAAAGAGCCCCTGAATCCGGACGGGAGTGCTCCTGGCCTCCTGGGTGCCGTCGCCCAGCTGCCCGAAATCGTTGGCGCCCCAGGCCCACACATCGCCGGTGGAGGTCAGCGCCAGACAATGCGCGCCTCCCGCGGAGATTACGCTGATCCGCGGCAGGCCCTGCACCTGCTCCGGTGTCCCGCCGTAGGACCACATCCAGACGGTGCCATCCTTTTTCAGGGCTAAAAGGCTGCTCTGCCCCGCGGCAATGTCCTCAACGCCGGACAATCCGGGGACCTGCACAGGCTCCGCGTCTGTGTGATAGCCCCACTGGTATACCGTGCCGTCATATCTGAGCGCCGCCGAAAAATTGCTTCCGGCGGCCACGGAAACTGCCGTCATACCCTTCAGCTCTGTGGGAGCTTTGGCCTCGCTTACGCCGGGGAGCCCCAGCTGGAAGTCCTGATTGGAGCCCCAGACCCAGACAGAGCCGTTATCTTTCACAACCAGAGTATGGGAGGTTCCGCATGCGGCGATATGGTGCCGGCTGTTCATCCCCGCGGCCTCCGCCCGGGGCAGGGCGGAGCACAGCAGAACGCCCGCCAGCAGCGCCGCCAGCCACTGTTTCTTTCGCATTTCAAAGGCTCCTTTCTCTGCATCTTTGGAACTGGTCTACGGAATAACAAGCGTGAGACTGTTGGAATAATCGCCATGTGGAGTGGTAATTTTGACGGAAATGACAGCCTGCCCGGAGCCGAGGATGTGCACCACAGTTTCCAGTCCGTCGGTACTGTCCACGTACGCCGCTGTGGAGTTGGAGGAGCTCCATCGAATGGAGCTGATCTCTGTGCTGTCGGGCTTAACCGTGCAGGACAGGGGAATATTCTGGCCGGGCTCCAGATTGGCGCTGAATGAGCCGGGCGTGAAGGAGAGCGACGGAGCCGGCGGCGGCGTGGGCGCCGGAGTTGGGACGGGCGACGGCTTCGGCGTCGCCCTGGGCCTTGCGGAGGCGGTCTGCTTTGGCGTCTGCCGTGGAACAGACGGTTCCTGCGTATATCCGGGTATGTCCGGCGGGAGAGGGAGGTACGTGTCTGCCGGCGCCGGTGTTCCCAGTACTATGACATTACCCGCTGAAGGCCTTGACAGGGACATGCGTTTTTCCTTTACCGGTTTATGTATGTCCAGCAGCTTCGTATTGTGTGATGCCGGATAAAAATTTTTTGCCGCGTGTACCTCCAGCAGTTCTCCGCTGGGCAGCCGGATTTCAACCGTGAGGCTGCGCCGGGCCAAAGAATGGTCCAGCGTAACAACGTCTGAAAAAATACGCCTGTCTTCGGCGCGCTTGTAGTCCGAGATTTCAGAAATTCTGGTCTCATCCTCATAAATAATAATGGTATTGACGGTTCTGTTTGCCTCCACCGTTATTATGTAGCTGTACCCGGAACTGTCGGAATCCCCTTGTATCTGCTCTATATCACGTCTGTATATCTGCGGCGGACAGGTGCGGGGATACAGGTAAAACCAGTCCACCAGGACAGTCACAACCAACATGATCGCAAGGATAATAATTTTGGGCCTGCTTTTCAGATTGGAAAATACGGCGACAGCCAAAGCTATAATATCAAGGACCAGACCGACGATCTCCAGCACCGCGGTGTCTGCATATTTGCAATAATTGATAACAAGAACAGAAGACACAACTACGGCGGCTGCCAGCAGGATTCCCAGCAAAACAAACGCTGCTTTTTCTCCCCAGGTGCTGTTTTCTGTTTCACTCATATCCATTCACCCAAAATAATCTTTCTACTCGGTACGTTTTTTCTCTTCCGTCCATCCACGCGGGTAAAATCTTTTTGTGCGCGGACCGCCCTGAAAAACCTCTTACCTTTATATAGCAGGAATTCTTCGGTTTGTAAAGGATATTTTTTCTTTTCTAATTATTTGTATCGAAAATTTTCCGACATGCGGATTTTCCGGCATTGCAGGGCGTTGTAACTTGGACAGTTCCATGGTATAATACCAGGAAAGCGTCTATGATATGCCGGAAGAGATGTTAGGAGTGCTTCTGTATGGAACTGATGGAAAAGACCGTTGAACAGCAGACAATTTTTGAAGGTGCCATTATCCGCGTGCGCAGGGACCGGGCGGAGCTTCCCAACGGGCACATCGCCGGGCGGGAAGTGGTGGAGCACCCGGGCGGCGTGGCGGTGCTGGCCCTGCACGGGGACGGCACGGTGAGCGTCGTGCGGCAGTTCCGCTACCCCTTCCAGGAAGTGGTCACGGAGTTGCCAGCCGGCAAGCTGGAGCACGGGGAGGACCCCCGCCTGGCCGCTCTGCGGGAGCTGGAGGAGGAGGTGGGGGCCAAAGCCGGAAAACTCACTTATCTGGGCTGTCTGTACGCCTCCCCGGGCTTCTGCACAGAGGTTCTGCACATGTATCTGGCCCAGGAGCTGGAGCTGGGCCGGTGTCACCCGGACGAGGATGAGTTTTTGGAGACGGAGCGGGTCCCGTTCCAGACCCTGGTGGACCAAGTGATGAACGGAACGCTGAAGGACGCCAAGACCGTGGCCCTGGTACTGAAAGCCAAGGGGTATCTGGGGATGTAATGCAGTAGGGAGGATAGCATGGGCAAGCGCGTATTGATTGTCGAGGACGAGAAGAGCATTGTAGACATTTTGAATTTCAACCTGACCAAGGAGGGGTATGGGGTGCTGGAGGCCTACGACGGGGCGGAGGGTCTCCGGCTGGCCAGGGAGCAGGACCCGGACCTGATCCTGCTGGACCTGATGCTGCCCAGAATGAACGGCTTCGACGTGTGCCGCAGCCTGCGGGAGGCGGGATGCGGCACGCCGGTGATTATGCTCACCGCCCGGGAGGAGGAGACCGACAAGGTCCTGGGTTTGGAGCTGGGGGCGGACGACTATATCACAAAGCCCTTCTCTATGCGGGAGCTGCTGGCCCGGGTCAAGGCCAACATCCGCCGCAATGAGATGGCTGCGGCTTCCGCCCCCGCCGCGCCCGCGGCAGGCGGGAACCGGCTGGAGCTGGGGCGTATTGTAATTGACCCGGACCTGATGGTGGCCTACAAAGACGGCAGAACTCTGGAGCTGACCCAGCGGGAGTATGAGCTGCTCAAGTATCTGGGCAGTCAGCCCGGCAAGGTTTTTTCCCGGGAGGCACTGATGGAGCACGTCTGGAATTACGAGGGCTATGTGGGCGACGTGCGGGCAGTGGACGTGGCGGTGCGCCGCCTGCGGGAAAAAGTGGAGGACGACCCCGCCCAGCCCCAGTTCATTGTCACCCGGCGGGGACTGGGCTATCTGTTCAGCGTGTAACGGCCGGAGCGCCGGGAAAGAACCGGGGCCGCGCTGAGGGTGGACAGGCCTGTCCGCGGGGGAGGGATTTGATTGTTCCGCAGCCTTCACATGAAGCTGATGCTGATTATGACGCTGCTCATTGTGGCCCTGATGACCGTAGTGGGCGCGTTTCTCATCAACTCTGTGGTCAACTACTATATTCAGGACTTCTATACCCAGATGTCCGAGGCCTTTGGGGACCCGGATTTCTGGGCGGACCTTCAGACCCCGGCCGACGGGGAGGAGGACGGAGCCGCCAGCATTGAGCGCATTCTGCACACCTATAACAGCGCGTTGGGCGTCAACGACCGCAGCCGCAAGTATTATGTGCTGGACGGCAATGACGCCCATTTTCTGGCGGGGTCCGGCGGGCAGGAGGGCGGCCAGGAGGTGCCCCTGACTCGCAATCTGAGTCTGGCCCTCAACGGAATCCAGGGGGATGAGAGCGATCCTACCGCCGCCTTCATGGACGTGGCGGTCCCCGTCCGGCGGGGGGATGCCGGCTACATCATCTATGTGCGGGACGACCGCTCCACGGTGCAGGCCCTGAATAACGAGCTGATCACCCTGATTCTGGAGGCCCTGCTGTTTGGACTGGTCATCTCGGTGCTGCTGTCCTTTCTGCTGTCCAAAACCCTGATCACGCCCATCGAGCGGCTGACCGAGGGGGCCGAGCGGGTAGCCAACGGGGAGTTCTCCAAAAAAATCGAAGTGGCCTCCCGGGATGAGATTGGCGTGCTCACCGGCACCTTCAACGACATGGCCCTCCGGCTGAAAACCACTCTGGAAGAGGTGGAAAACGAGCGCAATAAACTGGGCACGCTGTTCCTCCACATGACCGACGGGGTGGTGGCCTTCTCCCGGGATGGGGCGGTGATCCAGTCCAATCCCGCCGCCGAGGAGATGCTAGGCCGGGCGGTCCCCATCGGAGGCAGCGAGGACTACGATACCCTTTTTTCCGACGTTGCTCCCCTCCAGGGGGTTCTGGCGGTGGAGCAGCCGGGATATCTGGATGGCACCCGGGATGTGGGCGGCCGGATTCTGGAGCTGCTGCTGACCCCCTTTGACCAGGAGCGGATGGGGGGTGTGCTGGTGGTAATCCACGACGTGACCGAGCAGCGCAAAACCGAGGACATGCGCCGGGAATTCGTGGCCAACGTGTCTCACGAGCTGCGTACCCCCCTCACCAATATCCGCTCCTATGCGGAGACGCTCACCGACAACGCCGGGGAGCTGCCGCCCGAGATGGAGCGGAAATTCCTGGGGGTTATTCTCAATGAGTCTGACCGGATGACCCATATTGTGCAGGATCTGCTGACCCTCTCCCGCTTTGACTCCGGCCGCAGTGAGCTCAAGCTGGCCCCCTTTGACTTCGGGGAAGCGGTGCAGGATGTGTATAACGCCATTTTGATGGAGGCCCAGCGCCACAGCCATACCGTGGAGCTGGCGGTGTCCCCCGGCCTGCCCGAAATCCTGGGGGACCGGGAGCGGGTGGTGCAGGTGATGATGAACGTGGTGTCCAACTCCATCAAGTATACCCCCGACGGAGGGCATATCCGCATTTCTGCCGGAAAGCGGGGCCCTTGGGTGTGGATGGAGGTAGAGGACAACGGTATCGGCATTCCAAGGGAGGACCGGGGGCGGATTTTTGAGCGCTTTTACCGGGTGGATAAGGCCCGTTCCAGGGAGTCCGGCGGTACGGGACTGGGTCTGTCCATCGCCAAGGAGATTGTGGACCGGCACGAGGGCAGCCTGGAGCTGGTGGACCGGCCGGGTCCGGGCCTCACCGTCCGGCTGACCCTGCTGGTGGAGGGACCCCGCCATGGCAGGAGCTGACCGCCGTCCCCGCCGCCGGAGAAGGCGGACCGCCGAACGTCTGAAAAATCTGCTGATTGTATTTCTGTCCCTGTCGGCGCTGTATCTCTGCGCCCGGACGGGGCTGTACGGCAATCTTGACGGCGGCTGGAGCGGCCTGCTCCAGAGCCGGGAGAGCGCCCCCCCCCTGGGGAGCGCCGAAGGTACCCAGCCCGACCTGGTCCCGGTACGCATAGCCATTGCGTGCGGGGAATCCGGGCGGTTTGCCGTCCAGTACAGCCAGACCCTGACCGACGAGGTCTACAGCGACGTACGGGGACTGCTGGCCGAGGCGCTGGCCAGCGCCCGTCCTCCCCGGCAGATTACCGAGGCCGAGTGGAGGCGGGCGCTGGGCCGGGAGGGGATTTATTTCGACTACCTGGGCCGGGTGCCCCTGGACACTCTGTGCACCTGGCTGGGGGAAGGCAGCCGCAATCCCAGCCTCAGCGGAACCGCCCGGCGGCTGCTGGCAGCCCGCGGAGCGGCGGGGGAGAGCGTACTGCTCTACTATCAGGACCAGGAGGACGGCTGTTACTATGCCTGTGAAACCGCGCTGCCTTACGCCGGGCGCATGGCCGAAGCGCTGGAGGCCTACAGCGGGGGCGGCGCCCTGTTCGCCTTTGAGCAGGGACCTCAGAGCGCTTACAGCAGCCTGGACCCCTATGTGCTTTTGTCCGCCACTCCCCTGAGCCCCAGGGTATACCGGGGAAGCAATCCCCTGTCCGGGGATGCCGCGGCCGTGGAGCGGGTCCGCCAGGCCCTGTCTTTCCGGTCCCAGAGCGATGGGGGCTATGCGGTGCAGGGGGGCGTCCGCTACCGGGAAGGCCGGGAGACCCTGGAGGTTTTGGACAAAGGCACTGTGTCCTACCACGCTCCGGAACCTGCCGCCTCCCGGTACGCCCTGGATGAAGGAACCGCCGCGGAGCTTACGGAGCGCGTTGAGGCCGCGTGGCGGCTGGCGGAGGCCACTGTGGGCCGCCTGTGCGGGGAAGGACGGCTCTGCCTGATGGACGTGCAGGAGAGCGGCGGAAGCACGGTAGTCCGGCTGGGCTACACCCTGGACGGGGCGGAGGTGGAGCTCTTCGGCGGGGCGGAGGCCGCGCGCTTTATCATCCGGGAGGGATATATTACCGATTACACCCTCCAGTTCCGCTACTATGAGGACACCGGAAGCCAGAGCCTGGTGCTCCGGGAGCTCCAGGCCGCCGCCGCCCTGGAAGCCCTGTCTCCCTCCGGCCGGGAGCTGGTCCTGCGGTATAGCGACGGCGGGGGAGAGACCGTGGAGGCCGGCTGGGTGGCCGGATAGTGCAGTATGGAATGGTCAAAAATCAAAAACATCGTTATAATTATCCTGTTGTGCGTTAACATTGCCCTGCTGGGGCTGGTGACGGTTCGGGAGAACCGGCAGGCCCAGTTTGCCGCCGAGACCTGGGCCGGGGCGGTCATTACGCTGGAGCGCAGCGGCATCTCCTTTCAGGCGGAGCAGCCGCCGCTGGAGATCGGGCTGGTCCCTCTGGATTTCACCCGGGACCGGGAGGGGGAGCTGGCGGCGGCGGAACGCCTGCTGGGTCCCCTGGAGGAGGCGGCGGACAGCAGCCCCGTGCGTACCCTCTATACCGGCCCGGGCGGTACGGCGGAATTCTCCATCAGCGGGGAGTTTGCTCTCCGGCTGGCGCCCGGTGTCCGGCAGAGGGACACGGCGGACCACGGTGAGGAGGGCGCAGCCTGTCTGGAAGAGCTGGGCTTTGCCGGACACCTGTGGGAGGAGCGGTCGGAGGGGAACTCCCGGTATGTGTGCACCTATGTCCAGCTGTGGGAGGACAATCCCGTCTTTTCCTGCAAGGCGGAGCTGGTCTGGGAGGGGGATTCCCTGGTATCTGTCCAGGGCCGCCGCCTGGCCGGGAGCGCGGCTCCCGCCGCCGGGGAAGAGCTGCTCTCCACCGCCGGAGCGCTGGTGCGCTTTTTGGCGGGGCTCAACCGGGCGGGGGATATGTGCAGCCGCATTGACGCCATGAGCGCTGGATATCTGATGACAGGTCCCCGCCCTGTCCAGCTGATACCGGTCTGGTTTATCGAGACCGATAACGGCGGGTACTACCTGAACGCGGTCAGCGGAGAGGTATCCCCTGCCGGATAGTCAGCAGGCCTGAAAAAACTGGAGCGCCGGTCCTGGGGCCGGCGCTCCATGCTGAAAAGGCGGTTT
The DNA here is from genome assembly GCA_947384055.1 of uncultured Flavonifractor sp. Classification (GTDB taxonomy): domain Bacteria; phylum Bacillota; class Clostridia; order Oscillospirales; family Oscillospiraceae; genus CANAAV01. The sequence continues at coordinate 9,066 of CANDFO010000060.1, forward strand.
TGCCGCCTCTTGGAGGCGTATTGCAACTTTGTCCTGTGCGGAAATCCTGTCCGGGGACAGGTGTAACTTCCGGCCGGGTGGAGCCCCGGCGCTCCGCCAGGCCAGAAACCCGCAGTTGCCCTTGGGCGGGATGTTCGGATAACTTCGGCTCTGGCGGCGCAAGGCCGCCGGCGTCCTCTGCCTCGTTCCGCAAAAAAACCGCTCCGGGTTCCATTTGCAATTTCTGACCTGACGGAGTGCCAGGCCCCGCTTTGACAATTTTCAAACGAAGCCTACTCGCCCACCTCTTCCAGCGGGCGTACATGTTTCAGAATGAGCTGCGCCATCTCATAGAGAAGGTGGCGCTGCTGCCCGTCCATGCGGTTGGTCAACTGGGTCAGCTCCCGGTTCAGGTAGTGCTCCTGAGACACGGAAACCCCTGTCACCAGCTCGGACAACTCGCATTCCAGGCGTGTGGCTACCGCCGCCAGCGTGTCCAGGCTGATCTTGGTCACACCGCGCTCAATCTGACTGATGTACCCGACGGATACCGTCAACGCCTCGGCCAAGTGCTCTTGGGTCATGCCGCGGGCTTTGCGGATCTGTTTGATCCTCTGCCCGATCGCGGAATAATCCACATTCATTCATCTCACCCATTTCTTAGTGTATCTGGAAAACTTGTGAGTATACAGAAATTGGAAACTCAATTTTGAGCTATCCTTGCGACTTTTAGGGAAAAACTTACAGAGAAAATCGTTTTACCGGGAATTTCGCCGCCATCAGAAGACGCTGCTCCCCGATATCGCAGAAAAAACGGACAGGACCGGTTTCCTTCAGCCGTGAAAGGAAACCGGTCCTGTCCGCACTGCATCTACCTTGCGGAGCCCACCTGCGGGATGGACGCAGGCTCCCCGGCAGCGCGTCAAAGCTCGTCCCGTTTAAATGGAACACATATGGAAAACCTGAATACCGCCGGCGGGCGGTTTCAGTTGAATTTATAGATTTTTCGAGCCATGCGGTAGAGGGATACCGACAGCTTCCGGCCTTGGTAGCCGGGAATGTTGCCCACCATGGACACCGAACGGTATTTCAGCTTGTGATAAAGCCCCCGGTCCACGGTGCGCAGGTACTCCCACAGCTCGGTTTTCTTCCCCAGCGCGGCGGGGGAACCGTCAATAATAAGGAAAATGGAGGAGATCGTCATCATCATGGACAGATAGCTGGTCATATACCGCCCCAGCTTGGGGAGCCGCGCCTTGATCTGCTCCAGGTTGTGGGCGTCGATCATCAGTCGGGTGACACGCAGCTGCTGGTCCACCCGCTTGACCATCACCTGCTCATTGACGCTCTGGTCTGCCCGTCCGATAAAATAGCGGTACAGGTCCAGGTCCATGTAATAGAGGGTTTTTACCGACGGCAGGGGCTGGTAGACAAAGATGTTGTCCACGTAAAAAGTGTGCTTGGGCAGCTCCAGCCCGCAGTCCCGGAGCATCTGGGTACGGTAGATGACCGAGTGCATCAGCAGGTACTGGGAGGGCCGGAAGCGGCCGATCTCCGCCCAGGTGAACACCCGGTTGGCGGGAAAGACATTGCGATAGCCCATGACCTTGCGGGTACCGTCCTCCACGTGCTCATAGACATAATTGGCGATGAGCAGATCCACCGGCTGTTCCGTCAGGGCGAAGCGCCGGAGCTGCTGAAGCACCTGCTGGAGGGCGGCCTCATCCAGCCAGTCGTCGGAGTCTACCACCTTATAATAGAGCCCCTCCGCATGGCGGAGACCCTGGTTGACGCCCTCTCCGTGGCCGCCGTTCTCCTGGTGGATGGTCCTGATGATGTCCGGATACTCCGCCGCGTAGCGGTCGCAGATGGCGGGGGTGTCGTCCCTGGTGGAGCCGTCGTCCACCAGGATAATCTCGATGTCCTCTCCCCCGGAGAGCAGGGTCTGAATGCAGTGCTCCATGTAGTCCGCCGAATTGTAGCAGGGCACCGCAAACGTGATGATTTTAGCCATGTCTCTCGTCTCCCTTCAGAAGGGTATCGCACAGCTCCAGCGCACGCAGGGCGATGGCGTCCATATTGTAATATTTGTACTCCGCCAGGCGGCCCAGCAGGTGCAGGTTGGGGAAGCGTCCCGCCAAGGCGCGGTAGCGCTCGTAGAGCGCGCTGTTTTCCGGGCTGATAATGGCGTAATAGGGCGTCTCTCCCTCCGCGCCGGTGTAGGCGCGGGAGTACTCTTTCATAACGGTAGTGACGCCGGGCAGAGACTGGCCGGTCATATGCTTAAACTCAGTGATGCGAGTAAAGTCTCCGTCCACGGTGTAGTTGACTGTGCCGTGGGACTGCCAGGCATCCACCGGGAAGGTCTCGTACCGGAAATCCAGAGTCCGGTAGGGCAGGCGGCCGTAGGTCAGATGGAACAGCTCATCCGCCGGTCCGGTATAGAGCACGGCTCCGTGGAAGGGTTCGCTGTCAAAGCGCAGGACCTCACCCGAAAGATCCAGCCGCTCCCGGACATCCTGCCCCAGCGCCACAGTGATGTTGGGGTGGTCCAGCATGTTCCGGAACATGGCGGTATAGCCCTCCAGCGGCATCCCTTGGTAGGCATCCTGGAAATACCGGTCGTCCCGGGACAGACGCACCGGCACCCGAGCGGTGGTGTTGGGGTCGATCTCCTCCGGGGTCTGCCCCCACTGCTTCATGGTGTAGTGGACAAACACATGCTGATACACATAGTCCGCAATGGCGGCAATCTCCGGGTCAGGATTCTGCCGCAGCTCCAGAATGGTCACCTGGTCCTGGGCAGGGTAGGCGTCCAGCAGCTTCCGGCCCAGCCGTTCCCCCTCCCCGGCGCCGAAGGCGGCTTTCATGGAGTCCAGATTAAAGGGGACCGGGAAGGAAAAGCGGCCGTCAGCGGTTTGGCGTGCGGGGACCTCCTCCGGGTTATCCCGGGGCAGATTGGCGATCACCCTGTGCTGATAGCGACGCCACCGGGTAAACCGGGATAAATAGTCGAATACCCGCCTGCTGTTGGTGTGGAAGATATGGGGGCCGTAGCGGTGGATCAGAACTCCCGCCTCATCCAGACAGTCGTAGGCGTTACCCGCGATATGGTCCCGGCGCTCCAGCACCAGCACCCGCTTTCCACCGGCCTCGGCCAGCCGGCGGGCAGCTACGGCTCCGGCCATGCCGGCCCCGGCCACCAGGCAGTCATATTGCAGCTGCATATATCATCGGTTCCTTTCTCTTAAAACTTTTCGCAGGACAGCCCCTGGCTTGGTGGTGTACCAGCGCCGGGCGCTGTCCTGGGTGCACGCAGGGAAATACCGGCGTGCAATCTGGCCCGCGGTGGATTTACTGCGCCTACAAGACGCTGCGGTCCTGGCCGTCTGCCATAAGTTTACCATAGAAGAGCCTGCGTGTTCTAAAAAAAGAATTAAATTTTACTTTAGAGCTTGTTGGAAAAATGGGAGTATCGCCGACAGCAAAGAATTTTATGCCTGGCAAGGAATTTTTTCACAGTCATATTGACCTATGGCAAGAAAAAATCATGCTGTCCCGGTGGGAAAAGGCTCGCCGCCTGAGCGCTTTAACAGTTTTCAAACGAGGCCTGATTTTTGCCGGCCAACCCAATTTTGAGGGACCGGCTGCCTCCATTATAGCCGATTTTGAAGAAAAATACAATACATAAGACAAGGTCCCGCGCTCCACACCCGGGCGGAGTGGAAGTCGGAAGAGCCGGTAAAGCGTTTTTTGGAAAACGGTGAGTTTAGTGCTTGTTTGATAAATAGCGAAATGTCCAAGGACGAGAGGATTTTTCCCCGGACAAGGCAGATTTTTGCGGGAAAATTTGGTGTATTTCAAGAAAATTTAGCGCAATATGGCGGAAAAAGACCCGTCATTGGGGCGTTTTGTCATTTTTCAAACATGCCCTAAGCATACAAGCTGTCTGCCAAAGGCGCAGCCTTTTTCGACAAGCTTAAGGGGACAAATGCCAAGCATTTGTCCCCTCAGTCTGTCGAAAAACTTCCCCCGCAGGAAAGCCTCGCAGAGTTTTGCCGCCCGAAGGCGGCAAAATAAAGTTACAATTGGTCATTTTCGGGGATATGTGCCTCGAAAATGACACATCTCGGCCTGCAAGTGTGCCCAAAGGGGTGCGCGCAGCAGGCCGTATCCCCTTTGTCGAAAAAAGCCGGAGGCCTTTTTCGACAAAGGGGACAAATGCTTGGCATTTGTCCCCTTTTATCCTTTAACTTAAATACTGCCTTTGGAATTTCCCGGGCCGCTTCCCGGTCAGGAGAGATTCGACGCAATCCTGAGTATCCATAGTGAGCTGTGTTTTCTCAGGTATCGGTCCGGTATTTCTGCTGCTTGATATAGGTGCAGTGGAGCAAATCGTGGGCCTTGTGGCCGCCGGGCTCGCCCAGGAACTCCTGATATACTGTCTGCACAATGGGATTCTCATGACTGCGGCGGTAAGGCATTTCCTCGTCCTGCTTGTACAGCGCCGCCGCCCGCAGGCTCTTCAGGTCCACAAAGTTCCGCACGTCCGCGTGCTGGATGGGCTGTCCGCCGCCGTTGATGCACCCGCCGGGGCAGGCCATGAATTCGATGAAGTCGAAGTGCAGCTTTCCACTGCGCACCCCATCCAGCACCCGCTTGACGTTGTGCAGTCCGGAGGCCGCGCACACCCGCACCGTCCGGCCGGGCAGCTCGTAGCTGGCCTCCTTAACGCCCTCCATACCCCGGACCTCGTGGTACTCCAGAGGTGCCGCGCCCTTGCCGGTGAGCTGCTCCACCACTGTGCGCAGGGCGGCCTCCATGACGCCGCCGGAGGCCCCGAAGATGGTGGCCGCGCCGGTGGAGATACCCAGCATCTCGTCAAACTGACCGTCGGGCAGGTGGTCAAACAGCAGTCCCGCCTGAGTAATCATGCGGCCCAGCTCCCGGGTGGTCAGGGACACGTCCACCGGCATACAGCCGTTGGGCAGACGCTGCTCCTCCCGCTTGACTTCGTATTTTTTGGCGGTACAGGGCATGATGGACACCACAAAGATATCCTCCGGGTCGATGCCCGCTTTCTCGGCGTAGTAGGTTTTTACCAGACTGCCAAACATCTGCTGGGGGGAGCGGCAGGTGGACACGTTGGGGAGCATGTCCGGGGCGTGCTGCTCCATATACCGGATCCAGCCGGGGGAGCAGGAGGTAATCAAGGGCAGCTCCCCGCCGTTCTGCAGGCGGTGGAGGAACTCGGTGCCCTCCTCCATAATGGTGAAGTCGGCGGCGGTGTCCACGTCGAACACCTTGTCAAAGCCCAGCCGCCGCAGGGCGGAGACCATTTTCCCCTCCACATTGGTGCCCACGGGCATTCCAAAGCACTCGCCCAGGGTTACGCGCACCGAGGGGGCGGGACCCACCACCACGTGCTTCTTGGGGTCGCTGAGGGCGGCGAGCACCTTGCCGGTGTCGTCCCGCTCCTGGAGAGC
>CANDFO010000061.1 GCA_947384055.1 uncultured Flavonifractor sp.
GGAGATCTTTCTCCGGGAGATCATCTCCAACGCCAGCGACGCCATTGACAAGCTCACTTACAAGGCTCTCAGCGCCGGGGAGCCCCTGGACCGCTCCGCCCTCCAGATTACCCTCATTCCCGACGAGGAGGCCGGCACCCTCACCGTCCTCGACAACGGCATCGGCATGACCAGGGAGGAGCTGGAGTCCAACCTGGGCACCATCGCCCGCAGCGGCTCTCTCCAGTTCAAGCAGGACATGGCCGCCGCCGAGTCCATTCCTGAGAGCGATACCGACATTATCGGTCAGTTCGGCGTGGGCTTTTACTCCGCCTTTATGGTCTCCGAGCAGGTGACAGTCTGCTCCAGGGCCTATGGCTCTGACGAGGCGTGGCAGTGGCAGTCCTCCGGGGCGGACGGCTATACCATGGAACCCTGCCAGCTGGATGAGACCGGCACCAAAATTGTCATGAAGCTCAAGCCCGACGCCGATGAGGAGGACTATCACCAGTACCTGCACACCCACACCCTGGAGCGGCTGGTGAAAAAATATTCCGACTATATCCACTATCCCATCCGCATGGAGGTGGAGCACACCCGCGCCAAGGAAAAGCCCGCCGACGCCGGAGAGGATTACAAGCCCGAATATGAGACCGTGAAGGAGTGGGAGACCCTCAACTCCATGGTTCCCCTGTGGCAGCGGCCCCGCGGCGAGGTCAAGCCCGAGGAGTACAACGACTTCTACAAGGAAAAATACGGCGACTGGGAGGACCCCCTGTCGGTAATCCATGTCTCCGCAGAAGGCGCCGTAGAGTACAAGGCCATGCTCTACATCCCCGCCAGGGCCCCCTACGATTTCCACTCCCGGGAGTACCAGAAGGGGCTCCAGCTCTATTCCTCCGGCGTGCTGATTATGGACAGGTGCGCCGACCTGCTCCCGGAACACTTCCGGTTTGTCAGGGGCGTGGTGGACTCCCAGGATTTCTCCCTGAATATCAGCCGGGAGATGCTCCAGCATACCCGCCAGCTGAAGGTAATCGCCACTAACCTGGAGAAAAAAATCAAGGGCGAGCTGCTACGGCTCCAGAAAGACGACCGGGAAAAATACGAGCAGTTCTGGAAGGCCTTCGGCCTCCAGCTGAAAATCGGCGTGGTGTCCGACTTCGGCCAGCACAAGGACCTGCTGAAGGAGCTCCTGCTGTTCTGGTCCTCCAAAGAGGGCAGGCTGGTGACGCTCAAGGAGTACACCGAGCGGATGAGCGAGGACCAGCCCTATGTCTATTACGCCTGCGGTGAGGACGTGTCCCAGCTGGAGAAGCTCCCCCAGGCCGAGCGCATCCGGGACAAGGGGTACGAAATTCTCTACCTCACCGATGAGCCGGACCAGTTTGTGGTGGAGGCCCTGATGGAGGCTGCGGAGGGCAAGCCTTTCAAGTCGGTGGACGCCGGAGACGCCCTGCCCGAGAGCGAGGAGGAGAAAGCCGCCAGCGAGAAGAAGGCCCAGGACAACAAGGACATTCTGGAATTTGTAAAGGAGACCCTGGGGGACAAGGTCCATGAGGTGCGGGTATCCAAGGTGCTGAAGTCCGGCGCGGTGTGCATGACCGCCGAGGGACCCATTACCCTGGAAATGGAGAAGTACTTCCAGCGGGTAGACCCGGAGCAGGCCAAGGCGATGAAGGCTCAGCGGGTGCTGGAGCTCAATCCGGACGCCGGAGCCTTTGCCGCCCTGCGCACCGCGGTGGAAAGCGATAAGGAGAAGGCCCGGCGGTACGCGCAGCTGCTGTACAATCAGGCCCTGCTCATTGCCGGTTTGCCCCTGGAGGACCCGGCGGGCTACACGGAGCTTGTGTGCTCTCTGATGCAGTAAGCGCCGCCTTGCCCTGCCCGCAGACGCTTCAAATCCGGAGCCTGCCCGCTGCCGCCGGAGGTACGGAAATGCAGGAAACAGGAAGGAATATAATTTTCCCTGTTTTCACCAAAAATGATATTTTTTGTCTTGTTTCATGGTATATCCCTTTATCTGTAAAAATTTTAAAAATTGCCCCTTCCCTTTTTCAAGAAAATGTATTATACTGTACTACAGGGTATATTTTTTGAAAGAGGAGGGTTACGCGATGGTCGTCACAAAAAAGGTCCCTTCCGCAAATGCCCTGCACCGGCTCCATCAGCTGTCCTTCTCCGTGCCGGAGGAGGTACAGGTCCGGACTGCCGACGGAAGCATGGTGGCAGACGCCAAATCCCCCCTGGGGCTCTATGTGCTGGACTACTCTCTGCCTGTAGAGATTATTACGGATTCTCCCGCAGTGCTGGAGGAGCTGGAAGCCTGGGCCTGAGCCGCCGGAGGGTCCAATCCTTTCCCGCGTAAAAAACCAACCGAACGCCGCCTGTGCCGCCCGGCACGGGCGGCGCTTTTTGCCCTGGCATACTCTGGGACGGGCCCGCATATACATCCCACAGCAAGGGAAACAAAACACATAGGAGTGTGGATGGATATGCAGACATTCTGGAATGAAAACCGGGCGGTGCTGCGGGGCGTGGCCGGGGATGCGCCGGTATTTTCCCACGAAAACCACGGCACGGCGTACTACACCTTCCCCCTGACGGTACTCCGTCTCTCCGGTTCAGGGGACCGGCTCAACGTCATCGCGGCCCAGCCGCTGCTGGAGGCATGCCCTGTCACGCCGGGCATGGAGCTGGAGGGGGAGGGAGAGGTTCGCTCCTTCAACAATAAGAGCGGCCAGGGCAGCCGGCTGGTCATTACGTTTTATATCCGCGCGCTCCGCCCGGCAGAGGGAGAGCACCGGAATGAGGTCCAGCTGGCAGGGGTGCTGTGCAAGCCGCCGGTCCTCCGCCGCACGCCGCTGGGACGGGATATTTGTGACCTGATGCTGGCCGTCAACCGGCGGTATGGCCGGGCCGACTATCTCCCGTGCATCGCCTGGGGCGCGGTGGCGCAGCAGTGCGGCACGCTGCGCGTGGGAGACGGCATCCGCATCTCCGGCCGTCTCCAGAGCCGCGGCTATACAAAGGTGGAAAACGGTATCAGCCAGGAGAAAACCGCCTATGAGGTCTCCGTCATGCGGATGGAAACCGTGGCTGAACCCGCTACATAAATTTTCTCAGTCCGGCAGGACGGCAGGGTTTTCCCCGCCGTCCTTTTTGCTGCCGAAACGCTCCGCCCGTTTCACGATGAACGTTTCCCGCAAAGGGATAAACTACGGATATCGAAAAATTTTGCTTGACCTTCCACCAGGTGAAAGGTGTAAACTGATTGTGTCAGGGGTGAAAAAGATGAAGATCAACGAGGTTGAACAGCTGGTGGGCATCACGAAACGGAACATCCGGTTTTACGAAAAAGAGGGCCTCCTGGCTCCGGGGCGAAACTCGGACAACGGCTACCGCGAATATGGCGGGGGAGAAGTGGAAACGCTAAAACAGATCAAGCTCCTGCGGAAGCTGGACGTACCCCTGGAGGAAATCCGGCGGATGCAGCAGGGAGGCCTCACGCTGACGGACGGCCTGCGGCGGCACCTGATCCACCTGGAGCGGCAGCAGCACAACCTGGCCACCACCCATGCCCTGTGTCAGGAGCTGGTGGAGGCGGGAGAACAGCTCTCCAGCCTGGACGCGGGCCGCTATTTGGACCGGATGGAACACATGGAGCAGGAAGGAGTGTGCTTTGTGAACATCAAGAAACGGGATACGGCTAAGCGCTACATCGGCCCTGTCATCGCCTGCGCGCTGATCGTCGCCCTGATGGGGGCGGTGATCGCCCTGATGCTGTGGGCCGTGCTCACCGAGCCTCAGGAGTCGCCGCCGCTGCCCCTGGTGGCTGTCCTGGCCGCCATCCCCGGCGCGGTGATTCTGGGCGCGGTGGCGGCCCTGTGGCAGAGAATCAAACAGATTAAAGGAGGAGAAGAAGATGCTGCTTCTCAATATTGAGTACATTCCCGGCAAAAAAATTCAGGCTTTGGGCATCGTCAAGGGCAGTGTCGTCCAGTGCAAGCACTTCGGCAAAGACTTTATGGCCGGCATGAAAACCCTGGTGGGCGGGGAGATCGAGAGCTATACCCAGATGCTGGTGGAGGCCCGGCAGCTCGCCACCAAACGCATGGTGGACGAGGCCGAGCACATGGGGGCGGACGCCGTCGTCAATGTACGCTACGCCTCCTCCTCCCTGATGCAGGGCGCGGCGGAGGTGACAGCCTACGGCACGGCGGTGCGGATTTTAGAGGACGCCTGACGGCAACTCATTGTAAAACTCCCCCGGAAGAGCGCTTCGGTGCCCTTCCGGGGGAGTTTTTCCGGTTTCCACGCCGTCATCCCGCCCGGCGTACCGGCGCGGGGGTCCATCGGGCGTCCTGAATCTGTGGGATATCGGGGCGGGCTCCGCCGCACGCCGCCAGCGGCGTAATCAGCCCCAGCAGCTCCGCCGCCGCGCAGAGCTTGTCCATCACGCCCACTACCGCCGCCTCCAGTGTGCGGTGGGGCCGGGTGATGGTCAGCGGGAACATGTGGGAGCGGATAATATCCGCCTCAGTATCCGTAATAAAAAAGCGGGCCCTGGCATTTTTCAAGGCAATTTCCGGGTGCTGGAATGGGTGCCGGACACCGGGGTGGCTGCGCTTGTCCTGCCAGTTGTACAGATAAAAATCGTGGAGGAGGCCGCCCCGGGCCGCCGCCCGGCTGTTGAGCCCCAGAGCCCGGCAGACACGCCAGCTTCCATGGCTTACCAGCAGGCTGTGGTCGTAGCAGCTCACCCCCGCCCGGTGCTGGGGGAGCAGGGACATGGACCGCACCGCCTCATGCTCCATCAGGTCATACACACAGTTGAGATACTCATTTTCAAATCCAAAAGGCTCCATCTTGTTTTCTCCTTTCCCGGAACACTGAGGACAGTATATCCGCCCAGGCGAAAAACTCCATGGAGAAACTTTTATGATTTTCTGAAGATGATGTGAAGAAATTCCGTGCAGCTACCGGGCCAGGAACTCCTCCACGGCCCGGGCCGCCTGCTTCAGGGGCTCCCCCTCCATATCCAGCCAGAGCACGTCCCGGTCCCGCCTGAACCACATGACCTGCCGCTTGGCAAAGCGCTTGATAGCCCGCCCCAGCTCGTCACTCAGCGCGTCCAGGGAGTCCAGCCGCCCGGTGAGATACCAGAGGATATAGCGGTACTCCAGCCCCAGCCCCTCCAAAAAGCCGTCGCTGACGCCGGCACTCCGGAGGGCGGCCACCTCCTCCACCATACCCGCCTCCAGCCGCCGCCGGAGGCGCTGGTCGATGCGGGCGCAGACCGTCTCCCGGGGATAGTTCACCCCCAGCAGCAGACATTCGTACCGGGGGCAGGGAGGAAGCGCTTCTTCTCCGGCCTCCAGCTTCTCCAGCGCGCGGATCAGACGGTGGCGGTTGCGCTCCTCACCGCCGGAGAGGGTTTTGCCGGTTCGGGCCTGATACCGGGCGTACAGCGCCCCGGTGCTCTCCCTCTCCAGGACCGCCCGCAGCGCCGGGTCCGGTCCGGTGTCCGTAAATACAAATCCCTCTGTCACCGCCCGCAGGTACAGCCCTGTGCCGCCCACCAGGAAGGGGACTTTTCCCCGGGTCAGAATGCCGTCAATAGCCTGATACGCCCCCCGCTGGAACTCCGCCACGGAATAGGGTTGGTTGGGCTCCACCACGTCCAGCATGTGGTGGGGCACGCCCCGCATCTCCTCCGCCGTGATTTTCCCGGTGCCCAGGTCCAGCCCCCGATATACCTGCCGGGAGTCGGCGGAGACAATCTCCCCCCCAAAGCGCAGGGCCAGCTCCACCCCCAGCCCGCTCTTCCCGCAGGCAGTGGCGCCCAGTACGACGATCAGCTTCGGCAGTGACATAGTCCGCCGCCTCCTTTTCACAACGTCCGGCTCCTCCTTGCCTGTCCGCCGCGGCGCAGAGAAATTTTTTTGACCCCTTTTCATTCAGGAAAAAGAATTGCGGTCCCGGAGCCAGCTGGGGAGAGAGCGCATTTTGATGCCGGAGACGATGCCCATGGCGGCGTACATGGTGACAATGGAGGAACCTCCGGCACTGACAAAGGGGAGCGTCAGCCCCACCACGGGAAAAACATACAGGCACATGCCTACGTTTACCCCCACCTGGGCCAGGAGCATTCCGGCATAGCCCATGGCGATAAAAGCGCTCTGGGGGGAGCAGGCCCGCCGCGCTACCCATACGCACCGCATAATGATGCAAGCCAGCAGCGCCAGCAACACGACGCATCCCGCCAGGCCGAACTCCTCCCCGCAGACAGCGAAGATCTCATCGGTATACCGGGCGGGCAGGCTGGTATCAAATTCGCTCTGGGTCTGAATGCCCCTGCACCACCCCTGGCCGAACAGCCCGCCGCTGCCGATGGCCAGAATGCTGCGGGTCTGCTGCCAGCCGATGCCCTGGGTCTGGTTGTACAGGGTATCCGGGTTGCCCAGAATGTGGTCGATGACCACCGTAATCCGCTGGGCAAAGTACATGCCCGAAATACGGGGCCAGACCAGCGCGATTCCCGCCACGCACACCGCCAGCCCCAGCAGAAACCACCGCTTTTTGACGCCGGCGGCCCAGGCCATGACTACAAAAATCAGCAGGTAGGTCAGTCCCATGCCAAAATCCCCCGAGGCCCAGCTCAGCAGCGCAAAAATAAACAGCGTATGCCCGGCAATCTGCATCACCGACGACGGGCGGCTGATGCCCTTTTCCTGGAGCCGGGCCATCTGCCAGGCCAGCACCAGCACAAAGGACAGCTTGACAATCTCACCGGGCTGAAGGTTCACCGGAAAGCCGGGTATGCGGATCCAGCTGTCATTGCCGGTGTTGCTCACCACCTTCAGGGGAGTGCGCACCAGCAGGTTGAAGCCCACATTGAACACCAGCAGCAGCTTCCACGACCGGCTGGTAAACAGCTCGATATCCACGGAGGACAAAAAAATATAGACCAGCACCCCCAGGCAGATGGCGGCGCACTGGACGATGATGTTGCGGTTGGAGTGCAGGTAACGGGTGGCGCTGTAGATAAGCACCAGACCATATCCGCTGGCCAGCAGACACAGGGAGAGCAGCAGCAGGTCCCCCTTGCGGAAAAACGCGCGCAGCGAGTCAGACAGCCAGGACACCGCTCCACCTCCCATCGTTTCAGCGCCGGCCCTGCGCCGGGCCCCCGGCGGAGGCTTCCGGAGCTCCGGCTCCATGTTTCGTAAAAAAGTATAACATCTTTTTTGCATTTGGTAAACGGGTGTGGTACAATAATTAAGGTAATTTTTACATTTGGTGTTTAGAGGTGCCGCATGGACTATATCACAAATACTCCCCAGGAGACCGAAGCCTTGGGTGAAGCGCTGGCCGCCCGGCTGGAACCCGGGGCGGTGGTAGCTTTCACGGGGGACCTGGGGGCGGGCAAAACCGCCTTTGTCCGGGGGCTGGCCCGGGGGCTGGGAATCCGGGAGCGGGTTACAAGCCCCACCTTCACCATCGTCAACGAGTACGAGGGGGGCCGCCTGCCCCTGTTCCACTTTGATATGTACCGCCTGGGCTCCTCCGACGAACTCTTTGACATCGGCTGGGAGGACTATCTGACCCGGGGTGGTATCTGTGCTGTGGAGTGGAGCGAGCAGATCTCCGACGCCCTGGAGGGGGACGTTCTCCGGGTGGACATCCGCCGGGGGACCCACGACGGCCAGCGGCTCATCTCTATCACAGGGGGGTGCGGAAGGTGAAGATTTTGGCGCTGGAGTCCTCCGCCGCGGCCTGCTCCGCGGCCCTGTGCCAGGAGGAAACGCTGCTGGCACAGTCCAGCCAGAACAGCGGCCTCACCCATTCCCGCACGCTGATGCCCATGGTGCGGGACCTGCTGAAAAACGCCGGGCATACCCTGGCGGAGGCGGACCTGGTCGCCGTAGCCGCGGGGCCCGGGTCCTTTACGGGCCTGCGCATTGGCATTGCCGCCGCCAAGGGGCTGGCCTGGGCCGCGGAAAAACCCTGCGCCGCCTGCTCCACACTGGAATCCATGGCCTGGCCCCTGGCCCACACCGGCCTGGAGATCTGCGCCGTTATGGACGCCCGGCGGAATCAGGTGTATAACGCCCGCTTCCGGGGAACCGGGGAGGGGCTCTTCCGGCTGTGTCCCGACCGGGCCATCTCTCTGGCCCAGCTGGGAACGGAGCTGAAAGAGGCAGGAGCACCGCAAATTTTGGTTGGAGACGGCGCAGTTTTGTGTTATACTGGTCTCCAGGAGCTGGGGCTGGACCTGCGCCTGGCGCCGCCTCACCTGCGTTTTCAGAGCGCGTGGGGCGTGGCGCGGTGCGCCTTGGAGCTGGCCCGGGCCGGGGCGCTTACCACCGCCGCCGCCCTCACGCCCAATTACCTCCGGCTCTCCCAGGCGGAGCGGGAGCGGCTGGAAAAACAAATGCAAAGGGGAATCACACCATGAACATGGAAAAGGTACACATTCTGGACCACCCGCTTCTCCAGCATAAGCTCACCATCCTCCGGGACGCGAATACCGGCGTCAAGGATTTCCGCCAGGTGGTTTCTGAGATTGCCACCCTCATGTGTTATGAGGCCACCCGTGACCTGCCCCTGGAGGATGTGGAGGTTACAACTCCCATCACCACCGCAAAATTCAAGAGCATCTCCGGCAAAAAGCTGGCCATTGTCCCCGTGCTCCGGGCCGGCCTGGGTATGGTGGACGGCATTCTCACCCTGCTTCCCTCGGTAAAGGTGGGGCACATCGGCCTCTATCGGGACCCGGAGACCCTGGAGCCGGTGGAATACTACTGTAAAATGCCCAGCGACATCGCGGAGCGGGATGTGATTATCCTGGACCCCATGCTGGCCACCGGCGGTTCCGCCTCCGCCGCGATTCAGTTTATTAAAAATTATGAGGTCAAGCACATCAAGCTTATGAATATCATCGCCGCCCCGGAGGGCATCGAGCGGGTTCAGCACGACCATCCCGACGTGGACATCTACTGCGCCGCCCTGGACAGGGAGCTCAACGACCACGGCTATATCGTCCCCGGCCTGGGGGACGCCGGAGACCGGATTTTCGGAACCAAATAAACGGCAGAGGACTGCCGGACCTGCCGCGGACAGGTCCGGCGGTTTTTTGCGGAGGCGTCCGGCGTCCACAGTCCGCAGTGCGGCGGGGATGCTTGAAATATGCCGGTGTCCGGGTTAAAATATGGTCAGACCGCGCGGAGCTCTCCCGCCCGCGGGCCGGCGCTTCCCTCCCTCAGGGCCGGTCCAGTCAGGTATAAACAGGCATGGAAGCCGCGCATACTCCCCATAGCTCCAATCAGCCATCAAATGGATTACAATAAGGAGGGCTTATGTCACACACCGCAGAACTCATCGCCGTAGGTACGGAATTGCTGCTGGGCAACATCTCCAACACCGACGGGCAGATGCTCTCCCAGGGCCTGTCGGCTCTGGGCATTAACGTCTATTACCATACGGTAGTGGGCGACAATCCCCAGCGGCTGAAAGACGCCGTCAATCTGGCCAAAACCCGTGCGGATATCATCATCACCACCGGAGGGCTGGGCCCCACCTGCGACGACCTGACCAAAAACGTCCTGGCGGAGTGCTTTGGCAGACGTCTGGTCCGGGACGAGGCGTCTGTCCGCCGCATTGAAGCATACTTCCGGGGACTGGGCCGTACGGCGATTACAGAGAACAACTACCAGCAGGCCATGCTCCCCGAGGGATGCACCGTCCTGGCCAACGATTGGGGCACCGCCCCCGGCGTGGCGTTCGAGGCCGACGGCGTCCACGTGGTTATGCTCCCCGGACCGCCCAGGGAGTGCCGGGCCATGTTTGAGCACCGGGCCATTCCCTATCTGAAAGGCCTGTCCTCCGGGGCCATTGTCTCCCGCTCCCTGCGGCTGTTTGGCATCGGGGAGGCGGCGGTGGAGGCCAGGCTCCGGGACCGGATGAACGCCATGACCAACCCCACCCTGGCCCCCTACGCCAAGGAGGGGGAGGTGGAGCTGCGCATCACCGCACGGGCGGACACCGAGGCGGAGGCCCAGGCCCTCATCACCCCCGTGGAAGGGGAGCTGCGGGACCTGCTGGGCCCCCTGGTCTACGGGGCCGACGTGCCCTCCCTGGAGGCGGTGGTGCTGGAGCTGCTGAACCAAAAGGGACTCACCCTGGGCTCCGCCGAAAGCTGCACCGGCGGGCTCATCGCCAAGCGCATGACGGACCTCCCCGGAGCGTCGGCGGTCTTTCGGGGCGGCGTGGTCAGCTACGCCACGCAGGTCAAGCACACCCTCCTGGGCGTGCCGGAGGACCTGCTGGAGGAATTCGGCGCGGTGTCCGACCCCGTCGCCCGGGCAATGGCAGAGGGAGCCCGGCGGGTCCTGGACTGCGACCTGGCGGTGTCCGCCACCGGCGTGGCCGGGCCGGACCCCGATGAGCGGGGCAATCCGGTGGGGCTGATTTTTGTGGCTTTGGCCGCCCCCGAGGGGGTCTGGGTCCGGCGGCTCCAGGCCGGGAACATTCGGGAGCGCAGCCGCACGCTGGCGGCCAGCCACTGCTTTGACCTGGTCCGGCGGTATCTGGAGGGCCTGCCGCTGGACATCGGCTAACCCGCACCGCATACCCGGCGCCGCCCTGAGCAAGCGCTTCCTTTAATCAAATTTTAAGGAAGCCTAAATTCCATTTTAGCGGCAGTCCTGTATACTGATGCTACAGAAATGCCGGGAAAGGAAGTGGTCCTGTGGCGGTGACGCTGGAGCAGGTGGAGAAATTGCGGGAAAAGGCGGGACTGACCTATGAAGAGGCCCGCCGGGTGCTGGAGCAGGCCGGCGGAGACCTGCTGGAGGCGCTGATTCAGCTGGAGCGGCAGGGGAGGCTGGACTCCGGCGGCGCCCGCTATACCACCCGGCCTGCCGGAGCGGAGACTCCCCGGCCGGGAACGCCGCCCCCCGCCGGGCCGGGCCGGGAGGCCAAGCCCCGGGGCTTGGTTCTGGCCGCGGGAAGCAGGCGGGAGCGGGGGAGGGCGGAAGGCAGACCCTCCGGCTTTCGGGAACAGCTGCGGGAGCTGCTGACGGCCGGTCTGGACCTGCTGCGGCACTCCACCGTCAACCAATTCCAGGTATGGCGGAAGGATGAGATGATGACCTCCATGCCTGTGCTCATTCTGATTCTGCTGGTGGCGGCGGCCTTTTGGATCTCCGTTCCCCTGCTGGTAGTAGGTCTCTTTTTTGACTGCAGGTACCGCTTCGCCGGCCCCGACCTGGACGGCGGCAAGGTGAGAGAGACCATGGACCGGGTATCCGATGGCATCCACGGCGTTGTGAATCAGGTCAAGGAGGAATTCCACCGGGCCGCACGCCGGGACGAGACGGACCGGAAGGAAAAATAACGGCGAAGACGTCCGGCTCAGGCCGGACGGAATGGAGGACGGGGCGCAATGGGAGAAAAACTGCTGCTGATTGAGGATGAGGAGAAACTGGCCCGGATGGTGGAGCTGGAGCTCCAGTACGAGGGCTACCAGGTAGAGAAGGCCTTTGACGGCCGGACCGGACTGGACCGGGCGCTGTCCGGAGAATTCAGCCTGATTCTGCTGGATATCATGCTCCCCGCCCTGTCCGGCATGGAGGTGCTCCGCCGCCTGCGGAAGGAGAGCCAGGTGCCCGTTATCATGCTCACCGCCAGGGATACAGTGGTGGACAAGGTCTCCGGCCTGGACATGGGGGCCGACGACTACATTACAAAGCCCTTTGCCATTGAGGAGCTGCTGGCCCGCATCCGGGCGGCCCTGCGCAAGCATCCCGCCCCGTCTGTCCAGGAGGAGCGCCGGCTCCTGACGGCAAAAAACCTCACCATGGACACCGACCGCCACGAGGTGGCGGTGGACGGTCAGGCGGTGGAGCTTACCCGGCGGGAGTTTGACCTTCTGCACTACCTGCTGGAAAACAAGGATCGGGTCATCTCCCGGGAATCCCTGCTGGACCATGTATGGGGATTTGACTTTGTGGGGGAGACCAACGCCGTGGACGTATACATCCGCTTTCTGCGCTCCAAGATTGACGAGCGGTTCGGCATCAAGCTGATCCACACCGTCCGGGGCGTGGGGTATGTGATTCGGGAGGAGTGAAAGTCGTGAATGCACAGGCCATTGTCTATACCAGCGCCACCGGCTTCACCGGGCGGTACGCCGGGCTGCTGGCGGAGGCCTCCGGACTTCCGGCGCACCCTCTGGAGCAGGCCGTGAAAGCGCTGGACTCCAACACGCGGGTGCTCTTCCTGGGCTGGCTGTGCGCCGGGAATATTCAGGGGCTTGCCAGAGCCGCCCGGCGCTTTGATGTCCGGGCCGTCTGCGCCGTAGGGATGTCCCCGCCGGACCCCGCCTACATTGCAAAGCTCCGCCGGCCGGAAACGCTCCGGGAGACCCCGCTGTTTTATCTGCGGGGCGGGTACGCACCGGAGCGGCTGAGGGGTATCTATAAGCCCATGATGGCATTTATGACAAAGGCTGTCACTCGCGCGCCGGCCAAATCCCCTCAGGAGAAATCCATGCAGGAGGCCTTCCTCTCCGGCGGGGACTGGGTCTCCCCGGAGGCGCTGGCCCCGGTGATGAACTGGCTGGAGGCCGGTTCCCTTTCCTGAAAACCGCCGGCACTTCCGGACGGGACGGGAGAAAGGAGGAGACCCATGCCCAAATCAGATGGCAGGCGTTCAAGCGGACGCATCAAATCCTCAATTGTGGCCCGGCTGAACAGCCGGCTCTTTCTCCGGCTGCTGGGCATCTATTTCGGCATGGACTTTCTGCTCTCCCTGCTCTTCTGCGGGGGCCTGTACTTCTGGGCGGAGAGCCAGGCCGCCGATATCAGCCTTCTGGTGGCGGAGCGCGGGGTCCCCTCCGCCGAGGCCACCGGGTGGATGCAGGCGGGGGACTACGTGGTGACGGCCGGAGACGGAGAAATTCGGGGATTCCCTCTGCCCGATTTTCTCCCCTCTCCCGACGAGACCGCCGGGGGAACGCGCTATTTCGACCCGGGTAATCTTGACATCTTCTCTCTGGTGACATTCCGCACAGGGGGCGTCACCAGTTATTCCCTGCGCATGGAGAACGGCGGGGAGCCCTATACCATCTGGATGGATCTGTCCGGCCCGGCAGGGATCTTCCTCTTTGCGGCGCGGGTGCTTCTGGTCTGCCAGGCGGCCAGCCTGGTCTCCAATCTGTTCAAAAATGCTGGCTCCATCAAAAAGGTTCTGCGGCCCATCCAGGAGCTGGCCGCCACCGCCGCCCGGCTCAACAGTGTGGAGCACATGTCGCCGGAGGAGCTGAAGGCGCTGGCCGGACAGCTGGGGCAGATTGACGCCGGACATCTGGACGAGCGTATCGACCTGCCCAGCACACAAAAGGAGCTCCAGGTGCTGGCGGGGGCCATCAATGCCATGCTGGACCGGATCAACGAGGCCTACCGTTCGCAAATGCGCTTTGTGTCCGACGCCTCTCACGAGCTGCGCACCCCTATCGCGGTCATTCAGGGCTACGCCAGCCTGCTGGACCGCTGGGGCAAGGACGACCCCGACACCCGGCAGGAGGCCATCGACGCCATCTGCCAGGAGGCCGCCTCCATGAAAGAGCTGGTGGAACAGCTGCTCTTTCTGGCCCGGGGGGACAATGACTCCATGCACATCCAGATGGAGTCCTTCGATCTGACCGAAATTGCCGCCGAGGTGCTCCGGGAGACCGAGATGATCGACCAGACCCACCAGTTTTCCGCCCGGTGGGATACCGCTGTGCCCGTCTGCGCAGATATGGGGCTCATCAAACAGGCGCTGCGGATTCTGGTGGACAATTCCATCAAATACACCCCCGCCGGCGGGCGGATCTCTCTGCGGGCGGGGATGGAAAACGGAACCGCCCGACTGTCTGTCCAGGACGAGGGGCAGGGAATCGACACGGAAAGCCTGCCCCATATTTTTGACCGCTTCTACCGGACCGACGAGAGCCGCGCCCGGCAGACCGGCGGCACCGGCCTGGGGCTGGCCATCGCCAAATGGATTGTGGACCGCCACGGGGGATGGTTTGAAGTCCATTCCTGGCCCGGCGTAGGGACCCGCATGACGGTTGTTTTGCCCCTGGCCGCCCTGGACGGTGGCAGTGAGGACAGAGAAAGCGCATGACAGCGGCGGGACGGGCCTTGCGGTAAAACAACTCCCGCCGCCGGGCACAAGACCGGCTCTTCTCCCACCCGCCGTTCCCATGGAGCCGGACAGGTCCCGTCATATACAAAAATGGGGAGCCCCTCGGAATCGAGGGGCTCTCCACAGCTTGTCGAAAAAGGCCTTTGGCCTTTTTCGACAAAAGGGATACGGCCTGCCGCGCGCACCCTTTGGGCACACTTGCAGGCCGAGCAGTGTCATTTCCGAGGCACATGTCCCCGAAAATGACCGATTCTGACTTTATTT
>CANDFO010000062.1 GCA_947384055.1 uncultured Flavonifractor sp.
CTTGATTAATATACCAAACCTTTCCCTTCTTGTCAACTCCTTTTTTCGTTTTTTTCGACTTTTTTCAATTTTTTTTGTTTGAGACACTTCTCGCCATGTTCAGACCTGCGCCTCGCTCCTCCTGATTGTGAAAAGCGCGGTTGCGAAACTCTCCCGAATATGATACCCTATTGTTCAATCATTATCACCCATATCGGAGGAAATTCCCATGCCTATAAAAATACCCGACTCTCTCCCCGCCACCGCCGTATTGGAAAGCGAGAACATCTTTGTTATGACAGAGCACCGTGCCATTCATCAGGACATCCGCCCGCTGAATATGCTCATATTAAATTTGATGCCCACAAAAATTGTCACGGAAACCCAGATCCTTCGCAAGCTCTCCAACACGCCGGTACAGATTGAGGTAGAACTTCTGCGTACTGCCAGCTATCAGTCCCAGCACACCGACGGCGACCATCTGGAGGCGTTTTACACCACCTTTGACCAGGTGCGGGAGCGCCGCTTTGACGGCATGATCATCACCGGCGCTCCGGTGGAAAACCTGGATTTTAACCAAGTGGAATACTGGCCGGAGCTGTGCGAGATTATGGAGTGGAGCCGCAGCCATGTCCATTCCACCCTGCATATCTGCTGGGGCGCCCAGGCGGGGCTGTATTTTCACCACGGCATCCAAAAACATACGCTTCCCCAAAAGCTGTTCGGCGTTTATGAACACCGGGTCCTCAAGCCCAGCTCTCCCCTCTTCCGGGGATTTGACGACGTTTTTTATGCCCCGCACTCCCGATATACCGAGGTTTTGGAGGCGGACATCCGCGGCGCTTCCGGTCTGGAGCTGCTGTCCACCTCCTCAGAGGCGGGGGTATATGCGGTAAAAACGGAGGACAGCCGGCAGTTTTTTGTGACGGGCCACCCGGAGTACGACCCGGACACTCTCTCCCGGGAATACTGGCGGGATGTAGGAAAAGGGCTGAACATTGCAGTTCCCGCCCACTATTTTCCGGAGGGCGACCCCTCCCGGGTTCCTGTGGTCCGCTGGCGCAGTGCGGGGCAGCTTCTCTATACCAACTGGCTCAATTATTATGTCTATCAGACCACGCCCTATGACCTTTCCCGGATATAGCTTGACACGAAAACGCGCCCTTCCGGATACCCGGAAGGGCGCGTTTTGCTTTCGGTCTGCGGTCTCAGATCAGGCAGATAACAAACGTGACCACCATAAACCCGATGGCAACCCACTTTGTCATCTTGGCTAATTTAGCATCCCAGCTTCTGGCCTTGTTCTTGGCCAGGAACGTATCCGCGCCGCCGGCGATCGCGCCGGACAGCCCCGCACTCTTGCCGGACTGAAGCAGTACCACGGCTACCAGAAAGACGGCGGCCGCCACATCGACAATACTCAGAACCAGCTTTGCAATTTCCACGCTGCATCGTCCTTTCGGCCCCTTTCCGGGGCGTTATCCTTCTATTTTGGGGCGCAGGAACTCCGCGCCGCTTCAAACGTGTTTTTAATCATACCACACCCGCCCTCTAAAAGCAAGTATTATTCGGCAGAAATTCCGCCATATTAGATTTCATAGAAAATTCACACCTTTTCCCCCCTCCTTTCTTGTTTTTCCGGCCGTCATGTGCTATGATTTCTATCACGTCCCCAAAATGCGGGACCTGTTCCGGCAAGTACGCGACAAGGAGGCTTCATCGCTCTATGCCCGATAAGAAAAACAATGGCGGAACCGGCGGGAAGCGTAATCTCAACGCCATCATCTTCACCGCTCTGTGGGCGCTGGTCATTGTCATTCTGCTCAATTACATGACCTCGCTGGCCCGCTCCGCCAATACGGAAGAGATCACCTATGGCCAATTCCGCCAAATGATCATTGACGGAGAGGTGGAAGCCGTCGAAATGTCCTCCACCCGGTACGTCATCTATCCCAAATCCGCCGACGCCGGGGAGAGCGCTCCACCCCAGGCGACCCCTGTCCCCCAGCAGTCCCCTGCCGCCGGGCCCGCCTCTCTTCAGGAGCAGCTGCTCCAGGGGCTGCCGCCCCTTCAGCAGCTCAACAGCCCTGCGGCCAAAACTTATTATTGCGCTCCCATCACCCAGGCCAACGTGCGGGACGACGACCTGATCCCCCTGCTGGAGGAGTACGGCGTCGTCCAGTACGGCACACCTTATACGGAGCCCCTCTCTCCGCTGGTGAGTCTTCTGCTGAGCTATGTGCTGCCCATGGTATTGATGGTGGTGCTCCTCTCCTTCCTGTTCCGGAATATGGCCGGAAAGATGGGGGGCGGACTGGGCGGCGTGGGCAAGGCCAACGCCAAGGTATACGTTGAAAAATCCACCGGCGTCACTTTTAAGGACGTGGCCGGTCAGGACGAGGCCAAGGAATCACTGGTTGAGATTATCGACTTTCTCCACAATCCGCAGAAGTACACGGAAATCGGGGCCAAGCTCCCCAAGGGCGCTCTGCTGGTGGGACCGCCGGGCACCGGCAAAACCCTGCTGGCCAAGGCTGTGGCCGGTGAAGCCAATGTGCCGTTTTTCTCCATCTCCGGCTCGGATTTTGTGGAGATGTTTGTGGGCGTGGGCGCTTCCCGTGTCCGCGACCTGTTCAAGGAGGCTAACAAGCTGGCCCCCTGCATCGTCTTTATTGATGAGATTGACACCATCGGCAAATCCCGTGACAACCGCATGGGCGGCAACGATGAGCGGGAGCAGACCCTAAACCAGCTTCTGGCGGAGATGGACGGCTTTGACCCCACCAAGGGCGTCATCCTGCTGGCGGCCACCAACCGGCCGGAGGTGCTGGACCAGGCGCTTCTGCGGCCGGGGCGGTTTGACCGGCGGATTATTGTGGACCGTCCCAACCTGGCCGGGCGGCTGGCCACCCTCCAGGTGCATACCAGAAACATCCGCCTGGCGGAGGACGTGGATTTGAAAAAGATCGCCATCGCCACGGCGGGCACCGTAGGTGCGGACCTGGCCAACCTGGTCAACGAGGCGGCGCTGCGGGCGGTACGCCTGGGGCGCAAGGCCGTTAACCAGGAGGACCTGCTGGTGTCCTTTGAGCTGGTCATCGCCGGCAGCGAGAAAAAGGGCAGCGTCCTGACAGAGTTTGAAAAAAAATTGGTAGCCTATCATGAGGTAGGCCACGCGATGGTGGCCTACCGGCAGAAAAATACCGAGCCCGTGCAGAAGATCACCATCGTCCCCCACACTCAGGGCAGCTTGGGGTACACCCTGCTGATGCCCGAGGAGGACAAGACCGAGCTGCGCACCAGAGACGAGCTTCTGGCAAAAATCACCGTCTCCATGGGCGGGCGCGCCGCTGAAGAGGTCGTGCTGAACACCATGACCAACGGCGCGGCTCAGGACATTCAGGACGCCACCGGAGTTGCCCGGAACATGGTGGCTATGTACGGCATGAGCGACCAGTTTGGCATGATGGCCCTGGCCTCCAAGCGCAGCCAGTATCTGGACGGCGGCTATGGCATGGACTGCGCCCAGGACACCGCCGCCGCCATGGATCAGGCGGTGCGGGAGATTTTGGACAAGTGCTACCGGCAGGCGGTTGAGATTCTGAAAAACAGCCGTGAGGATATGGACCGGGTAGTCTCTTATCTGCTGGAAAAGGAGACCATTACCGGTGGGGAGATGATCGCTATTCTGGAAGGGCGGGACCCCGCCCTGGCCGACCAGTATCCTGACCCGGACCACCGGGATGAAAAGCATACTCCCAGCATCCCTCCCCAGTCCGGTCCCGCCATCCCCCTGGGCAGCGGGGAATTTGGACCCGAAGGCAAATCGGAAGGACCTCTTCCCTGAGCCATTCTGTCGAAAAAGGCCTCCGGCCTTTTTCGACAGAATGGCTACGACCTGCCGCGCGCACCCTTTGGGCACACTTGCAGGCCGAGAGGACCGATTTTGACTTTATTTTGCCGCCTTCAGGCGGCAAAACTCTGCGAGGCTCCCCTCAAGGGGAAGTTTTTCGACAGACTGAAGCCGGTTTCTTTTCTGTAAGAAACCGGCTTTTTGCTATGTGTGGAAAAAAGACTGCACGCGGACATGAAAATCCCGCCCCTCCTCGTACGCGGCGTGGCCGAGCCCCTCATAGAGAAACAGTCGGCAGCCCGGAATACATTCTGCCAGCTCCGGCGCCGCCTCCGGGCCCACAATCCGGTCCTCCGTGCCGCCGATCACCAGCACCGGACAGGAAACCCTGCCCAGTTCCTCACGGGCGTCGTGCCGGAGACAGGCGGCGGCCTGAATGAGGAATCTGCAAAAATCCTTGGGCCTTCCCACCCGGGTCAGGAGCGGATAGAGGGGGCGGTATCGCTTTAGATAGCCTTCAGAATAGGAGTGTTCCGCTGTGTCAATCATCAGCTCCCGGTATCTGCCCTGCCGGGCCAGCTCCATCCAGCGGCTCACCACTGTCTGAAGCACCGGATTGTGCCGGGCCGACGTAACGGCCAGCACCAGCTTGTCCACCAGCTCCGGCCGATCCACGGCCAAATGCTGCGCAATCATGCCGCCCTGGGACACTCCCAGAACAGCGGCGCGGGAGAAGCCCAGCATCGCCATTGCCTCCCCCTGCGCCCGGGCCATGTCCCTTATGGAGGCGTTTTCCTCCAGGCACGTTTTCCGGCTGAACAGATACACTCTGTAATCCCTGGCGTAGGTCCGGTAGGCCAGGGCCAGGGGGAGCGCCTTCCCCTTGACGGTAGACAGCCCGTCCCCCAGCCCGGGGAGCATTACCAGCGGACGGTCTCCCCGCCCAAAGACGACATAATCCATCTCGCTGTCATCCACTATAAGTGTCCGGTTTTCCGCGTAATTTTGCATAATTCCCCCAATTATTTGTCAACCCCCGCTTCCTCAATGGAAGCGGGGTCAGTCTGTCGAAAAGCTTCCCCTTGAGGGAAGCCTCGCAGAGTTTTGCCGCCCTCGGGCGGCAAAATAAAGTCAAAATCGGTCATTTTCGGGGACATGTGCCTCGAAAATGACACTGCCCGGCCTGCAAGTGTGCCCAAAGGGTGCGCGCGGCAGGCCGTATCTCTTTTGTCGAAAAAGGCCAGAGGCCTTTTTCGACAGGCCCACCCCGCTTCCTCAATGGAAGCGGGGTTTCTGCCTATTCCCAGATTTCCAGCCGCTCGTCCAGCACCGCCCGCCGGTGGAAGCAGACGCTGTCAGGGACTGCTCCCGGGCAGTGCTCCCGGATGGCGGAAACCACCAGCTCCGGATTCAAACCGGGATTCTGCGCTCTTACCACCAGGTCAAGGATGATACAGTCCCGGCGCTCCTCCACGGTGGCTCTGGCAATGAGGGGTATCAAGTCTACCGCCACCTGCCCGCTCCTGGCCTTTTTGGAGCGCTTGATCACTTCCAGCCGTTCCCGGGCCAGCAGGTCCCGGGTCGCGGTATCCACCCCAAAGGGAGCCCCGGACGGATACTCCAGCGTGACAATATAGTTGACATAGCAGAGCTGCTTCACCGGACGGACTGCGTCATAGCAGCGGGTGACGGTGATGCCCTCCGGCAGAACGGCCGTCATCCGCTCAGGCACGGTCTCCAGGTCCGGCTTCCCCAGCAGCTCACACTCCAGCACCTCACAGGCGCTGGAGTATCCCACGGACAGGGGCAGCGGAATGGACACAAAGGCGTGTGGATTAAAT
Organism: uncultured Flavonifractor sp.; assembly: GCA_947384055.1. Lineage (GTDB taxonomy): Bacteria > Bacillota > Clostridia > Oscillospirales > Oscillospiraceae > CANAAV01. Next base: position 5,674 of record CANDFO010000062.1, read on the forward strand.
CCCTCCGTATGCCGGATTGGGAGCTCCGCCCGGAGAAATGCCCGCTGGAAGGTGCGCATCAGGTCCAGGTGAGAAATATATTTGGCGGTTTCCGCCTTGGAGAACGCCAGTCTATGCTTCGGCATCGCATTTTCCTCCTGGATAGAGCTTGTCCGCGCCGCAGCCGGTGCACTGCGCCCGGCAGTCGGGGGTGATCATTGCTTGATAGGCCCGCTCCCGCTCCCGCCACAGGAAGGCGGCGCTTACGCCGGTAGAGGTGACGCTCCAGGGAAGCACCTCCTCCCGGGGACGCTCCCGGCAGGCGTAAAAGTCCGGGTCCAGGCCGCAGGACTGAAAAGCCGCCATCCAGCGGCCGAAGTCGAAGTACTCGCTCCAGGCGTCAAATTTAGCCCCCTGCCGCCACGCCGCCTCCAGCACCTGAGCCAGGCGCCGGTCCCCCCGGGAAAAGACGGCCTCCAGAAAGCTGGTCTGGGGGTCGTGCCAGTTATAGCGGATAGAGCGGCCCCGCATGTTCTCCCGCAGGAGCTTCACCCGCCGCTGATACTCCTCCAAGGACACCTGGGCTTCCCACTGGAAAGCGGTGTGGGGCTTGGGCACAAAGCAGGCGGTGGATACGGTGATATTGACCCCCCGTTTGGGGTTGGGGGTGGTCTCCTTCCAGACCCGGAATACCTTTTCCGCCAAATCCGCGATGCCCAGCACATCCTCGTCGGTCTCGGTGGGCAGACCCAGCATAAAGTAGAGCTTTACACTGCTCCAGCCCCCGGAGAAGGCCGTCCGGCAGGAGCGCAGAATCTCCTCTTCCGTGACGTTTTTGTTGATGACGTCCCGCAGACGCTGGGTGCCCGCCTCCGGCGCGAACGTGAGGCCCGACTTGCGCACACGCTGCACCCGCTCCATCAGCCCCAGAGAGAAATTGTCCGCCCGCAGGGAGGGCAGGGACAGAGAGACCTTGTTGGGCCCGCACCAATCCAGCAGTCCGTCACACAGGCTCTCCAGAGAGCGGTAATCGCTGGTAGACAGGCTGGACAGGGTCATCTCCTGATAGCCGGAGTCCCTGCATGCGGCAATTCCCTGCTCCACCAGCCGCCGGGGGCTGCGGGCGCGCACCGGCCGATAGGCGTACCCGGCCTGGCAGAAGCGGCAGCCCCGGATACACCCCCGGAACAGCTCCAGCATCACCCGGTCGTGGACAATCTCCGTAGAGGGAACAATCGTTTTTACGGGAAAGTAGCTCTTGTCAAAGTCCTGGACAATGCGCTTTGTGACCACAGCGGGGACCCCTTCCCGAGGTGTAATCTCGGCAAGCGTGCCATCCGCGCAATAGTTAACCGTATAGAATGACGGGATATATACCCCCTGGATACCGGCCGCAGCCAGCAAAAATTCCTGCTTATCCCAGCACTCCTCCCGGGCCTTTCGGTAGAGCTGAATCAGCTCGACGCTCACATCCTCTCCCTCCCCCAGGACGAAGAGGTCCACAAAAGGGGCCAGGGGCTCCGGATTAAAGGCGCAGGTTCCCCCCGCCACCACAATGGGGGACAGGCCGGAGCGCTCCCCGCTGTGCAGGGGCAGTCCCGCCAGATCCAACATGTTGAGCACATTGGAGTAGGCCATCTCATACCCCAGGGAGAAGCCGATCAGGTCGAAATCAGCAATGGCGTCGCCGCTCTCCAGCCCATAGAGTGGAATTCCCGCCTTGCGCAGCTCCGCCTCCATATCCCCCCAGGGCGCAAAGACCCGCTCGCACCAGACGCCCTCCATCTCGTTCATAACGCCGTAGAGGATACGCATACCCAAATTGGACATACCGATCTCATAGGTGTCCGGAAAGCACAGGGCATAGCGCACATCCACGGCCCTGCGGTCTTTCACCACCGCGTTGTACTCCCCGCCGGTGTACCGGGCCGGTTTCTGCACCCGGGGTAGGATATGTTCTAACACAGGATTCATGCCAAAACCTCTCTCCCCTCCTTTTTCATAAAAAAGGAGTAAAAAGGACTTCCATATACCCTTCCAGACCTGTTTACGGCGCCGCGGCGCCGCCCGGTGACAAAAGTCCCTCTTCTATTAAAATCAGCCCCGCCGTTCCGTGGAACAGATAAAACCCGTTCCGCTGTGGGAAGGCTCGTCAGCCTGCCGCCAGCATCAGCCGGGTCCATTCACTGTCGTACAGGGCCAGGATATCCTGCGGCAGATTCTGATAGACCTCGCAGCGGTTGGACAGGAAGGCGCTGTCCGGGTAGGCGTCCGGATTACTGACCAGCTCCTCATCCAGTTCCTCCCGTACGGACAGCAGCGGGGTGGAGTACCAGGTCTCCTCGCAGTTTTTCAGACCCGCCTGGGTGGAGCACATAAAGTTGATAAACGCCTCGGCGTTGGCCTTGTTCTCAGCGTTTTTAGGAATGCACATGGCGTCCACATAGAGATTGCTGCCCTCCTTGGGCACGCAGAAAGCCAGGTCCGGGTTCACATCCACCATGGTCCGGTAATCCCCGTAATAATAAGAGCACACGGCGGCGGAGCCGCTCTGCATTTTTTCAAAGACCTCGTCCATGACATAGCTCTGCACTAGGGGCTTCTGCCGAATCAGTAGGTCGGTGGCCGCCTTGATCTCAGTGGGATCCACCGTGTTGTAGGAGTACCCCAGGTATTTGAGGGCAATGCCCATGCCGTCCCGGGAGTTGTTGAACATCAGAATCTGGCCGGAATAGGCCTCGTCAAAAAGGATGCCCCAGCTGTCGGGCGCACTTTCTACCATGGTGGTGTTGTAAATGATGCCCAGCACGCCCCACATATAAGGGACGCTGTACAAGTTGTCCGGGTCGTAGCCGGGATTTTTCAGGCTGGGGTCAATATCGGAAAAATTGGGGATGTTGTCAAAATTCAGAGGCTCCAGCATATCCTCTTCAATCATGCGGGAGATCATGTAGTCGGAGGGGATCACCACGTCATAGCTGGCCCCGTCGTTTTTCAGCACTCCGTACATGGACTCGTTGCTGTCATAGGTATCGTAATTGACCTTAATGCCGGTCTCACGGGTAAAGTCCTCCAGCACCGACTCGTCGATATACACGCCCCAGTTGTATACGTTCACCACGCCGCCGGAAGCCCCGGGAGCGGGGGTGCCGGACACGCCGCCGGAAGCGCTGCCGCAGCCGGACAGAAGCAGACCGGAAACTGTCACAGCAGTCAATGCAACCGCGAGAATCTTTTTCAATTTTGTTATCCCCTTTCGGAAGAAATATAATACCTGACCTGCCCGCCTCTTTCGGCCGGACGCGGGCTGTGAACAGCTTGGAGACACGCCGCCTTACGCGGCCTTCCCATCCGGGGTGAGCACGGCCTTCTGCTTCGCCAGAGCGCTCTCCTGCCGGGCCTGCCGGAGGTTCACCACCAGCAGCAGCACAAATACGCACAGGAACATCAGGGTAGACAGGGCGTTGATCTCCGGCGTCACCGGCTTCTTGACCATGGTGTAGATCTCCACCGCCAGGGTGGTCACACCGGAACCCTTGGTGAAGTAGCTGATGACGAAATCGTCAATGGACATGGTAAATGCGATAATCAGGCCGTTGAGCACCCCGGGCATGATTTCCGGTAAAATCACCCGTCGGAAGGCATACCAGCCGGAGGCCCCCAGGTCCTGGGCCGCCTCATAGATATTGGGGTCCAGCCCCCGCAGGCGGGGCATCACCGACAAAATCACGTAGGGCGCGTCAAAGGTAATATGGGCAATCAGCAGGGTGCCGAAGCCCATCTTCCAACGCAGCCCGAAAAGGGCCGCAATGGGACTGCCGTTGAACAGGTCGATGGCAAAGACAAACAGAAGCATCATAGACACGCCGGTAATGATGTCCGCGTTGGTCAGGGGGATATTGTTCACCGCCAGACAGACGGAGCGTGTCCGGCGCCTCATGCTGTAAAAGCCGATGGCGGCGGCGGTGCCCAGCACCGTGGACACCAGGGCGGCTGCCGCCGACAGTATCAGAGTGGTCCGCAGAGAGCCCAGCAGCCGGGCGTTGCTCAGCAGCTCCTGATACCACTGGAGGGAAAATCCCTCCCAGACGCGGTTGCTCCGCCCGGCGTTGAAGGAAAAGACAATCAGGAGGATAATGGGCGCGTACAGGAACAGGTACACCAGCACCGAAAAGACCCGTGAAGGGATGCGGCGGCGGCTCATAGCACGGCCACCCCCTCTTCTCCCTCGCCGAAGCGGTTCATAATAGCCATACACACCAGAACGATCACCATCATCACCAGGGCAATGGCCGAACCCAGGTGTGGATTATACGCATTACCTAAAAACTGCATCTCAATGAGGTCCCCCAGCAGGAGGGTTTTTCCGCCCCCCAGCAGCCGGGACAGGGCGAAGGTGGACACCGACGGAATAAACACCATCGTCACGCCGGATAGCACCCCCGGCAGGGAGAGGGGAAAGACCACCTTGCGAAAGACCATCAGGCTGTCCGCCCCCAGATCCTGGGCCGCCTCTATGACTTTTGGGTCAATCTTGTCGATTACCGAGAAGATGGGCATGATCATAAAGGGCAGGAAATTGTATACCATGCCCAGCACAATGGCCCCCCGGGTATTGATCATATGCAGTCCGGTGAGATTCGTCCCAAATACGCCGTTGATCAGGCGGAACACGCCTGCCGTCCTCAGCGCCTGATTGATCAGTCCGTTGTCGTCCAGCAGGGACATCCAGGCATAGGTCCGCAGGAGAAAATTCATCCACATGGGGAGCATAATAAGCATCATGGCCACCTTGCGCACGGCAGCGCTCTCCTTGGACAGGAAATAGGCCAGCGGATAGCCCAGCAGGATACAAATCAGCGTAGCGGCGGCGGCCAGGGCAAAGGAGTGCTGAAAAGCGGGGAGGTACTGCCCCATATTGCTGAAATTGGAGAAGGTAAGCCCCCCGTCCCTGGCTGTAAAGGCATAGGCCACAATGAGGAGCAGGGGGGCGATGACAAAAACGGCCATCCAGACCACGTATGGGATGGCAAGAGACCTATTCTTCATCTCCGTCCTCCCCTCCGGCCAGCTCCTCGTTGAGCTCGTCGTACTCGGCGCTGTAGGAGCTGTAGTCGCCGAACTGTCCGGAATAGGCGCTCTTCTTCATGATGTGGAAACCGTCCGGGTCGATCTTCACCCCGATCCGGGCCCCTACCGGGGAGTAGTCGGTGGTCTGAATCAGCCACTTAAAGCCCCGGAAATCCACAATGGTGTCGTAGTGGACACCTTTGAAAGTGACTTCCGTCACCGTACCGGTAAGCTGCCCCTGGGATTCCGGCACTATGTCGATATCCTCCGGGCGGATGACCACATCCACCGGCTCTCCGGGGGCAAAGCCCTTGTCCAGGCACTGGAATTTCCGGCCGTACATGCCCACCACGTAATCCTCGTGCATGATGCCGTCAATGATATTGCTCTCGCCGATAAAGTCTGCCACAAAAGCGTTTTTCGGCTCGTTATAAATGTCCTCAGGGGAGCCGATCTGCTGGATTTTGCCCGCGTTCATCACCACGATGGTGTCGCTCATCGTGAGGGCCTCTTCCTGGTCGTGGGTGACGTAGACAAAGGTGATGCCCACCTGCTGCTGGATGCGCTTGAGTTCAATCTGCATATCCTTGCGCAGCTTCAGGTCCAGCGCGCCCAGGGGCTCGTCCAGCAGCAGCACCTGGGGACGGTTCACCACCGCCCGGGCGATGGCCACCCGCTGCTGCTGTCCGCCGGAGAGGGCGTTTACCGAACGCCTGCCGTACCCAGACAGATTCACCAGGGCCAAGGCCTCCTCCACCCGGCGCTTCACCTCGTCCTCAGGGGTCTTGGCAATGCGCAGGCCGAAGGCAACGTTCTCGAAGATATTCATATGGGTGAACAGGGCGTACTTCTGGAACACGGTGTTGACCTTCCGCTTGTGGGGCGGCACGCTGTTGATGCGCACGCCGTCAAAGAACACGTCTCCGGAGGTTGGCTCCTGGAATCCGCCGATGATCCGCAGGGTAGTGGTCTTGCCGCAGCCGGAGGGTCCCAGCAGGGTGAGAAATTCCTTGTCGTTGATATACAGGTTGATGTGGTCCAGAATCACGTCCTCGTCAAACCTCATGACACAATCCGACAGACGGATGAGCTCCTTGGACATTTATCCTCCCCCATTTCTTGGGGCCCGCGTTCAAAGCCGGGGAATACCGGTCTTTCATACGGGCTCTCAATCTCAAAATACTGCAAAAGGCGTACCCAACCGGCGGTTGGGTACGCCCTTACGACGAACAAATGATATCTTGAAACGCGAAAAAAGTCAATAAAAAAACCGAAAGTTTTGCGGGTTTTTCCCTCTGCCAGGGGCCCCCTCTCTGCCAGGCCAAACATATGGGGTTTCGGCGGCGGGGAGGCACAAGGGCTAGATCTGCTCCAGGGCCTGCTCCAGGTCCGCCAGGATATCCGCGCAGTCCTCTATGCCCACAGACAGGCGCACCAGGTCGGGGGAGACCCCCGCGGCGGCCAGCTCCGCATCACTCATCTGCCGGTGAGTGGTGGAGGCCGGGTGGAGCACACAGGTTTTGGCGTCTGCCACATGGGTGGCGATGGAGGCCAGCTTCAGCCCGGCCATAAAGCGGGAGGCGGCCTCCCGTCCTCCCTTGACCCCAAAGGAAACCACGCCGCAGCTGCCGTTGGGCAGGTATTTTTCCGCCAGACTGTGGTAGGGGTCCCCGGCCAGACCGGGATATCGCACCCAAGCCGTCTTGGGGTGACGTTGCAGAAACTCCGCCGCGGCCAGGCCGTTGGCGCAGTGCTTTGCCATCCGCAGGGGCAGGGTCTCCAGTCCGATATTGAGGTAGTAGGCGTTCTGAGGGGAGGGGACAGACCCCAGGTCCCGCATGAGCTGGGCAGTGGCCTTGGTGATATAGGCCCCCTCCAGACCGAAACGCTGGGTGTAGGTCACGCCATGATAGCTCTCGTCGGGGGTGCACAGGCCGGGGAATTTATCGGGATACCGGGTCCAGTCGAAGGCGCCGCTGTCCACGATGGCCCCGCCCACGGCGTTGGCGTGGCCGTCCATATATTTGGTGGTGGAATGGGTGACGATGTCGGCCCCCCACTGGAAGGGCCGGCAGTTGACCGGCGTGGCGAAGGTATTGTCGATGATCAGGGGCACCCCGTGGCTATGGGCGGCCCGGGCAAATTTCTCGATATCCAGCACCGTCAGGGCGGGATTGGCGATGGTCTCCCCAAAAACCGCCCGGGTCTCCGGCAGGAAGGCGGCGTCCAGCTCTTCCGGGGAGCAGTCCGGGTCCACGAAGGTAAAGCGGATTCCCATGCGCTTCATGGTGACGGCGAAGAGGTTATAAGTGCCCCCGTAGATGGAGGAGGAGCACACCACATGCTCCCCGCAGGAGACGATATTGAATATGGCGTAAAAGGATGCCGCCTGCCCCGAGGAGGTGAGCATGGCGGCGGAGCCCCCCTCCAGCGCACAGATCTTAGCCGCCACATGGTCGTTGGTAGGGTTCTGGAGGCGGGTGTAAAAATAGCCGCTGGCCTCCAGGTCGAACAGGGCCCCCATCTGCTCGCCGGTGGCATAGCGGAACGTGGTAGACTGGACAATGGGGATATTCCGGGGCGCGCCGTTTTCGGGCGCATATCCGGCGTGGAGGCATTGGGTGCTGATATGCTGTTGAGCCATGGCGAATCTTCCTTTCTCCGGGAGGAGCGCAGCTCGTCCCCCTTTGTTGTGTATATATTAGGTTAAATCCTGTGTCTACAGCCGCTGCGTACACTCTGTCAGCGGCCGGCGGACCGTTTCTCCTTCCGATCTCCCTCCAGCCGCGTCCAGGCCAGCCACACAGCCTGGCTGCACAGCAGGCCCACGCAGGTCCCCGCCAGCACGTCGCTGGGAAAATGGACGCCCACATACAGCCGCGACAGGGCCATCACCGCCGCCATAATCACCCCGGCGGCCCCCATCCAGCGGCGGGGAAGCGCGCGGAGCCAGACGCCCGCCGCCGCGAACGCGGCGCAGCTGTGGCCCGAGGGGAAGGAATTGGGGTCGTTCTCCGCAATCAGGGGGACCAGACCCTCCACCGTCAGCCAGGGCCGGGCCCGTCCCACCAGATGTTTAAGGAGCACATTGGTACACAAAAGCCCCAGGAACATGGCGCACAGGCTGAGGCAGCCGGCCCGCCGGGTGGGGCGAAAGCACAGCATCGCCAGGGACAGGACGACCCACAGCAGCCCCATATCTCCCAGGTGGGTATAGGCCGTCAAAAGCGGGTCCAGCAGGGCGCAGCGGAGGGTTTCCTGAATCCACAGCAGAGCGCCTCCGTCCGCCGCCAGAAACCATTCCGGCATCTAATCGGCTCCTTTCCGTTGGGCAGTCAAAAAGGGCGGCGGAGGTTCCGCCGCCCCGCAGACTGTCGAAAAACTTCCCCCACGGGAACGCCTCACAGAGTTTTGCCGCCCAAGGGCGGCAAAATAAAGTCAGAATCGGTCATTTTCGGGGACATGCGCCTCGAAAATGACACTGCCCGGCCTGCCAATGTGCCCAAAGGGTGCGCGCGGCAGGCCGTATCCCCTTTGT
>CANDFO010000063.1 GCA_947384055.1 uncultured Flavonifractor sp.
TCCTCCTTTTGAATTTTTGGAACCGGAAGCCTCAGCAGAGAGCGCCTCTTCTCCCCAAAACCTCGGAAGGACTGTAAAGCGAGAAGATTTTCCCGCTCAGGTAGCCCTATAGGTAGCCATTTTTACATTGACGCAGGCGAACTGTCCTGCCATAATATGACAGGGACCACCCGTAAAAACAGAGAGGAGAAAAGCTATCATGTCTAGAAAGAGAATCGAAAAAAATCTGGCTTATGATGATGAAAAGGGGCTCTATTACGCATACTTTGACTATGGAGTAGACATAAACGGAAGGAGGAAGCGGACTACAAAAACCTTTTATGATGTAAAAGATGCGAAGCTGGCGCTGCTGAGCTTTGAGGTGGAGAAACTGCAGGGGACGCTGACTCAGCCCAGCCGGATTACGGTGGCCCAATGGCTGGACTACTGGCTGGAGGATGTAATCCGGCCTAACCGGGAGCGCACGACGTATTATTGTTACCAGTGCATTATAAAAAATCATGTGTCCCCCGGACTGGGAGACACATTGCTGCAGCGGCTTGCGCCCTATGAAATTCAGCAGTATTATACGAGTATGATGCGGGAAAAGGGGTTAAGCCCCAACAGCGTCCGCAAGCACCATGTATTGCTGCATACAGCGCTGAAGCTGGCGCACCGTCAGGGCCTGATACCGGAGAGTCCGGTGGATAAAGTGGAGGCCCCCAGAGAGCTGCCTCCGCGCCGTCTCTACTACACGCCGGCTCAGCTGCGGCGACTGTTCCAGGCCGCAGAAGGGACATGGCTGGAGGCGGTGGTAAAGCTGGGCGGCTATCTGGGTCTGCGCCGGGGGGAGATCTGTGGCCTGCGGTGGGAGAATGTGGATCTGGAACATATGGAGATTCATATCCGAATAACTCGGACGTCCATAGGCGGCGTGACGGTGGAAAAACGGCCGAAGACGGCGCATTCCATACGGACGCTGGGGATCGGCGGACTGGAGGATTTGAGGCAGCTGCTGGAAAGGCTCCGGCTGGAGCAGGCAAAACACAGCAGAGAGCTGGGGGCCTGTTATCATGAAAGCGGCTATGTGCTCACGGAGGACAACGGACTGCCCAGACGGCCCAATCAGGTTACGCGGGCGCTGCAAAAATTTATAGCGGATAACCGTCTGCCGCCCATTACAGTCCACGGCCTGCGCCACACCTTTGCCAGCGTAGCCAACAGCGCCCACGTCCCGCTGCTGGATATCGGGAAGACTCTGGGACACAAGGACGTATCCATTACCGGGCGTGTCTATACGCATTTATTTGACCACACATACAGGGAGGTGTTGGATACTGTAGCGACGCAGATTGCGGCGGGCTGAGAAAGGATTCGGCTTCTTGTACCGCTGCCGCCATTCAATTAAAAGTGTGATACCGTGAGGAAATCCAGGAATGGCAACCGCTTGGAGAGGGAAAGTAAAGTTCTTTTTGATATTTTTTCTTTCAAGAAAAAGTATCAATTGAATCCGTGCGCTTCTCAAGGCCTGACGCCCGGCGGCAGAAGCCTTGTTTTTTTATTTTATATACAGCCGGCGGCAAGGGCGGCGGCGGGAAGGATTACATCCACGACAAAGCCGGTGGCAAAGGTCATAATCATCCCTGCTGTTATTACGCCTAGTATAATAGGTGGAAGGGCTTTACGCAGAGGCATGTCCAAAAATGCGGCGGCCAGCGCGCCGGTCCAGGCTCCGGTGCCCGGCAGGGGAATTGCCACAAAGATGTAGAGCCCCAGATATTTATAGCGGCTGACACTGCGCCCCTTGAGATGGGCCTTTCGCTCCAGACGGTCCACCATCCGGTTCAGTCGGGGAAAACGGCGGCGCATCCACTGAAAAATACGCCGGATATAGACAATGATGAAGGGGATGGGGAGCAGATTTCCCACGACGCCGGCGCACAGCGCAGCCAGCGGGGACAGACCCAGCGCGGTTCCAAAGGGGACGCCGCCCCGCAGCTCCACAATGGGGAGCATGGAAACCAGCATGGTAAAGATGATCTCTCCCGTCTGGTAACTGGTAAGCCATTCCAATAAATTCAAGAAAAACACCACACTTGTGATTATATATTGCGGATTGTCCGTAAATACCCGAAGGGCAGACGGGCCGAAGCAGTGCCGCGGACAACAGTGTACCACAGACAGGGCGAAAAAGAAAGACAATCCTTCCCGCGCCCGGCCCATAAAACCGGCCGTATGATACCAAAACGCTTTCATTTTGAAGAAAGCGAGCGGCGCCCCCGTTTGCGTGAGCAGGGGGCGCCGCTTTAGTCTGTCAAAGGACTTCCCCTACGGGAAAGCCTCGCAGAGTTTTGCCGCTCGAAGCGGCAAAATAAAGTCAAAATTGGTCATTTTCGGGGACATGCGCCTCGAAAATGACACATCTCGGCCTGCAAGTGTGCCCAAAGGGTGCGCGCGGCAGGCCGTATCCCTTCTGCCAAAAAAGGCCCCTGGCCTTTTTCGACAGGCTCGAGCGTCGCCCCCGCTTGCGTAAGCGGGGGCGACGCTTTATGCTTCCGGATTGTTTTCCAGAAATTGTTTGAGATAAGCCGCATCCTTCCGTTCCAGCCCCCGCTCTCCCGCCAGTCCTTCAATATGGTGGGTGAGCTCGTGGGCCAGGGTCGCGTACAGCTCCTCCTCCCACTGCTCATCCCGCCACCCCTCCCGGCGGGCGAGGGCGGAAAAGGAGCCGTAATAAAGGTTGATATACCGCCCCATCTGATGGTTGTGGCAATATTCGCCCAATACGCACAGACCTGGGGCTTGGGGGTTTTCCTTCTGCTCCGGCAGCAGGGAGATTCCGCCGTTGAGCTCTTGAAAAAACTCCTGCGGAAACCGCTCCGCAAGCCGATCCAAAATGTCTCCCACTTGATCAAAGGTGAGCATGGATATACCTCCGACTCATTCAAAACCGTTCAGCCCGCCGGTTTTTTCCTGCACACAGACAGGACGGCGCAGAGCAGGCCGCCCACCGGAAAGGCTGCCCAGGAGACCTTCCAGGCGTCCCAGAGTATTCCGCCGGCCAGAAAGCACACGGTGGCCAGCAGCATGATGACCGCCGCCCAATCCCGTCCTGCGGGTTCCGGCTGGTATTTGGCCCACCGGATGCCCAGCAGCACCAGGATGCCCACACACAGGGCCAGGAGGAGGAAGAACAGCGTCAAAACCCGCAGCACCACAGCGTCAGAGCCCTGAAAGCGCACCGCCAGAGTGAGCAGCAGAGCCGTATCAACGATGATCCCCGCCACCGCTCCGGCAATTCCGGCAGGAAACAGCCGCTCGAAGCGGGCGCGTGCTGCGGGGGCGGTACAGGCGGGATGGACGGGATTTGCCCGCAGAAAGTTTCCATGGGAGAGCCCTCCGGAGACCAGCAGGAACACCGCTCCCGCCTCACACAACAGAAGGGGGAGGATGATGTACCCGCTCTCTCCCAGAGCTGAACAGCAGGCCGTCAGCGCCGCCACGCCCAGCAGAGCCAGCGCCACCCCGGCGGCGATGGTCCAGGAGAAGCGGTCCATGTGCCGGGCATAGGCGCTCCAGAGGGTCGGACCGTCCGGTCCGGCCGGAATGCTGTCCCGGCTGAGGTCGTCCCGCATCAGCTGGTCCAAGGTGCAGTTCAGCAGCTCCGCCAGCGGCACCAGCTTTTCCGATTCCGGCATGGTTTGTCCGCTCTCCCATTTGGAGACCGCCTGGCGGCTCACATTCAGCGCTTCGGCCAGCCCCTCCTGGGTAAGACCGGCCCGACGGCGGAGCAGGGACAGATTTTGCGCAAAGTTTGACATACATCAATCTCCTTTCCCAAGCTGTCTCCATTTTCCTCCGCAGAAGGGAAAAAGGCCACCAACCAGGCAGTTCTTCCGGTTAAAATCCGCGCAACCTCAGGTTGCGGCCGCATTATTTCACGGGATTTGCCGGCATGACGGACAAAACGGGTTCCGCAGCGCCCGAAGATGGAACCGGCCGGACTGATGTCCCGTTTACCTTTGGGAGCTTTTGCCGCTTACGCGCCTGTTCCTGATTTATGCGCTGCCTGTCAGATGAGCCTTAATCAGATAGAAATTTTTTGATATCATCCAGCGAGTTAATAGAGGAAGCCGGCCGTGAGCAGACCGCCAGGGTTTCGGCCTGACCGCTTGAGAGGGGTCCGCGATTTGCTTCAGGATGCTTGATTATAGCAGAAACGCCGGATTAAATCAAGAAAAGCCTCCCGCGTCAGGGGGGCTGGCGGAATGCGTTTTGCACCCGATAGAAGGTGTTTGCGTCGGACCTGTTGCAATCACTGTCCGGTTTTCTGTATGATATACCTGCCTTACTCCAAAATGTGGCTGGGCCGGGTGGAGGCGCAGTATGAGAATTGCGGTTTGTGAGAACTCTGTGGCCTCCGCGCAGCGGCTCTGCTTTTGGATTGAGCAGTACTGCCGGTGCTATGAGCGGACCGCTCAGCTGGAGTGCTTTGCGTCGCCGGAGGAATTTTCCGCCAGCACAAGGACCTTTGACGTGGTATACCTGGGGTTTGGAGGAAATACCGGTTTTTTGCAGGCCCGCCTGCTGCGGGAGCGGGACCGGAACTGCCGTATCGTCCTGGTGGACGATACGCAGGAGTTTGCGGTGCGGTGCGTGCGCCTGCACTGCACGGACTTTATTCTGCGGCCGGTGGAGTTCCGCGACATTGTGCGGAGCATGGGGCTGGTCTTGCGGGGAGGGATGCGGTGAGCTGGCTTCGGATACGGCGGGAGGCCGCGCGGGACGTCCGGCGGGAGCGGACCGGGGAGATCCTCCGCCAGGAGACCGCTTGGGCGGCGGGGACGGAGCAGTTTCAGCACCGGGACCCCCTGTATCATGTGACGGAGAGCTTTCATCAGACCTTCGATGCTGTGGGACGGCGGCGCGCGGCGGAACTGGCAGGAGGCGGACAGGAGCGGGAGCGCCCGGACCTCCCGGGGGAGCGGCCGCCGGATGAGCTGTCTGCCCGGTCCTTTTGGGAGGGGCGGCCGGGGGAGCGGGAGATGCTCCTGCGGTTTTCCGAGACCGCTTTTCAGCGGGGCACCCTGTCCGGGGCGATACTGCGGGGAACGGGGCAGATGATGCTCTTCTCCTGTCTGAAAAAAGTGGTAGGGCAGTCCCAGCCGGACAAGTGGCAGCAGAGGAAGCTCTTTGAAGGGGCCGCGTCCGGGCGCAGGGCGCCGGGATACCCCGGCGGCCGGGTGCGCTTCAGCCGGGGATTTACATACAGCGCCGTGGGCCTGGTGACGGACGCCCTGGGAGATGTCCGCCGGACGGTGGAGAGCCTCCGGGCCCTGGCCATGGGCGCAGGAGGGCTGGAGGGTTCCGGCGCAGAGACACTGAGGACCATGTACCCTTTTTTGGACGACAGCCGGGAGCGGGCTCTGCTGGCCCGGTATCGGGAGCAGCTGGAACAGCCCGGAGACCCGGAGGGCCATGCCGCCCTCCAGAGTGCCGTTGTGCGGCTGGAGGCGCTGAAGGCGAAAAAGGCCCAGATGAAAGAAGAATGGATCAATCAGCTTCGCCGGATTTCCCGGCGGGCCGCCGAAGCCCAGGCGCAGTTTGAGATGCCGGAGTTTTCCGCGGCGCTGGACGCCGCCCTGCGGCAGGCGTCCGGAGCGGATGGACCTCCGGAGGAAGACGGGGAGGCGAGGCCGGATGGAGCAGAGGGGGGAACAGCGCGACCGCCGGAAGGAGGAACCGCTGCCCGGCCGGGAGGAGCGCGCCGCCGGAAAGCGGAGGGCTCCGGGCCGGGCGGAGCTGGCGGCGCGGGCCCTGCTGGAGGGCGCTCCCCCGGAGCGACTGGACCCGGAGGGCTGGAAGCAGCTGTCGGGGCGGATCGGAAACAGCGGATTGGAGGCGTTTCTGGCGGCCCGGCTGCCCCGCCCTGAGCTGCACGGGGCGTCTTCGCTGGTGGGAGAGGCGGACACGGCGCCCTTTCCGGCTCCGGCGGACGGCCCCTGGCTGGCGGAGCCCCGGGAGCTGACGCGGGAGGAGCCGGGCGGACAGGGATTTCCCCCGGCCTGGCTGCGGGCAGATGGAGGTGCATCCGGTGGACCGGCCCTTTGAGACGCTCCCCGACGGAGGAACCGAGCTGGCGGCGCTGCTGGAGCGCAGCGGCGCCGCGTACCGCAGGGAGGGGGAGCGCTTCCGTTTTCTGTTTGCCGCCCGGGGACGCCGCTGGCAGACGGTGTGCGACTGCCAGCCCGGGCTGGTGCTGGCCTACGGCATTCACCCGGCCCCGGTTGGGGACCCTCAGCCGGCCCTGGAGCTGTGCTGCCGGCTGAACCGGGTGGTGGTGCAGGGGGGCTTCTTCCTCCAGGAGGAGCGGTTTGTCTTTCGGACCGGAGCCTTTCTGCGGGAGTACTGGCAGGCGCAGGAGGAGATTGCCCGGGCCTTGGAGTACAACGCGGCCGTGCTGTCCCGCTTCTGGGAGGAGCTGGCGGCCGGCGGAGGGCTGATTTAGAATCTGAATACGCGGCTCCGGCCGCGGCTTTGGAGAGTTTCCCACGCAGGAACGATTTTGGAATGATAGAAAGGAGGGGCGCTCCATACCGCGGAAAACCGCGGTGTGGAGCAAGGACATGGCAGAGTATTTATCCCCAGGCGTATATGTAGAGGAATACGACTCCGGGGCGACTCCCATGCAGGGCGTGGGCACCAGCACCGCGGGATTTGTAGGTCTGGCGGAGCGGGGCCCCATAGCGGGCCAGCCGCAGCTTGTCACCAGCTTTGCCGACTACAAGCGGATGTACGGCGGATATCTCAGCGAGGCGGCCTATGGAAATAATCGCTTTCTGCCTTACGCGGTGGAGCAGTTTTTCGCAAACGGAGGGGCACGGGCGTATATCATGCGGGCGGTGCCCGGCGATGCCAGGGCCGCCGGCCTGACCAGCGGTGTGCTGAAGCTCACCGCCGCCAGCCCCGGCGCGTGGGCGGAAGATATGCGGGTGACAGTATCCCCGGCCAGCAAGGCCAAAACCCAGGTCCTGTCCGTCTCCGGCGCGGACCTCACTCTGAAAAACGCCGACGGCTTTTATCCCGGCGATGTGGTGGAGCTCTACGACGGGCGTACCGCCGCCTACGCGACGGTCAAGAGCGTGCTGGACAAGGTGATTACCCTGGACGCCCCCTGCGCCCTGGATGTGGCCGACACCCGGGTGGGCACAAGCAAGTACGTCCGTACCTGTGAGATCACCATCACCGCCCGCCTGGGGGAGACCGTGGAAGTCTTTGAAAATCTGTCCCTGAAAGAGGGAGCCCTGAACAACGTCTGCGCCAGGACCCGCCGGTCGGACCTGATTACCGTGGAGGTGCTGGAGACCAAAACGTCAGCCGCCCCCGCCAAGGGCAAGGATAAAGACAAAGACAAGGATGAGAAGGAGCCCGCGCCTGCGGCGGCTCCCGCTCTGCCTGCCGGCTCCATCGTGCCCTTCATCCTGTGCGGCGGCACAGAGGGGGAGCTGGTGCTCACCCTCCAGGGGGGAAGCAGCGGCTCGGTCCGCACGGCGACCCCCGACGCTTTCCTGGGCAAGGACGACGGCCCCGGCAGGCGCACCGGTCTCCAGGCCTTCCAGGAGAACGGCAATGTATCCATCATGGCTATTCCCGGCGTCACCGCGCCGGAGGTCCAGGCTGCCCTCATCGGGTTCTGCGAGGGGAAGAAGAGCTGCTTTGCGATCCTGGATGTGCCCATGGAGCTGAAAAAGACCAATGACGTGGCCAATTTCCGTGACATGTACGACTCCACCTATGCGGCCATGTACCACCCCTGGCTGGAGATGTACGACGCAGGGGCCAAGCGTTCGGCCTATTTCCCGCCCTCCGGGGCTATGGCCGGCATCTACGCCCGCACCGACATCGAGCGGGGCGTTCACAAGGCCCCCGCCAACGAGGTGGTTCGGGGCTGTACGGGTCTCTCCTGCGCGTACAACGAGGGAGAGCAGGATATCCTCAACCCCATCGGCGTGAATCTGATCCGCGCCTTTACCGGCCGGGGTATCCGGGTGTGGGGCGCCCGCACCATCAGCTCCAACGGCCTGTGGAAGTACCTGAACGTGCGCCGGCTGTTCATCTATGTGGAGGAGTCCATCAGGGCGAACACCAACTGGGTGGTCTTTGAGCCCAACTCCGCCGTGCTTTGGGGCCGCGTCACCCGGACCATCGAGACGTTCCTTGCCACCTGCTGGCGGGACGGCGCTCTGGCGGGGGCCTCGCCCGCTGAGGCCTTCTTTGTGGAGTGCGGTCCCACCACTATGACACAGGATGACATTGACAACGGGCGGCTGATCTGTCAGATCGGCATCGCGCCGGTGAAGCCCGCCGAATTTGTGATCTTCCGCATTACCCAGAAGACCGCTTCTGAGTAACGCCGCTGATACAGAAAGGATGGAGAATCGATTATGGCCATCAGTTATCCCTATCGCGTGTTCCGCTACCAGGTGGAGATTGACGGAATCAGCCGGGCGGGTTTTTCGGAAGTGTCCGGCATGAGCTCCTCCACCGACGCCGTGGAATACCGGGAAGGCGACGACCTGCGCAACACCCCCCGGAAGCTGGCGGGACTGACCAAGTTCGGCAACGTAACCCTGCGCTGGGGCGTATCCGACGACTCGGACTTCCTGGACTGGATTTACTCCGTGGCGCCCACCAACACTGCGCCTCCCACCGGCATGGTCCGGCACAATGTGACCATCACTCTTATTGACGACGCGGGGAGCCCCGGCCCCTCCTGGAATCTGATCAATGCCTGGCCCGTGGGCTACACGGTCCCCGACCTGAACGGTCTGGGCGGTGAGGTGGCCATCCAGTCTCTGGAGCTGTGCCACGAGGGTCTGGAGCACACGGCGGGCAGCGCCGCCGGCACGCCGTCGGCTATCTGAGTCTGTTTCGCACGTGGTGAAGGGCGGGACAGACGCTGAAAATCCGCAGTTTTATTAAGCGCTCTCCGGCCCACAGGCTCTGGTCTGTGGGCCGCGGGGAGCCTTTTGCAAGGAGAGCGACATGCAGACAGAGTTTGAATTTGAACTGCCCAAAGGCTATGTGGACGCCAACGGGGACCTGCACCGGCAGGGGACCATGCGTCTGGCCACGGCAGCGGATGAGATTCTCCCCATGCGGGACCCCAGAGTACAGCAGAATTCCGGCTATCTGACCATTATTCTGCTCTCCCGGGTGATTACCAAGCTGGGGACGCTCAGCACCATAAATACCCGCGTCATCGAGGGGCTGTTTACCATGGACCTGGCCTATCTTCAGGACATGTATCAGCGCATCAATTTGTCTGAGCTGCCCCATTATCAGGTGAAGTGCCCTCACTGCGAGCGGGAGTTTGAGGTGCCGCTGGATTTTTTGCTGAGCTAGACTGGCCGGAGGAGGAGCGCCCTTTCCGGCGGCTGCCCGGCTCCCGGGCGGAGGCGGACGGCCCCTTTGCCTGGCGGGATATTCCCCTCCGGCCGGAGAGCCCTCTGTCCGGCGGCGGAGGAAGGAGGCCGGCCCTCTATCCCCAGGAGCGGCTGTACCAGGAGATGGCGTTTCTGGCCTACTATCTCCACTGGTCCAGCCGCGCGCTGATGGAGATGGACCACCGGGAGCGGCGGCGCTGGTGCCGGGAGGTGTCCGCCATCAACCAGAAGCTCAGCGGCAGTGAGGAAAAGCCCTTTGATATGCACTTTAAGCCGTGAAAATTTGCCGCCGGACAGGGGCCGGAGACGGCGTACGCGGGAATGAATTTTGGTGAAACGGGGTGGCGGTGTGGCAATTGTGTATCCGGAGCCCATACAGGCGTTCCGTTTTCTGGTGCGGGTAGAGGGCAGTCAGGAGATCTCCGCGGCTTTTTGCTCATTTTCCGGGGTGCGGATGCAGGTGGAGACCGTCCAGAGCCGGGGCGGGAGCGACAGGCGGGGAGTAAAAGAGAGCATTCCGGTTTTTACCAGCTACGCGCCGGTGACATTGGGCCGGGGCGTGGTGGGAGACAACGAGTTTCTGGAGTGGATGCTCTCCTCCAGCGCGGACGTGCACAGCGGACCCACCGGCGAGCGTATGCGGCGGACCATTGATGTGGTGACGCTCAACGACCGGGGGCATCCCGGGGTGATCTGGACTCTGAAGGATGCCATGCCGGTGGGCTATGAGCTCTCGCCCATGGACAGCAGCCGCAGCGAGGTGCTTACCGAGCGCGTGAGCTTTGCCATCTCGGGAGTCAGACGGAGTACGCAGCCGGTAAGATAGACATAATGAAAGATTTATACGCATAACTTCAACCCGGATACATGGAGATCCGGGCCAGTCCTGGCAGAGGGGAGGAACGGCATGGCGATTTCCGGCGCGTATTTTGAGGTTCTGCTGTCCGGGGCGGGGGCCGCGCTGGCGGGGAGCTTTCTCTCGGTGTCAGGCCTGGGCATGGAAGCGGAATATGAGTTTTACACCGAGGGGGGGAGCAGTTATCCCCGCTGCTTCCTCAAGGGGGTCCGGCCTCAGCGCCTGGTACTGGAGCAGGGGGTGCTGACAGTGGCGGACAGCGTATCCGAATTGATCAATATGGTGAATTTGGGCAGGTCTGTGCCGCTGAGCGGCACTGTGATTTTAAAGGACAGCTTTGGCGGAATTCAGCGGGAGTGGACCATAACAGGGGCCCATTTACAGCGGTATATTGGTCCCCGGCTGGACAGCAATCAGGCGCAGCTGGCGGTCAGCCGGATGGAGCTGGTCTATAACGGGTGCTGCTGATGGAGCACATTGCAGTAACGCGTCCGGATATGGGAGTACTGGCCGGAAAAGTCCCGGCCCTGACGCCTTTTGGCCTCCTGTCATATGCGTTTGCCCAGGCGCTGATGGACCGGATGGGACTGGAGGAGGGCGGTTATCCCGGCCTGCCGCTGGAACTGCTGGAGGAGGGAGAAGCCGGCCTGCCGGCAGAGGCGAAGGCTCCTGTGATACAATTGCAGCTGGAGCTCCAGTTACAGCTGCTGCTGAACGCCTTGGACAGGGGCCTTTCAGGTGTGGAGCGGGAAGCGGCAGAGCGCGTCGCGAAGCGGCTGGCGAAACTCCAGACAGGGCAGAAGGCGCAGGCGCGGTTTCCGGCGGTGGAGCACCGCCTGACTTTGTCTCGCAGGTTTTTTCTCCAGAGACAGGGTCATTCCGGGATGAAAGCGCCTGGTTTTGGAGAAATAGGGCCTCTCTGGAGAAAAATTGCTGAAAAAATCACGGAGTTCCCGGGTCCGGCTGCCCCGAATGACGCGGGGAAAAAGGGGACTGCCCCGCAGCGGGACAGTCGGCGCGTCTCCTCAGATGTCCTATGGCCGGAGCACGGGGAAATTCCCGGAGAGCCTGTCTCCCGGACGTGGAGTGATCCCGCTGAATGGGCGCGTCGAAGGGATGAATTTAAGCGCCTGTATTCACTGCGGCTGAACGCAGTCCGGGCGGGTCTTTTCCCGCCTGAACAGCGGGATTTTTCCTTTCCATATGTCGGTGCGGCTGTGGAGCAGCCGCTTGCCGGAGGACAGATTGTTCCGGCTGTCCCGTCTCCGGGGGTTCGGCGTACAGAACTTGGGCTCTGTACAGAGACTGTCCTACGGCGGGCGAAATACGGTGTCTCTTCCAGCGGAGAACTTCCGGCGGCTTGGGGAGCGACTGCTCTGACGTCTCCGGCGGTTGGGCGGGGATTAGACCGATTCTGTCTGTCTCCCCTTTGGGCCAAAAGCTTTTCAACAACAGGAGCACGGAGGCTTGCCCAGGCAGGAGGGCAGGCAGAACCGGCGCAGATGCCCTGCTTCACGGAGATGCCGCCCCTTGAACCGGCGCTTCAGGGGTATTCGATATCCGCTCTGCCCCAGGGCGCGACAGCTGCGGCGGCACAGACGGCTGCTTTCCGGCAGGGACAGCCGGATTTGGTGTCGGTCCGGGGCCGGCTTGTGGCTGAGGCGTATCCTGGAGTGTATGAGCGGAGGCCGGAGGATGCAGCAGAGGCCGGAGTGCGCAGCGGGGGTGGATATCCCGGAGAGAACGGCGTTCCGGGCGCCGGAACAGGTTGGCGGAGGGGGGAAGCCCCCGGCGGAGCAGAGGAGCGGATGCGGCCCGGGGCTTTTGGGCCGCAGGCGCTTGAACGCGGTCGGCTGGAATCCGGAAAACGGGGCCTCTGCCCGGGAATGCAGATAGAGCCGGCAGGACAGAACCCTCAGGGGGGGCGTGAGAACTGGTCCGGACGGATAAGGCCTGGATACCCCGGGGGGGCGCGGGAGAGAGGGCCTGTGAAGCTCCGGACGGAACTGACAGAGCCTCTGCGGTCCGGTCGAGATGGAACAAAGGGTCTGCCGGCAGGCGGACAGGAGAGGGCTCAGAGCGCCGGCGGGATTTTCCCCCAGGGGGCGGACCTGCTTTACCGGGTGGAGCCGGACGGCGGGGACATTGCCTATGTTCCGAAGGGGGGCGCCGGACCTGAGGAGTTCAGAGCAAAAATCCAGGCGGCGGCATTTGCGGCGGGCCTAAAGAACGGGCGGCGGCAGGGTTCTCCGGTGAGAACAGACGGACCTGGGGTGCCTCTGGGACAGAAAGGGGGCTTTCTTCCGGCTCTGCGGGGCATGGAGCGGAGGGCCTGGGAAGAAGGCCCGCTCCGCACGCTGGGGCTGGCGGAATCTCCCCGGTCCGAATTCCGGAGGATTTGGCAGGCGGACCGGCTTTTGCAGGGCTTAACGCTGAGTCGGCGGCGGGAGCTGCCGGAGCGTCACGAAATCCCGGGCAGCAGCGGGCTGTGGTCGGCGGCATGGGAGACGGATGGCCTGTATGGAGTGCCGGACGGAGAATGGCTGACCGCTGGGGCAGGCGGAAAGCTGGATTTGGTGGATTTGCACAGGTCAAAGCCCGGCACGTCCGGTTTGGCTGAAAAAGCCGCGGCAGGGGAGCGGGGTCGCCGTCTGCCGCCGGACGGACAGCAGGGAATACGCCCCGTAATCCCGGCAGGACCATCTTGGCCGTGGTTGAGCGGTTCCTGCCCGGAATGGGACCGGAGGAGTTCGGTTCAATCCGGCGCTGTGAGCACGGAGGAGAGATACGGAGCGGGACGGCGGGACGGTAGTCTGACGCCGGATAAGCGGACCGGGCTAAGACTTGCGGTGCCGGTAAAATTTCGTTTTGTCCATGCCTGGCCGAAGCTGGATGCCTGGAAACTGCCGGAAGGACGCGCAGACGTTTTGCCGGAGGGAAACGGGGCTGTTGAGCGGAGTGTCCGCCCTCTACAGGGCCTGTTGCATAAGAGAATCGACAATGCGGAACCGGCAGACCGCGCGGAGCCGCAGCCTGGGCTGTGGCCGGAGCTGGAACACAGGGCCCCGGAAGGGGCGGATCCAGCGGCGGCGCTGCTGGAAAAAAGCGGGGGCGTGGAGCGGAGCGTCCGCCCTCTACAGGGCCTGTTGCATAAGAGAATCGACAATGCGGAACTGGCAGACCGCGCGGAGCCGCGGTTTGGACTGTGGCCGGAGCTGGAACACAGGGCCCCGGAAGGGACGGATCCAGCGGCGGCGCTGCTGGAAAAAAGCGGGGGCGTGGGGCGGAGCGTCCGCCCTCTGCAGGGCCTGTTACATAAGAGAATCGACAATGCAGAACCGGCAGACCGCGCGGAGCCGCGGTTTGGACTTTGGCCGGAGCTGGAACACAGGGTCCCGGAAGAACCGGATCCAGCGGCGGCGCTGCTGGAAAAAAGCGGGGGCGTGGGGCGGAGCGCCCGCCCTCCGCAGGGCCTGTTGCATAAGAGAATCGACAATGCGGAACCGGTAGACCGCGCGGAGCCGCGGTTTGGACTGTGGCCGGAGCTGGAACACAGGGCCCCGGAAGGGCCGGATCCAGCGGCGGCGCTGCTGGGAAAAAGCAGAGACACCGAGCGGAGCGCCCGCCCTCCGCAGGGCCTGTTGCATAAGAGAATCGACAATGCGGAACCGGTAGACCGCGCGGAGCCGCGGTTTGGACTGTGGCCGGAGCTGGAACACAGGGCCCCGGAAGGGCCGGATCCAGCGGCGGCGCTGCTGGGAAAAAGCAGAGACACCGAGCGGAGCGCCCGCCCTCCGCAGGGCCTGTTGCATAAGAGAATCGACAATGCGGAA
>CANDFO010000064.1 GCA_947384055.1 uncultured Flavonifractor sp.
CGCCTTATTGTTATAAGCCGTAAGCGCATCGCTGCCGTCCGGCATGACAACATCTGCCAGCGCAACCTTGCCCCAATCGCTGTCGTAATCCACAGCGGACTGTTTTATCAGCGCCTGTCCAGCGGTCCCGCCTGTGGGTACGCCGGGACCGGCGGGACCTTGGATGCCCTGCGCACCCTGGGGTCCGGCGGGGCCAACTGCTCCGGTAGGACCGGCGGGGCCCTGGGGCCCTTCCGGACCGGTTTCCCCCTGGGGGCCAGCGGGACCAACAGGTCCGGAAGGCCCCATTACATTGCCAAGATCAAGTTCAGGCATGACTGTACCTCCTTAGATAGTCAAAATTAAGTGGCCGGAATTACTAATCACAAAATTTGGAGCATCCTCCCCTGTATAACTGAGAATGAGGTGTCCGCTGGCGTTTACGTTAAAAGCGTAGATGCCGTCTGCTGCCACAGCTGCACCGTTGATACCGCGGGGGCCCTGTTCGCCGGGGATCCCCTGGGGGCCGGCCGGACCTGCGGGTCCGATATCTCCCCGCAGTCCCCGTGGGCCCTGCTCTCCGCGGGGTCCCTGTTCCCCCTGGGGGCCGGCCGCACCCTGAGGGCCCTGTATTCCCATGGGGCCGCGCCCGCCCTGGGGTCCCATGGGCCCCTGTGCTCCGGTATCACCTTTACTGCCCTTATCCCCCTTTGGACCTTGGGGACCTGTCTGTCCTGTTAACCCGCAGGGACCGGTATCGCCTTTCGGTCCTTTGGGACCCTGCGCACCCTGGGGACCGACGGGACCAACGGCGCCGGTATCGCCCTTCGGTCCCGGCTCTCCCTTGGGGCCAATGGGCCCCTGCATCGGTCCAATGCTCTCCCACGCCCTGGTCTTTTCATTCCATACGTAGAGGTTTTTTGTATCGGCCGCCTGGAGCGCACCGGTTGTCCCGTTCGGGTAGGCGGCACGGATTGCCGCCAGATTTGCGTAGACACCTTTGATCTGCAGGCTGTGCCCGTCCAGCAGGGCGTCAATCTCTTCTCCACTGTATTTGCTCACATAGGAGCCCTGCCCCTGCAATACAGCCTCAATTTCGGCTATACGCTGTTCCGGGGTCATGCAACCACCTCACACTGCAAAAATGCGCCGCTTCCGAGAGAAAAATGGAGTACTTCCACGGGCCAGGAAGCGGCCGGATTTCAGTTTTTGCCGCACAGAATAATAGATAATAATACCCCCCGGGCCGCCGCGTCCGCCGCGCCCGCCGGAACCGCCCGCGCCGGGAGCGCCCTGCTTAATCGTCGAAATCGGCGCTGCGCTTCCTCCATTTCCTCCGCCGCCTCCGCCGCCGTGCCCGGCACTGCCGCCCTCGCCTATAACAGCGGCGTCCTCCGGAGCGACAGGGGTTGCGCCGGTGCCGCCGTCCCCTGTAGATGGTCCCGGCGCTTTCCCGCCGGTGCCGCCGTTCCGCCCTACTGCCGCCCCGCCGCCAAAGCCGCCGGAAGCGTAGCCCTGTCCCTCGCCCTCTCTTCCGGGCGTCCAACGGTTTCCGTCCGGGCCATATACAGCATTGCCCGTCTCAATACTGGCATCCCAATTGCTAGGATCAACGGAGCCCGTTCCCTTTCCGCCGGCAACACCCGGGACGGTGTTGGGCCGGGCATAGATTTTCCCGGACACTACCTCTGTATATCCTCCGGCTCTGGGGGCGCCGGAGGCGGAACTGTATGGCCCAAATGTTGTGTGCGTACCGCGGCTTCCCTGGGAATTACTTCCGCCGCCTGTTCCTCCAACGCCGCATTTGTATGTATAGGTCTGGCCGGGGACCAGATCCAGGTCCGTCTCATAGACATTCCCGCCTTCACCGCCCCGGTCAGCTCCTTTGCCGCCCTCTCCACCCGAGCCGTAGTGTTTGCGGTAAATTGTGCCGCCGGACCCTTCCGGTTTGGTCGAGGAGCCGCCCTGCCTGCCCTGGCCGCCCGGATAGCCGCCGGGTCCCCCCTGCCCGCCGCCGATCAGGACAATTCTGGCCAGCTCCGCCTCTTCCGGCGCCGTCCATGTGCCGCTCCCGGTCAAGACAACCGCATGGTCATAGTATACCTGGCTCTCCGGCGTGGGAGGCGTATACCCAACGGCCCCGTCCTCTTTTGCGCGGAGCACGCCGGAGAGGGCCAGGTCCGCACTGGACAGCAGGATATCCGTTTCTCCGCCATAGGGGTGGGCTGTGCGCACAATGTCTCCGGCATGCTCTCCTGCCCACACCACGTCCTGCACAACGCGCTCCGTATGGGCATAATATTCGGCCAGGCGTTCCGCCACGCCGATAGAGTTCATGGCGGACACCAGATAAGCGTCCTTCGCGGTGATGTCCCGGCCTTCCCCACCGGATACGGAGCGTACAATATCCCGCATATTGTGCACATATTTTATTCCGGCGATGCTACCGGTGCCCTGAGCAACCTTGGCATAGTTGCAGTTGCTCTCCAGGATGGTCAGTCCCGTGGCCTGAAGCGCGTGGCACGGGTCGCCGAATCGGATGATGTCCCCTGCCGCGGCCGCCCCTTCAAACAAGACGGTGCGCTCACTTCCGGGCTCCCAGCGGTGCTCTGTGACGATCACCCGGGCCACAGGCGTGCCGTATTCCACGCTGCCGCCCACAAAGCACTGCTCCGGTCCCCGGACCCAACTGGGCCCTGTGTACAGGCTTGTCACCCGCAGGACGCCATTGGCGTCAGTTTTGAGGGATGCCCCAATCGCAAAGAGCACCTGGGACAGATTGTCACGGGCGGTGGCTACCGGGAGCCAGCCATATATTTTGTAAGGGCGGAAAATGGTCTTGATTTCTACCGATACCCCCGTGCCGGCGCAGATATCCTTGATCACCCGTTCCGCGGTCTGCCCGGCGTACATGCCGCCATAGTGCGTTTTGCTCATGAGCAGTCCTACAGCGGACAGAGCTGTGAAATGATACGTGTCGATTCCGGTGCGCTCCACGCTCTGGATGTAATAGGTTCCGACGAGCTCCCCTTTATAGGCATAGGTGAGCGGCTGGCCTGCGGTATACCCGGACAGGGACAAATCCGTACTTCTCACATCAAATTCCAGCGTGTCCGCCGCTAAACTGTCTGACGCCAAAGCCATTTCCAACAGACAGTCGCCGTCCAGCAGCCGGTGAGCTGCGCCAGGCGCGTCTGATATGACCCTGCCTGCGTATTGAATCAGATTACGCATTCCATCACCTACTGTTCCGTCAGGCGGAAAGACATCCCCTGCCACCAATCTCCATCCTGCGCATGCTCCGTCAAATGGCTTGCAGGTGCCTCCTCCACGTACATGCGCTTTGTCACGACGCCGCCGGCCCGGGGGCTGGTGTACTCCACGGTCACATATTCGGGCTCAATGGCCGCTAAAACCTGCGCGGCTTCCCTGGTGCGCAGCGCGCGCAGCTTGATTTCCAGGATCTCTTTCACGTCCAGTCGGTCCCGGATATGCTCACCGCTCATCACATCCCCGGCGTTGCGCCCCTCCCGGTCCCTGCGCCGCCACTGAAACCCGCCTGGAGCCAGACAGCCCCGCAAGTCTTTTCCATCTATTTTAAATACCATATATTCATCCGTTTACCAGGGAAGTACCCCTGTTCTGGTTAATCCACGTCTGCTTTTTCCCCATGTCCCGGGACATCCGGGTCCCGTCCAGGTAGGTATTCATGTCCTTTTCCTGGACAGCCCGCACCACCCGGTCAAATCCCTGTTCCAATGCCTGCAGGAGGTCGCTGCTGTCCGCGGGGGGAGCACTGCCGCCGCCATCCGGCTCCAGCATGCGCATGGTCTCACTGTTGGAGTATACCTTGGAGCCCCGGGGGATGGACAGCAGCTCCGCCCCCTTCTCGCCCACCAGGGCAAGCCCGCCCGGGTGGTGGTCTGTGCCGGAGGCATACTGAGGTATGCCTCCCCCCTGCAGGGAGCCGGTCATGCCGCCGATGCTCCCGCCCAGGCTCTCCATGGTGCTGCTCATCTGCTCTCCCTTGCCGGTAAGGACGCTGATTGCGGCTACCAGAGCGGTAATCAGCCCGACTACGAGCGCGATAATCATGGCCACTCTGGTCAATGTGCCGCACAGACCGCTCCCTGCGCCGGAACTGAATTTGCTGGCAGCGTCGCTGACAAGGCCGATTCCCGTTGTAACGCTGTTTACCGCCCCGAAAATCGAACTGATTAGTTTCAATATGGGGGCTAGCGCGGCGGTCAGCAAAATTACCTTGACAATAAACTGCTGTGTCTCAGGACTGAGCCCGGAAAAGATACCGGCGATTTTTGCCAGAATGGACGCCAAAATATCGAGCCCGGAAGTAATCAGCGGCTGTATTGCCTCTCCCAGAGCGGCAATGGCCATCTGCATATCGATATGGGCCTGCTTGGAATCCACCAGCGCGGCATTGTTTTGGATCCAGCCGTCGTAGGCCTCCTGCATACCGCTGGCCGCCAAATAGGACAAGGCCACATCCTGGCGCTGTGCCTGCGTGGAACACTGCTCCAATGCGCGGGACAGGTTTTCTGCGCCCAGTCCCGCCCGGTCCATGAGCTCGGCAAACTGTCCGGTGGCCTCACCAGTGGCCAGCGTTTCCTGGAGACTGTCCGCCAAGCTCTCGATCTTGAGGGTGTCGGGAAAGCTCAGCGCGGCGCCCGCCAAGCCTTCGACGGCTTTTTGCAGGTTGCTATCAGTAAAACCCGCCTGGAGCAGGTTGGAGGTAGCCTCCACACTGCTGTCCAGTTCACCCGCCACCACCTGAAAGGCTTCACAGGCGGTGCGGGCATCATCGACTCCCACCCCGGCCAGCCGGGCGTTATTCTCCAGTTTGGACAGGTCCGTACGCAGCTCCTCTGTACTTTCAGCAGCCGCCACCGCCGCAGTAACAATACCTGCGGCCGCGGTAGAGACAGGGGACAGCGCATCAGCCGCCTTACTAAAAGCATCGCTGGCTTTTTGGGTGGCAGACGATATCTGCTCCAAGCCCGCTTCACTGTCTCCCAACTGTTTTTCAAGTGCTTTCAGCTCCTGGGTTGTGGCGGCAACTTCTCTCTGGTATTTTCGGTATTCTTCATCGTCGATATGACCATGCTCAAACTGAGAATCCAAATCCTGCTTGGCCCGGGTCAGCTCCTTGGAGCGCTGCTCCAGCGCCTCCATCTTTGCCGCCAGTTTTTCATAGGCTTCCGTACTGATGTCCCCGGACGCCAGGTCAGTTTTAGCCTTATCCATCTGCCGGGACATCTTCTGCATAGCGGCAGCCGTCTGCTCGATCTCCTGACGCAGGGGCGCATAGGCGGCCTCCCAATCCGCGTTGGCCGCATGCCCGAGCTCCATCTGCTCTTTGGACTGCCGCAGGGCGTCCATTCGGGTCTTGGTGGATGCTATCGCCTGCCCCAGCAGGTTCTGTTTCTGGGCCAGCATCTCCGTATCGGAGGGGTCCAGCTTCAGCAGCTTCTCCACCTGGGACAGCTCAGCCTTGATTCCCTTGGTCTCCTTGCCCGTATCCTTCAGCGCGTCTGTAAGTTTTTTCGTATTACCGTTGATCTCAACGGTAATACCACGAATTCCGCCCGCCATCCCTCAGAATCTCCCCTTCTCCGGCTCTGTCATGCGCAGCCGGGCGGCGGTGTCCAGGTATTCCCGGCCCCGCTCGGTCTCCGACAGCCGCCACACGACGGCGTCGTGCAGCAGCAGGAAGAATGTAAACACATCCAAATTCTCTACTGCGGGCAGGGGAATACCGGCATAATCGGCCACAAATTTATAATCCAGGGTTCCGATTGGTTCCAATCCCCCATCATCCTCCCCGCCCGGACAATGGGGGACGCTCAGTTTGGGTCGCTGTCTCTCTCCCGGTTCAGCCAGTCCAGGTATCCCATCAGCAGGGCTGACGCCTGATCAATGGTCAGTGTATCCTCCACCTGCCGGGGAGTAATCTTCACCTGATAACGATTTTTACTTAAAATCCTGGCCACCAGCGGCGTGAACCCCTCGTAGGCGCCCGCGTCGCCCGCATCTATGCTCCGGGCCAGCCGCACCAGCTCATTGAGGGTGCGCAGCTTCAGTGGCTCCAGTTGGAGTACCTGCCTGCCGAAGCGGATGGGATAGTATCGGCTCTTCACATGGGCAATGTCGAACATATTGCGTCCGCCTCCTTATCCGGCGGGTTCGTCCGGTTCGTCCAGCATAACCAGCGTACCCGTTTCATCCATGGGCTGAGCTGAAAATGTCAAATCGACAATGGTCTCTTTGTCCTTCAAAAAACCAAGGGAAAATCCGCTGGTGTTTACGCCCACGATGGTGGCGCGGAGCTTATAGCCGGGGTCAGCCGTGGATTTGTGGAGAAAGCGCACAATATAGTTCTTCCCGTCAGCATTGGCAATGCCGCCGATTCTGGTAATGCGCTTGCGGGTCTCCGGTGTGGGGCCGGACACCCGCGCCGTGGGCGCGGAAAAAGCCGCAAAGCCCATGTTCGGTGCCAGCAGACCGGATTTCAGCGTAATTTCCTCCGCTGTCAGCAGGTCCTCTTTTACGGTTCCCAGGTCGTCCTCCACCCGGTAGAAAGAGGGCTTGTACTCCAAAGTGGCGCCGCCGGAGATGGAGCCAATCTTATTTTCGCTGACCTCCAGCACATCGTCCTCGGGGATTTCCCCCGTGTATTCCTTGATGTACAGCTCTCCAGAGCCCAAAATAAAGCGTTTCTTGTTCATACCTGTACCTCAATCACTTCAAATTCAAATATCGTCTCATGCAGAGACTGTTCCAGAATAGGCACCCGGTCCAGCGTGTAAGAAATCCCGGCCCGGTCCAGTACCTGCCGCACCCGCCGCTCCGCCGCCAAGTCCACCCGCCGGGAATAGAGCTCCAGGCGGACCTGGTGCCAATCGGCCAGCCGGCAGAGGTCTCCGCCCAGGGCGCGGTCCCTGGGAACGAACATCACCAGCTGGGGCAGACGCAGGGGCCTGGGCGTGTCCGCGCAGTCCCGGTAGACAGGCAGGCCGCTTTCCGTCAGCAGGCGGTACAATTCTTCCTGGCTCACCGCCCCATCTCCTTCTCTACCTCCTCCGGCAGCATCTCTTGGGCCAGCTTTTCTCCATACACAATATGGGGATAGCCCCGCGTCCAGCTGCCATCACGGTTTTTGTGCCCGTTCTCCAACAGGTGGGTCAGCCGCCAGTGCCTGCCTTTGACGTACCATGTTTTCTCATAAGCGCCTGTGATTTTGCTGCCGGTCCTGCGCAGGGAAAAGGCTCGTCGGTAATCGCCAGTCCGGTCCCGGAACGTGATGTGCCGCCGGATTTCCCGGTCCACAGCCCTGGCGGTGGTGTCAACCGCCCGGCAGGTGGCCGCATACGCCGCCGCGGAGTATTCATCCAGGACAGCGGCCACAGCACTGTCCATCTGCTCGACGGGAAAGCCGCCGCTCATATCCTCACCTCCCCGCTGTGCTGCGCTGGACCTTTACCTCCAGCCAGATATGACGGTTTTCCACATCGTTTACCGCAATTACTTCAAAGGGAGCCCGGTCCCCCCGCCTGCACAGGACGCAGGTGGGGGTAATGTTATCTGTATACCGCAGGGTCAGGGTGGCGGGCTCTTCCACCTGAGCCTGACGCGCCGCGAATACCTCCTGCCCATAGGCGTTCACCCATTTGCACCAAAATCGCCGTCCGTTCTGCGTCAGGCCGGAAATGTCATAGCTCCGGTTGCCCAGACTGTCAATCACCGGCTCCAGCTCAGCCCGGTCCAGCACGTATATCCGCGTCCTCAGCTCTCCGGCGCCGGCACATTTTGCCATAGGGTCACTCCCCCTCTGTCAGCTTCAGCTGGTTGATCAGCCGCCGGAAGGCCGGGTTTTCTGCCGCCTGTCCTCCGGCAAGGGTCAGCTCCCGGCGGTCAAACCCATCCAGCACCAGATAATTGACGCACCTGTCATATTGGGCCCGGCGGGGAGAGGCGGCGTCCGGCTCCGCGATTCCCGCGGCGGACAGATAACCCACGGCGCTGCTGTAGAGCAGCTCCAGAGTACTCCGTTCCTCCGGCTCCGGGTCCTCAATGCGGCAGTACGCCAGCAGGCTCCTCATCCGCGTTTCATCCGGGACCATTGGTTACGCCCCCGCGGAGATGGATGCCTTAAATGCGGCCGTCGGGTCCATTAGCACCGCATCCAGACGGCAAATGGCCCGCATCTCCATACAGTCGGTGGCCCAGGCATCCCCGCCCACGTCTGTGGTGGCCAGCTCGATGCCTTTGCGGACAAACAACGTGCCCAGCGCTCTGAAATTGCCCACATACAGGGGAACCGCTCCTTCCTCATTGGGAAGTTCGCTGTCGTCGCCGTACACCACGCCGCGCCCCCGATAACGCAGGACCTGGGGGTCCGCGGGGTTCGGCACCAAAAGGGGCCGGCCGTTTTTATCCTCCCATCCGTCCATCTCCGCATAGCCGCTCTGATTGGTCAGCAGCGCGGCCTGCCGGCTGTGAGCGGTGTTGAGCTGTTTAACCAGTGCCTTCCGCAGCAGCTTGTCCTCCTGCCCGGCGGTGAGGGTTACGGTGCGCTCCAATTCCGTCAAAAACTCCAGCAGCAGGGCATTTTTAGTCAGCACATATTTGGGCGCGAACCATGCCGCGGCATATGCCAGCAGTCCCGCGGCGTTATCCTCCAGCAGCTCTCCCGAAATGGGCAGGCGATCAGCGTATTTCTCCACGGCGTAGTCCACCCGCCGGAATTTGGGCTGATCTTCTCTGCCGATGGTCCCGACCTCCGCCACCTTGGGCAGCTTCCTGGGCACGCCATCCTCCACAACCCGCCAGCCGCTGAGGGTAGTCACAGTCTCCGTGCTAAACAGCGCGGACAGGTCCAGGTATTCTTTTTCCAGCCTGCGGACCTGGTTGTCAAAATCCAGGGGCACCAGGAAGCCACCGTCGGCTCCGGCGGGCGTGCCACCGCCCTCCGTCAGAGCCTTGTACAGGGGAGCGAATTCCTCCACTCCGACGCACTTTTTTACCTGAGCGTTGGAGCGCATAGCCTTGGCGAAAGCCTGAGCATATTCGTTGCTGCCCCGCAGGGTGTCCAGGCTCAGTTCTTTCCGCGCGTCTTCCTTTCGCTTCGCCTGGGCCGCCGCCAGTCCCGCCATTGCCGTATCGCTGTCGCCGAAGCGCCCCTCTTCGGCCAGCTGCTTCTCTCCGGCGTCAATTTCGGCATTGAGCCTGTCAACCTCCTTCATCTTGACGCTGTGGCCCTCCAGGTCTTTGGCTGCCAGCAGGCCCCTGCCCTCCTCCACCAGCCGGGCGCGCTTATGCTTCAGTTCATACAGTGCTTCTCTGGTCATGTAAAATTCCCTCCATACCGTAATTCTTCCAGCGACTGCCGGGCCAGCGCCAGGCTGAGCGCCGCATCGCTCCGCGGCGTGCCCTCACCGCCATACTGCTTAATAACACCGGCCCTGGGCTGGGCCGGGACTGCAACAAAAGATACCTCATAGGCGTCCTCTGCCTGGTCCAAATCCACGTGACACATCTGGCCGTCATAGGTCTGCCCGGGCTGGTGTCCACACGCTTTCCGGGCCTTATCTGCGCCGCAGACCGAGCACAGCGCTCGTTTCACGGCGCACCCTACGGACACTTCCCGGAGAATCCCCCCTTCAATAGCGCCGATAACCGATTCCGTCTCCGGCATACGGAGCATATAGGCCCTCAGTACAAGCCGGTGTATGCCGCCATGCTCTTCCACCCCGGCGGCATAGATCCGTGCGGTCTGCCCCCTGGCGCTCCACTGGTGGTCCATGAGTACCGTCCTGCCCACAAACAGCTCCGCCAGCCTGTCCAGCGTCGAAAGGGTAAACCGCTCGTTATCCCGGTCCACCTGGTCGTCACAGGCCGCCAGCCGAAACACAAAGACCTCTTCCGCTTTCAGTTCCCGCAGAGCCTGCGCATTGATAAGGGCCAGGTCCTCCTCTGTTCTAGGCTGTTTCTGTACAAAGGCGGCCTTTTTAATCTCATCCATCCTCCGCTGCCTCCTTCTTTCCGCCTGCAGCGCGTATCACGCTCAGCCGCGCCCATTCCGCCAGGGGACCATAATTCCAGCTGGCGTACCGGCTCTCCCCGCCGGGGACTGCCGGCAGGTCCTCCAGGGCCCGGATGTCATCCACACTGTACGCGCCGATTTCCCGCATGCCCCGATACAAGGCCGTCTGCGCCGCCGTATCGCCCCGCAGGAACACTTTCATTTCCCGCTTGATTCTCTGCCCCGCCTCCCGCTCGAAGGGCAGGAGCAGTTTCCAGGTGTCCTCCTGTTCTCTGGGCGTTACGTCCGGCTGAAGCGTATATTTTACGAACTCAATGCTGTTCTGTTCATTGGAATTGTAGCTCTGCTTTCCGGCATAGACCAGGTGAAGAGGAACTCCGAAAAACCGGCATACATCCGCTACCCGTATCTCTTTGCTCTCCACAAATTGGGCATCCGTGTTGTTCATGGCGATGGGCTGATACTTCAGCCCTAGATCCAGCACCGCCACCCGGAACCGCTTCCCCGGGCCGGAGTGAACGGCCTCCCATTCCTGGCGTATATAGTCCTTTTTCCTGATGGTGCCGCTGCTCCCGTCCGGATGCTTGACCGTCATGGTTCCGTTCAGGTCGGCGTCCACCGTCAGCGCGCCGGAGGGCCGTCCCCCGTTGGCATATACATCGCCTTCATATTCCTGGGCGGCTTGGGCTGTGCGGATTGTCTGCGCCGCCCGGCGCAGAACCGAAATCCCCTCAAAGCCGTCCTCGGAGTACTCCTTATAGTGAAGGACGTCTGCCGGGTACAGCCGGGTCAATTCCCCGGACGCGGGGTGGGAAAACATGTACCACAGGTGTCCGCCGGTGTCCAGCCAGGGCGTGACACAGTCCGGCGGCAGCGGGATCAGCTCTGTGGGGTCAGCGCTGGCGGGGTCCCGGACAATCCAGGCGTAAGCATTGCCTTTCAGCAGCTTATTGCAGCCCATGAGTTTCTCATAGTCAAACCGGGTCATTGCCTCATTGGGTCTTCCCCACAACAACCGGCCTATCCGGTGAGCGTTCAGGCGCTCTTTGGTGCCCTCATTCATGACATACACCGGCAGCAGGGCCGCCGAACTGGAGCGGAGCTCCACGCACCGGTTAACGGTTGATATTTTCATTGCGCGGCTTCGGCTGAGCCCCACCATATCTCCGGTAAGCCAGCCCTCCGGGTTATCCAGGGTCAGGAGGCACCCGGCGCTGCGGGCCGCCTTCGCGCCTTTTGCAATTCCGCGGTCAAACAGCATCAGCTGCCGTCCCCCTTTCCGGGCAGGGCCGCCGCAATTCCGCCCAGCATGCACAGGCCCCCTCCCGTCAGCAGTCCGGCGGGCAGATAGACCAGTCCAGCCCCCACCGCCAGCAGTACCGCGCCGCACACAAGCAGAGCATCTGCCAGGAGCCCCCGCCAAACGTCATTTTTGTGTCTCAATGTAAGCCTCCTGTCAAAATGTAAACTGTCCGCTCTCCAAAACCTCCAGCAGGCCAGGGCCTTCGGTTTCTCTGTTCATCGCGGCCGCCATTGCTATAATCCAGGCCACTGCGATATCAATACGTCCAGTGCTCTTGTTTTTTATGGGTTTTATATTTTCGTTGCCGTCCACTGCACAGCGGACATTGCCAAAATTCCACCGTGCACAGGTGTTGTGTTCATGGAGCATTTCGCGGGTACGCAGGAGGCGTTCCAGTTTTTTCATGGGCGGGGACAGTGACAGCATGTTCTGCCCTATCGTAATCACCGTAATTCCCGGCTGCCCGTCCTCCGGCTCCATAAGCCGGCTGGTAAGGGTCCAGGCCATATGCGGGTCTACGCCAATCGCCCGGATATCAAACTGTGCTGCCGCATCCCAAATTGTCCGCTCCACCTGTCCATAGTCCACGATGTCTCCGGGACACAGATCCAGAAAGCCCGCTCTTTCCCAATCCCGATAGGGGACGCGGTCCCGCCGCTCCGCCTCTGTCGTTCCCTCCTCCGGCCTCCAGGCCCAGAACAGCGCGACCCAATGATTCAAGCCCGGCTGAGGCGGGAACAGCAGTACAAAAGCGGTCAAGTCGGTGCTTTTTGACAAGTCCAGGCCGCCGTAGCATTTCATGCCGCGCAGATATTCCCGCGCAGCCTGCCGCCGCTCCAGGACATTGAGCCCTTTCCACTCCTCCCGGTTCCATTGCGTTTTGTCGTAGACCGTCAGCGGAATCCATCCTACGGACTTTACAGAGATCCACTGATTAAGCCTCAGCCAGCGGAATAGCTTTTCCGCCGCCTCACTTTTTTTGGCGTCTGCGGCCTCAGCCCGCACCACCCGCATGGGGACGGTAACGCCCAGAGACGGATTACAGCGCCGCCATATCTGCTCATCATAGATATTCAGCTCTGCGCTCCGCTCCGGGTCGTCCCCGCTAAGGGCCGACAAACCGTAAATAACAGGCAGCCACAGCGGATTGTCCTGGCAGGGGAGAGGCACGCCGTTCTCATCCAGCACCGCCGGAATTTGTCCCCGGGCCCGGAGGATATCCATCGCCTTTCTGTGAACCTCCCAGCCGATGGAGGTGCGGTCCGGGTCATCCCCGGCAGTGGTGAGTACCAACCATACCGGCTGCCGTCGGGCGTCGCCGGCGCCAAAGGTCATGACGTCCCACAGGTCCCGGTTTGGCTGTGCATGCAGTTCATCAAAAATGACACAGGAAGGTTTGTAGCCGTGTTTGGAGTATGCCTCCGAGGACAGCACTTTCATGACGCCCCCACTGGGCCTGTGCCGGATGGTCCGCTGGCTTTCCACCACCTTCAAAATCCCACGGTCCCGCATTTTTTTCAGGGCCGGGGTATGGTCTATCATGTACAGCGCCGCCGAAAAGCAGATACCGGCATTTTCCCGGTCCGCCGCTACACAGTAGACCTCCGGACGCTCTTCCCCGTCGGCAAGCAGGTGGTACAGCCCCAGCGCGGCGGCCAGCTCAGTCTTGCCGTTCTTTTTGGGGACCTCCAGATACATGAATTGATATTGCCGGATTTCACGGCCCACATCATCGGCTGTCAGGGTCCCGTAAAACTCCTCCACACACTCCCGTTGCCAGTTTTGCAGCCGGAAGGACCCGGAACCGTCAGACAGAGGCAGGCGTTCTATAAATTCGCTGACAAACTGCCCGGCCTCATCGTCCCGCCAGGCGCCCGGGGGGAGATATCCGCCGCAGGACTTCATTCACTTCCTGCCGCCCTGTTCCGGCGCTGAAGAAACTGTGTAAACTCATCCACGTCATCCTCCAGCTTGGGAGGAAGGACAAGCCGGCACCGGCTGGTGATGGTAAGCCCCAGGTCGCCGGCACAGCCGCGGGCCTGCTTAAAATATTTATCCTGGACAGAGCCCCAGTTCCGGGCGCCCTCATCATCCCCCGCCCTAATTGCTGCGGAAGCCCTCTTTCCTGCGTGGACATATTCTGTTCGGGCCACCAGATAGAAGCCCAGGATATCCCGGTCCATTTTACTGATCAGCCCCAGGCCGGTCAGCTGTGTTCGCAGTTCGTTGTATTCAGCGCGCAGGTCTTTCGGGAGCCATCCCGGAGGGTGGAAGCGTCCGGCATCCTCCCCTTTTGGGCTCCGCGCCACGGCATCTGTTTCCAGCCGCATGGCCTTTTCCGCTTTTGTCAAATGGCTTTTTCCGCCCGCAATCAGCACAGCGGCCGCCTGCTTGGGTCTTGACATCATCCCTCACGCTCCTTCATTCAGCCTCCGGGGTCCGCCCGTCAGGTCCCGCGGATGTTCCGCTTCCATGCCAGGGTCAGCCTGCGCGCCGCCAATGCTCAAAACGGAAAATTTTTCGCGCCTGGGGAGGGACGCGGTCTCCGGAAGATTGGTCAAAACTTTTCAGGGGTGGGGGGAGGGCCGCAGGGAACCCCGCGCCTGCGTGTCCGCGTCCCGCCCGCGCCCAAGCCTGCCG
>CANDFO010000065.1 GCA_947384055.1 uncultured Flavonifractor sp.
CCGTGGTCAATGTGGGCGATAATGGAGAAATTGCGAATTTTGCTTTGGTCAGTCATGCGGGCCTCCTCTCTCAGCGTCCGGTTTTTGGCTTTTCATTGCGGGCGTTGCTGCGGGATTCGGTATTGTGAACGATTTGCAGCAGGGACTGATACAGCCCCGGATAGGCGCCGGTAAGGGCGTCGTGATTCATGGGGGGAAAATTGCCCTTCTCCTTCCCGTGGGAAGCCAGGGCTTCCACATAGTCGGCCTCGGCATAAATCATATCCGCGTCGGCGATTCCGGCCAGGAACTGGCGGGGAGGCATGGAGAAAAAGTCCTCGTTCTGGGTGCCGTCGGCCCGATAGAGATACCGGTACATCTTATAGACGGCATCCCCCAGGTATTGGGCGGCGGCGGTGATGGCGTCCTTCCGGTTGGTTTTGCCCAGCAGGTCGAAGAGCATG
Organism: uncultured Flavonifractor sp.; assembly: GCA_947384055.1. Taxonomy (GTDB): domain Bacteria; phylum Bacillota; class Clostridia; order Oscillospirales; family Oscillospiraceae; genus CANAAV01. The sequence goes on from CANDFO010000065.1 coordinate 444, forward strand.
CCGATAGAGTTTACCAGCAGCTTCTTGTTGAGGGTGGCCATAACGCTGCCGTGGAGAACATTGTCTTTTTCGGCGGAGTAGTCGTACAGCTCCTCGGGTGTGACGATGGTTGTGCCGTCTCTGGAGAGGGTGCGCCCCAGCAGGAAGTCCGCGGAGACATTGTAGTAATCGCAGGCGCGGATTACAAAGGCCAGTCCGGGCTCCCGCACGCCGTTTTCATAGTGGGAGAGCAGGGCCTGGCTGATGCCCAGGTCCTTGGCCGCCGAGCGCTGGGACACCCCGCGCTCCTGACGCAGCAGGGAGAGACACCGGGAAAAATCAGAGCTCATAATTCACCTCAGCATAAAAAACAATGTGTATAGTATAAATGGGTGAATACGAAATGTAAAGCAATTTTTTTGCGAAGAAGCGTTCCCGGCGGAAAAATTTTTCAGCCGCCGTCACATCCCGCCGCGGCTGCTTTCAGGCCGCGCCTGAAAATCCGGGCGGCGGAGTGCGTCTCGTCCGCACGGCGCATTTCTTTTGAGCGGGGACAGATCTTTGCGAGACCTTGGATTTCATCCGTCCTTCCCTTGACACCCGGCGGGGACAGGAGGTACAATAGAACCCGTGGAACATCCGCACCGAGGGAGGAGTGTCCGATGGCTCAATTCGTAAAAAAATCCCCTGCGCCCCTCTACGGCGCGGCGGCAGTTTGGGTGATATGGGCCCTGCTGCTGCCCATGTACGCCCTGTGGCACCTGCTGGCGGCGGCGGCTCTCTCAGCGCTGGCCGCGTTTGTGCTGCACAAGGTCTTTCCGGATGCGGTTATCACCCTCCCCGACCCGGAGCCAGAGCCGGTCTCCACCGGCAACCCGGAGATTGACGCCCTGATGAAGCAGCGGGACCAGGCGGTGTCCGAAATGCGCCGGCTGAACGACTCCATCAAAGATGAGACCATCTCCCGGCAGATTGACCACATGGAGGAGACCACCAGGAAAATCTTTGACTATGTGGCCGCGCATCCCCAAAAGCTGTCCCAGCTCAGGCGGTTTTTGAACTATTACCTGCCCACTACGCTGAAGCTCCTCAACGCCTACGACCGTATGGATTCCGCCGGCGTTGCCGGAGCCAATATCGACGGGACCATGGGTAAAATCGAGGCCATGCTGAACACCGTGACGCTGGCCTATGACAAACAGCTGGACGCCCTGTTCGCTGACGAGGCCCTGGATATCTCCACCGATATCACAGTGATGGAGCAGATGCTGAACCAGGAGGGCCTGGGCGGAGGGGGGCAGATGGGCAGTCTCTGACGCCCTGCGTACGTTTTTCTGGACAGAAGCCCACAGACATTCAAAATATGGAGGAAACAGACTATGGCTGATAACATGGAGTTCACCCCGGAACTGACCCTGACCCCCGACCTGAGCACCGCGGCGGCGGCAGAGGCCCCCAAAGCGCCGGAGGCGCCCACCCTGACCCTGGAGCCCACCTTGGGCGCGGAGGACACCGCCGCGGTTCAGAAAGCGCAGGAGGCCAAGGCCATCCAGCTGGACGAGAGCCAGCTCTCCGAGGCGGAGCGGAAGATGGTCAACGACTTCGCCCAGAAAATCGACATCACCGACTCCAATGTGGTGCTTCAGTATGGCGCGGCGGCCCAGAAGAATATTGCCGGTTTTTCTGAAAACACCCTCAATTCGGTACGCACCAAGGATTTAGGGGAGATCGGCGACGCGCTGTCCAACCTGGTGGTGGAGCTCAAGGGCTTCAACAAGGAGGAGGAGAAGGGCGTCTTTGGGTTCTTCAAGAAGAAGCGCAACGAGCTGGAGGCCATGAAGGTGGCCTACTCCAAGGCAGAGACCAATGTGGACAAGATTGTCCAGGTGCTGGAGGGGCATCAGGTCACGCTTATGAAGGACATCGCCATGCTGGACCAGATGTATGAGCTCAACACCAAATATTATAAAGAACTGACCATGTATATTCTGGCGGGGAAAAAACGGCTGGCCCAGATCCGGGAGAACGACCTGGAGGAGCTGCGGAAAAAGGCCGCCCAGACCGGCGCCCAGGAGGACGCCCAGGCATACAATGACCTGGCCAACATGTGCTCCCGCTTTGAGAAAAAGATCCATGACCTGGAGCTCACCCGTATGATCTCCATTCAGATGGGCCCCCAGACCCGCCTGATTCAGAACAACGACACCCTTATGCTGGAAAAGATCCAGTCCTCCCTGGTAAATACCATTCCCCTGTGGAAGAGCCAGATGGTGCTCGCCCTGGGACTGGAACACTCCCGCCAGGCCACCGCCGCCCAGAGCGCGGTGACAAATATGACCAATGAGCTTTTGCAAAAGAACGCGGATATGCTCAAGATGGGCACCATCGAGACCGCGCGGGAGGCCGAGCGCAGCGTGGTGGATATTCAGACTCTCCAGCACACCAATCAGCAGCTGATCTCCACCCTGGACGAGGTCATGCAGATTCAGAAGGACGGCGCCCAGAAGCGCCGGGAGGCCGAGGTGGAGCTGGGCCGTATCGAGGGCGAGCTGAAGCAGAAGCTGCTGGAGCTGCGGGGCTGAGCATTCCGTTTGGCCGGTCCACCGTGATACAGGGGAGCAGACACCATGAAATTTTTTAAATCCTATACCGGAGCCGCGGTAGTGCTGGCGGCGGCGGTTCTTGCCTCCATCCTCCTGGGGTCCCACCGCTCCCTGACGGCGGAGCGGAACAAAGTGGAGGCCCTGTTCTATTCCGGCGCCGACAGCAGCGGCTATTCCATCGCCACCGATCTCAGCGACAGCCTGACTGTGGCGGTCAACCTTCAGACGGTGGCCGGCCGCTATCTGGACAGCGCCGCTCTGGAGTCCCTTCAGGGCAGCTGCCGGGAGCTGGAGGCCGCCCTGGACCCAGGCACCCATTACTACAGCATCGGCAACGCCGGCCGCAGCTATCAGCGGCTGACGGAGGAGGCGCAGGCGGTGATGACTGCCCTGGAGGACTGCGCCCTGACCGAAAAGGACGCCCAGTATGTCCGGGGCTTCCAGGCGGAGCTGCTGGCTCGGGCGGATTCCATCAAGTACAACGGCTACAACCAGCGGGCGGAGCAGTTCAACCGGCAGATACTGGGCCGGTTCCCGGCCAATCTGCTGGGGCGGCTTACCTTTGTCCGGGAGGCCGAGGCCTTCCCGGTATCCTGAGGGGGGCACGGATATGAGACTAAGACATATGCTGTCCCGACCGGCCTGCCTGCTGCTGAGCCTGTTTCTGCTGGCGGGGACGGCTCTGGCGGTGGCGGAGCCCACACCGGAATTTTACGTGGCCGACTACGCCGGCGTGCTCAGTCAGGAGACTGAGGAGTACATTGTCTCCCGGAACGCCCTTCTGCTGGAGGCTACCGGCGGAGAGATCGTTATAGTGGCCGTGGATTTTATGGACGGCATGTCCGGTGACGAATATGCCATGGCCGTGGCGGAAAACTGGGGGGGCATTGGCGATGAGGAGCGCAACAACGGCTTTCTGCTGGTGTTCGCCACAGGGGAAAACAAGGTGTACGCCATGGCGGGCTACGGCCTCCAGCAGGTGCTGACCGCCGCAAAAATTGAGGGATACCTGGAGGATACGTTTTACGACAGTTACGATGCCGGGGAATATGATACCGCGGCCCGGGACTTTTTTGACGCCGTCTGCGGCTGGTACGAGGACTACTACAGCGTCACGCTCTCCGGACAAACCGCGCCCGGCAGCGCTCAGGTTCCGGTACAGCCCTCTGTTCCGCAGCCCCAGGCTCCCGCCCGCCGGAGCTCCGGACTGGGCGGAGCGGTGCTGGTGCTGGTCGTCCTGCTCATACTTGTGGTGATTTGGGATTCCATGCGCTGCCGCCGCTACCGCAGGCGGTATATGATGCCCGGAATGCCGCCGCCCCCCTATGTGTACCGGCCCTTCCTCTTTGGCTGGGGTATGGGACGTCCCCGGCGGCCGCCGCCTCCGCCCCGGCCCCCCAGAGGGCCCCGTCCGCCTATGGGCGGCGGTTTTGGCGGAGGCTGGGGAGGACCGGCAGGGGGCTTCGGTTCCCGGCCCGGTGGGGCACCCCGTCCTCCCAGAAGCGGCGGCGGCTCCTTCCGGGGCGGCGGCGCCGGGCGCCGGGGCGGGTCCTCCGGCGGCATGGGCAGCTTTGGAGGAGGCTTTGGAGGAGGCTTTGGCGGAGGTTCCCGGGGCGGCTTCGGCGGAGGACTGGGCGGCGGGTTCCGCGGGGGCGGCGGCGGTTTTCGCGGGGGCGGCGCGGGACGGCGATAACCCTGTGCCCCTGTACAGCGGTTGCAGGGCCGCTGCGCCAAGACCGGCTGTTTTTTCGGAAACGGTGTGATTGTTTGCGGGAAAAACCCCTGTCCATCCAGTGTCCCACGGTTATGAACACAGGTTCTGAATTCTGTATAGCCAGCGGGCCGTGGGGCCCGCTGGCCTTTTTTACAAAAAGGCAGCTTCAGAGGGGTTCCGGCTTGTAAAACCCGGCCGGATATCCTATAATATAGTCGCCTCAGTTGAAAAAGCGCAACATGCGCTTTTTCCTCCAGTGGGCCATGGCCCACTGGAGCGTACAATGCACGCCAGCGGCGCCTATGAAGTCCAAAGCAGGGCCGCAGGGTCCAAAAGGAGCGATTTGCTCCTTTTGAACCGCTTTGACTATAAAAGAACCTGCGCGAGTTGAAAACGGCCGCAGATTTCCCGCGCCCCCGGCGCGGACAGCGAGGTGGAACAACATTGAAACTCATGGTTATTGACGGCAATTCCATCATCAACCGCGCCTTTTATGGTGTAAAGCCGCTCTCCACCCGGGACGGGCAGCCCACCAACGGGGTATACGGTTTTTTGACCATATTGCAGAAGCTCCTGGACGAGGAGGCCCCGGACGCCCTGTGCGTCACCTTCGACATGCGGGCGCCTACCTTCCGGCACCTGGCCTACGAGGGCTATAAGGCCCAGCGGAAAGGAATGCCCGAGGAGCTGGCCAGTCAGATGCCCATTCTAAAGGAAGTTCTGGACGCCATGAACATCCCCCGGTATGAGCTGGAGGGCTGGGAGGCCGACGACCTGATCGGCACCATCGCCGCCAAAGACGCCGCCGCCGGCTGGGACACGGTGATAGTCACGGGGGACAAGGATTCCTTACAGCTGGTCAGCGGGCATACCCGGGTCAAGCTGGTTTCCACCCGCATGGGGCAGACCACGGCCAAGGAGATGACTCCGGAGCGCTTCCGGGAGGAGTATGGCTTTGACCCCATTCATATGATCGACTTAAAGGCTCTGATGGGGGATGCCAGCGACAATATCCCCGGGGTCAAGGGCGTAGGGGAGAAGACCGCCATGGCGTTGGTCCAGATGTACGGTTCCATCGACGAGCTGTACCGCCATATGCCGGACGTCCTTATGGCCCCTGAGACACCGGCCAAGCCCGGCGTGGTAAAAAAGCTGGCCGAAGGGGAAGCGGACGCCCGCATGTCCTATGACCTGGCCGCCATCCGGTGCGGCGCCCCCCTGGAATTTTCCCCGGAGGATAATCTGCGCCGGGCGGTCAATGGCCCGGTCCTCTATGAGCTCTTTTTAAAGCTGGAATTCTCCAAACTCATCGATAAGATGGGGCTCCGGCCCGGCCCGGCGGGGGCGGAGCCCGCCGGGGAGCGGGAGCCGGAGCTGCCGGTGTCCGAGACCCTGTCCGACCCGGCGCGGGCGGAGCGGCTGATGGCGCTGTGGGCGGAACTGGACCATGTGGGCGTGCTGGCCCTGCCGGGGCTGGACCGGGTGGCCGTATCCTGGGCGGACCCGGAGAGCGGAAGCCGCCGGGCGGCCATTTGCTCCGCGGATAAGCTGGAGAACTACAACGGATTGTTGCGGACGCTTTTTTCCGCCGGAATTCAGAAGGTTTCCCACAATATCAAGGATTTGATGCGCTCTCTTTTGGAGGAGGGCCTCTCCACGGAGGGTTTTCTCTTTGACACGGCCCTGGCGGCCTATCTTCTCTCTCCCACCGACGGCAGCTATGACCTGGAAAAGCTGAGCATGTCCTATTTCAACCGGGAAGTCCCCAAGGCGGCGGAATACCTGGGCAAGGATGTCTTTGGCCCCCTGTCCGACCCTGCGGCCCCCAATCAGGCCATGGTTCGGCACCTGGGCCTGATTGAAGAGCTGTACGAGGCGCTCTCCCCCAGGCTGGAAGAGCTGGGCATGGCGGCGCTGTATCGAGAGGTGGAACTGCCCCTCTGCCCGGTACTGGCGGAGATGGAGCAGGCGGGCTTTTTGGTGGACCGAAAGGCCCTGGCGGACTTCGGCGTCATGCTGGACCAGCGCATTCAGAGCGATGAGGCGGCCATCTATGAGCTGGCGGGCGAGCGGTTCAACATCAACTCCACCCAACAGTTGGGGCACATTCTCTTTGACAAGCTGGAGCTCCCTCCGGTGAAAAAGACGAAAACCGGCTGGTCCACCAACGCCGAGGTACTGGAAAAGCTCCAGGGAAAGCACCCGGTCATTGACGCCATTTTGGAGTACCGCCAGTATACCAAGCTGAAAAGCACCTATGTGGACGGCCTCACCAAGGTCATTGCCCCGGACGGGCGCATTCACACCTCCTTCCAGAATACCGTTACCGCCACCGGACGGCTGTCCTCCGTGGAGCCCAATCTGCAAAATATCCCTGTGCGTACTGAGCTGGGGGCCCAGCTGCGGAATATGTTTGTAGCGGCGCCGGGCTGTGTGCTGGTGGATGCCGACTATTCCCAGATTGAGCTGCGGCTTCTGGCCCATATTGCCGGGGACCGGCATATGATTGACGCCTTCCTCTCCGGCGAGGACATCCACACGGTGACGGCCGCCCAGGTGTTCGGCGTGCCGCCGGAGGATGTGACCCACGAAATGCGCCGCCGGGCCAAGGCGGTTAATTTCGGTATTGTCTACGGCATCTCGGCCTTTTCCCTGGCTCAGGACATCGGTGTTACCACGGGGGAGGCCAAGGCATATATGGAAAAGTATTTTGAGAAGTACTCCGGTGTGCGGGCCTATATGACCGGCGTGGTGGAGCGGGCCCAGGCGGACGGGTATGTGTCCACGCAGATGGGCCGCCGCCGCTGGCTGCCGGAGCTGCGTTCCTCCAACTTTAACCTGCGCTCCTTCGGCGAGCGGGTGGCCCTGAATATGCCCATCCAAGGGACGGCGGCCGACATTATTAAGCTGGCTATGATCCACGTGCGCGGCGCGCTGCGGGCGGCGGGCCTGAAGGCGCGGCTGGTGCTTCAGGTGCACGACGAGCTGATTGTGGAGTGTCCCGCGGAGGAGGCGGAGCAGGTCAAAGAGCTGCTGGCACGTCAGATGGCACAGGTGGCGGACCTGGCGGTCCCCCTGATTGCCGACGCCCACATGGGCCGCAGCTGGGCGGAGGCGAAGGGATAAGATTATGCGCATAATCTGGGAGATGTAAGGATTTCCCCCTGCTCCGGCGAAAGATTGGAGCTCTCCTGCCGGATGCGACCAGACGGTGCTGAGCCGGTGCAGTTCGGAATGGGAGAGGCCGGGGACACAGAGCTGCGCCTTCTGTGTTCCCGGCCTCCTGCTTTTGGGCAATTCCGCCCCGTTTTATCCGCCCTGCGAGGCATCCCGAATGTCATACAGGGCGTTGAGCACCCGCCAGTTTTGGGGAAAACGGCGCATGAGGTTCCAATAACCCACTCCATACAGCCCGTATTCCGGAATCAACGCCAGCTTTGCCCTGATGCTGCGGGCGTCCTCAAACCAGACCTCGTGTTCCCGGCCGGTTTCGTCAGCGTAGCGGAACCAAGGGGACTGGGCGCTCTGGCTGTACTGGATGACAGCGCCGTATTTTCGGGCCCGGTAGACCGCCGTCTGGGGGGAGATGGACTGGGCGCGGGTCTCCCCCTGGACGAAGGGCAGGGGCCAGTCATAGCCGTAGGTGGGCACGCCCAGGTAGATTTTTTCCGCCGGAATCTCTGTCAGGGCGTATTTCACCACCTGCCGGACATTGGGCAGGGGAGCTACCGCCATAGGCGGCCCGTAAGTATAGCCCCACTCGTAGGTCATCAGCAGCACCCGGTCCGCCGCCGCGCCGATGGCGTCGTAGTCATGCCCCTGGTATAAAAGCCCCTGCTGGTCCGCGGAGATCTTGGGGGCCAGGGCCGCGATCACCGGCCAGCCCAGCGGGTTGAGCCGCTGGTTCAGCCGGCGGATAAATTGGGCATAGGGGACGGCGTCCTCGGGAAACACATATTCAAAGTCGATGTCCAGCCCCTGGTAGCCCTTTTCCTCCATCATCCGGACAACGTTTTCTATCAGAATCTCCTGCATCCGCAGGTCGTTGAGGGCGGCGTGGGCCAGGTCGTTGGAGAAGCCGCCGTCCTCCGTCAGGGTAGACAGGTGCATCAGCGGCGCCGCGCCGCCGGCCCGGGCCGCCGCGAGGAGCGCTCCGTCGTCCAGGTCCACCAGCGTTCCCTGGGGCGTAAAACCGTAAGTGAACGGGGTCAGGTAGGTGAGATAGGGCACGCTGGACCGGAGCAGCTCCTGGTCAATGTGGGGGTAGGCGTAGCCGTTGACCGACAGGGTCCCCTCCTTCTCCCCCTGATAGGAGATTACCAGGGTCTGTCCCGGATAGAGGGTGGGACTGCCCGCCAGAATGGGATTGTTGCGGAACAGCTGCCGCGTGGTGACGCCGTACTGCCGGGCCACCGAGGAGAGGGTTTCTCCGGCGCGGACCGTGTGGACCTGCCGGGGAAACTGGACCACCAGGGCCTGCCCCTGGGTGAGCTGATAGGAGCCGGATATGCCGTTGTCCTCCACCAGCTGGGACATGGGTACTCCGTATTCCAACGCCAGACCATAGACGGTGTCGCCGGGGCGGACGATATGAATTACCATGGCGGCCTCCTACAACAGGGTGACAAAATCGCTGCTGGCCCAGCCCAGCACATCGCCCATCTGTACCAGGAACCAGCCCTGCCACTGGTTGAGGACCTGCAGGGCCGTCCCGTCCGCGGCGCGGGCCACCACGGGGGAGCTGCTGTCAGGACGGTCCCGGATATTCAGATAGCCCCAGGACACGTCCACCACGCCGCTGCGGGGAGGCTGGGGCTCCAGGAAGGGCAGGCCGAAATACTCGGTCAGAGAGAGCACGATGTTCCGGGCCGCCTCCTCCAGATTGTTCTTGATCCAGGCAGCGTCGTCGGGATTGTCGTGATAGCCCAGTTCGATAAATACCGACGGGGCCCGCACCCGCCGGACCTCACCAATGGCGGTGGTGCCCTCCGCCCGGACCCGGTTGGGCAGGGGGTAGATGGCCTTCAGATTGTCGGCCACCAGCTCGGCGGCCCGCCTGCCTTGGGTGGAGCCCGGGTAGTAGTAGACGATAATTCCCCGCACCGTGCCGTACCGCCCCTCCGGGGCGGCGTTGGAGTGGAGGGCCAGGTGCAGGTCATAGTCCCCGGCGTTGGAGGCCCGGATGGAGGAGGCGGCGGTCATATCGGGGGTATTGCGGGTAAACCGGATACCGGAGGCGGTGAGGTAAGGCTCCATCGCGTCGGCCAGGCGGTTCATCCACTCCTCCTCGGTACCGCCGTTGACATAGAGGTTGTTCTCCTGGGTGCTGGGGGATAAGTACAGAATCGGCATGGGAAGCCTCCTTTCTACAGCTGCTCCAGAATACTCCGCAGCAATCCGGCGTGGGTCTCCTCATCCCCGGCCAGCTCCAGATAGAGCTCCCGCAGGCAGGGGTCGGTGGTCTCCTCCGCCGCCGCCAGATAGGAGCACTGGGCCCGCTGCTCCTGGGCGAAGTGCTCCCGCAGAGCGGCCATGAAGGGGCGGACCATCTGACTGCCGCCGTGTTCGCCGGGCCAGTAGCGCACGCCGGAGATGAGGAAGTAGGCGGTAGACAGCCGTTTGGCGTGGCGGCGCTCGTCGGCGGCCATGCCGGAGAGCACCTTGGCCGCGTTTCCCTGGGCCCGGCGGGAGAGGGACTGATAGGCCCGGCAGTCGGCCAGCTCATAGTCGATGAGCTGCTGAAGCAGTCCGGCGTACACGGCAGAGGCCTCTCCCAGGCAGGGGATGGCACCGCATTCAGGCTGACCGGGATTCTCCTCCTGACGGAGCACCGGGGCGGAAGCCGACGGAATGGCCGGCGGCTGGGCCGGAGCCGCAACCGCCAGAGCGGAGGAGGTCTCCGCGCCCTCGGGTGCGTTGAGTACAATGGGGCTGTCAGGCCGGTCCTGGGGCATCACCCGCCGCCACACCCGCGCGAAAACCTCCTGATCACAGGCGCTGGCCAGCGCCTCCGGGGGAGCGCCGGTCCGTTTGTCTTGTTCCATGGATATACCTCCTGTATCCTCAGATTTCAGACTATTCTATGCAGGGGGCCGCCGGAATGCCCCGCTTTCCGCAGAATATGGCGGCGTAAGGCTTGCAAAGGGCCTGGAGGATATGCTATAGTAGACCGTGACCGGCGCGTTGGAAGAGGAGAAAGGCTGCATCTCCGCAGATGTGGCTCTTTTTATGATGTTCCCGGTTCGCTTTTGTGTCCCTGTTCTCCTGCGGGGACGGGACTCTGAAAAGGGTCCGGGAGTTATGATGTGGGGTGGAGACACTGTTTGACGGACTGATATTTGATTTGGACGGGACCCTGTGGGATTCTGTGGACGCGGTGTGCGCCTCCTGGAACCGGACGTTGGAGAGACTGGCCCCGGAATTTGCGGGGAGGATCACCCGTCCGGGGATGGAGCGCTGCATGGGGATGCTCACGCCGGATATTCTGCGGCGGATGCTCCCGGAGCTGGAGGCGGAGCGCCTTCCCGCCCTGCTGGACTGTGTGCTCCGGGAGGAAAACGACTATGTGGCCAGGCATGGGGGCGTGCTCTACCCAGGCGTGCCGGAGACCTTGGCGGTGCTGTCTGCCCGGTATCCCCTGTTTATTGTCAGCAACTGTCAGGACGGCTATATTGAGGCGTTTTTTCAGGCCCACGGCCTGGGCGGATATTTTGCCGACTATGAGGACCCGGGCCGCACAGGAAAGCCCAAGGCGGACAATATCCGCCTGGTTATGGAGCGCAGAGGACTCCGCCATCCCCTCTATATCGGGGATACACAGGGGGATCTGGACGCTGCGTCTAAAGCGGGAGTCCCCTTTCTCCACGCGGCTTATGGTTTTGGGCAGGCGCCCTCCGGCATTCCCGCTGTCCGGTCCTTCGCGGCCCTCCCCGCCGCGGTAGAGGCTTTGAGCCCCCCGTAATGGCAGGGGATGGATGCCCGGTTTTAAAACCTGAAGATTCGCCGGACGGCCTGCGGGCGGCCCGGCTCTGGAGGAACAACTATGCCAAACTATGAAGCTGAAATCAGCCGCCGCCGGACGTTTGCGATTATCTCCCATCCGGACGCGGGCAAGACCACGCTTACGGAAAAATTCCTGCTCTACGGCGGGGCTATTGCCCAGGCCGGGGCGGTAAAGGGCAAAAAAAATGCCCGGGCCGCTACCTCTGACTGGATGGAGATTGAAAAGCAGCGGGGAATTTCCGTGACCTCCTCGGTGATGCAGTTTCAGTATGAGGGCTTCTGCATTAATATTCTGGACACCCCCGGCCATCAGGACTTTTCGGAGGACACTTACCGCACCCTGATGGCGGCGGACTCGGCGGTCATGGTCATCGACGCCGCCAAGGGTGTGGAGGCCCAGACCCGCAAGCTCTTCAAAGTCTGCGCCATGCGGGATATTCCTATTTTTACCTTTATCAATAAGATGGACCGGGAGGCCCGGGACCCCTTCGAGCTGTGCGAGGAGCTGGAGCGGGAGCTGGGTATTGAGACCTACCCGGTTAACTGGCCCATCGGCTGCGGGAAGGAATTTCAGGGCGTCTACGACCGGGGAAAGCGGGAGATCATTCACTTCACCTCCAATGGGGGCTCCAAGGCGGCCACAGCCGCCCAGGTGCGCCTGGACGACCCTGGGCTGGACGGCCTCATCGGGTCCCGCCTTCACAGCCAGCTCTCCGACGATATCGAGCTGCTGGACGGCGCGGCGGCGGAATTTGACCTGGAACGGGTGCGCCACGGAAAGCTCTCTCCGGTATTCTTCGGCTCCGCTCTGACCAATTTTGGCGTGGAGCCCTTTCTGGAGGAGTTTCTGCGCATGACCACCGCCCCCCTGCCCCGGAAGGCCGGAGAGCGGACAATCGACTGCATGGACAGCCAATTTTCCGCCTTTGTCTTTAAGATTCAGGCCAACATGAACAAGGCCCACCGGGACCGGATCGCTTTCCTGCGGGTGGTCTCCGGCCGGTTTGACGCGGACAGAGAGGTCTATCACGTCCAGGGAGGCAAAAAAATACGCCTTTCCCGGCCCCAGCAGCTCATGGCCGCCGAGCGGGAGATCATCGCGGAGGCCTACGCCGGAGACATTATCGGCGTCTTTGATCCGGGAATTTTCTCCATTGGAGATACCTTGTGCACACCGGGGGATAAATTCCAGTTCGACCCGATTCCCACCTTTGCCCCGGAGCACTTCCGGCGGGTGCGCAGCCTGGACACCATGAAGCGCAAGCAGTTTTTGAAGGGTATGGAGCAGATTGCCCAGGAGGGCGCGATCCAGATCTTCAAGACCCCCTACACGGGCATGGAAGAGGTTATTGTGGGGGTGGTGGGCACCCTCCAGTTCGACGTGCTGGAATACCGGCTGAAAAACGAGTACAATGTGGACCTGCATATGGAGGGTCTGCCCTATGAGTACCTGCGCTGGATTGAGACCGCCGACGGGGAGCCTGTCAAAGAAGAGGACCTGATTCTGGGCACAGACGTAAAGCTGGTGGAGGACTACAAGGGGCATCAGCTGCTGCTCTTCGGCTCCCAGTGGGCGGTGGGCTGGACCCAGGAGCGCAACAAAAATCTGACCTTTTACGAATTCGGCGGGGCCGTCCTGTAGGCACCTCCGCCCGGCTTTCCGGATAGGATGAGGAAAGGAGGCGGAGACTATGGAACAGGAAGAGCTCTGCGGTCAGCTGGAGACGGTGGACCGCTCCCTGTTTTTTCTGGTGCTGATTGTCTTGTCGGTACTGCTCTCGTTCTGGTCGGTGGGAATTCAGCGCCGCCAGCTGACCGATGCCATAGCGGGGGAGCCGGAGGCCGCTGCCGCGCTGCCGCCGGTCTTTCCCATCAAGCTGACCGCCGGGTCCCTGGTTGTGGCCGCTCTGGGGTACTTTTTCTCCCTGGCGCTGAACACTCTCCAAGACGCCGGACGGCAAACGGGATGCGCCGTCCGGCGCTCCGCGTGGATCAACGTCTGGGCCTCGCTGTTTGTGCTGGCCGCCGCGCTGCTGCGGCTGGACGACCTGGTTTTTACGCAGACCCGCCCGGAGCCGGCCGGAGAGCAGAGCACCCTGCCCGCATAGCGAAAACGGAGATAGGCTGGTATAGTCGCCGCAGTTGAAAAAGCGCAACATGCGCTTTTTCCTCCAGTGGGCCAT
>CANDFO010000066.1 GCA_947384055.1 uncultured Flavonifractor sp.
ACGGACAGAATGGGGCGAAAGAGTCGGTCCGGGCGGGAGGAATTTCGATTTCCCTCCCGCCCCGACACCCCACCCTCACCAAACGACCAGGGAAGGGGGCTGCGGCCCCCTTCCCATGGACCCATCCCCGGGCTGTCCCCACTCAGCCTGCCGGCGCTTCGCCCTTACTCCGTAACAGGCGAAGCGGCACTGTGCCGATATATTGTGTATTTGCTTGAGGATAACGCGCGTAATTTGCAACGATTTTTATCTTATAGAATGGTGGTGAACCTGCTATGCTGGACCGGCCCCGCCTGCCTCTGGGCGATTATTACCAATTGCTGCTCCGCCATGGGCTCCTTCGGGATTCCGCACCTCTGGCCGCTGACCTGACCCGTCCCGTATCCCTGGTCTCCTGCGACTCCAAGCTGGTCATACCCGGCACGCTGTTCCTCTGCAAAGGGGCGAAGTTCAAAGAGGAGTATCTGCGCGCGGCCATGGACCTGGGGGCTTTTGCCTACGTCAGCGAGACGTTTTACTCCGCAGTCCCCCTGCCCTGCATCCGGGTAAAAGACATCCGCCGGACCATGGGCCTGATGGCAGACCTGTCCTACGGCCACCCCTCCGGGCGGCTGCGGATTACCGGAATCACGGGGACCAAGGGAAAGACCACCACCGCCTACTATGTCAAGTCGATTCTGGACGCTTTTCTTGCGGCGGAGCGTAGACGGCCCAGCGCCCTGCTGTCCACCATTGTCACTGATGACGGCGTGGAGCGCCGCCCCGCCAAGCTCACCACGCCGGAGCCGCTGGACCTGCAAAAGCATCTCTTCCACGCCGTAGGCGCGGAACGGGAATTTCTCACCATGGAGGTATCCAGCCAGGCGCTGAAGTACGGCCGGGTAATCGGCGTGGATTTGGCCTGCGCGGTATTTTTGAACATCGGAGAGGACCATATTTCTCCCGTGGAGCACCCGGACCTGGAGGACTACCTCAACTCCAAGCTGCTGATTTTCCGCCAGGCCCGGGCCGGGTGTGTCAATCTGGACAGCGAACAGGCGGCCCGGGTGCGGCAGGCGGCCTGGGCGTGCTCCCAGGTAACGACCTTCTCCCGGCGGGATCCCTCCGCCGACGTGTACGCCTGGGACGTGCGCAAGGAGGGGGAGCGCATTACCTTTCAGGTGCGCACGCCCCGCTATGAGCGCCGGCTGGCCATCTCCACCCCCGGACTCTTTAACGTAGAAAACGCCCTGGCCGCCGCCGCGGTGGCTGAGGTCTACGGAATTCCCGAGGAATATGTGGCCCAGGGGCTCCTTACCGCCTTTGTTCCCGGACGTATGGAGCACTACGCCAGTCGGGACGGGCAGGTCTCCGTCATTGTGGACTACTCTCACAACGGCATGAGCCTGGAAAACGCTCTGCGCTCGGTGCGGGAAGAGTACCCCGGCCGGGAGCTGACGGTGCTGTTCGGCTGCACCGGGGGGAAAGGCATCGACCGCCGGGAGGGAATGGGCAACGCCGCCGGAGCCCTGGCAGACCGGATTATCCTCACGGAGGACGACCCCGGTCCCGAGGCGGTGGAGGATATCTGCCGGGACATCGCAGTGTTCGTCACCGCCCACGACAAAACGTACTCTGTCATCCCCAGCCGGGAGCTGGCGGTGGAAGAGGCCATTCTCAACGCCTGCCGGCCCGCGGTGGTGCTCCTGGCGGGCAAGGGATGCGAGACTCAGCAGAAGCGCGCCAACGGCCCTGAGCCCTGCACCCCCGACGGAGAGCTGGCCCGGCGGGTGCTGGCCCGGTATGACGGGACATGACCGGTTTGGCCTCCGCGTTCCAGCAGGCGGGCGCCGCCGCCTGGGGCGGCGTCCCCTACCGGTGCCTGCTGCCCGCCATGGACCCGGAGAGCCAGAGGCGGGCGGAAGCCCTCTGCCCCGGCGCGGAGATGGTGCTGACTGCGGCTTTTCCCTACTGGGCTGGAGACCGACCCGGAAACCTGTCGCTCTATGCCCGTGGGGAGGACTATCACCGGTCTGTGCTCCGCAGGCTGGAGCCTGTTTGTAATTATTTGCGCTGGAAATACCCTGAGGAATTATTCTTGGCCGGAGCGGACAGCTCTCCCCTGCCGGAGCGGGAGGCCGCCCGGCTGTCGGGGATAGGCATCGCCGGACGGCACGGGCTGATCATTTTGCCGCCCTATGGGTCCTGGATATTTTTGGGGACTATTCTTACCACGGCCAGGCTTTCCCTGCCGGAGCGGGGGCCCGCCCCGGCATGCCGGAACTGCGGCCGCTGTGCCGCCGCCTGTCCCGGCGGAGCCTTGACTGAATCGGGGGCGCTGGCGGGTCTGTGTCTATCCCATCTGACGCAGAAGAAGGGGGAGCTGTCCCCCGAGGAGGCCGCGCTGGTTGCCGCGCACCCCTATGTGTGGGGGTGCGACCTGTGCCAGCGGGCCTGTCCTTATAATGCCGGATGCGCCCTGACCTCTCTGCCGGAATTCCGGGAGGGACTGGTGGACCAGCTGGATGCCGCAGACCTGGACGGGCTTACGAACCGGAGTTTCCGGGCCCGTTTTGGGGAGCGGGCCTTCGCCTGGCGGGGGCCCGGCGTTCTGCGGCGGAATCTGGAGCTGCAAAAGAAGGAGAATGTGTTTTCCTGAAGAAAGACCTTGTCTGGCGCGCCGGCTTCCCGCAGCTTCCAGAACAGCGGCGCTGCCTTTCTGTCTGCGGATGTGCATAAAACCGCCTTCTCTGCCCAAGCTAGGACGGAACAGAGGGACGCCGGCTTTTGGGCCGGCATGTCCCCGTTTGGGAGAAAGGCGGTTTGTTATGCAAGTGCGCGATTTGATGAACTCCAGCGTGGTATCCATCACACCCGGCGAGTCGGCGGCCCTGGCCGCCCGCCTGCTGTCCCGGCATGACCTGGGTTCTCTTCCCGTCTGCGGGGAGGACGGTGCCCTGCGGGGAATTGTCACAGACCGGGACATTGTTCTGCGCTGTGTGGCGGCGGAGGAGGACCCGGCCCAGACCCCCGTCAAGGATATTATGAGCCGCAGCTGTGCGGTGGTAGCCCCCGGCGACGACGCCCGGGAAGCTGCCCGCCTGATGGCGGCCCGGCAGGTGCGGCGCCTGCCTGTGCTGGAGGAGGGCCGGGTGGTCGGCATGGTGTCCCTGGGGGACCTGGCAGGAAGCCGCAGCTGTGACATGGAGGCCAGCAAAGCCCTGTGTGAGATCTCCGAAAATATCAGGCGGACCTGATCAGGCCTTGTTTGAAACCTGTGAATACAGGTTCTTAAAACGGCCAGACAGCGGGCCGTATCCCCTTTTTCGACAGTCTGCCAAGCTGAAAGCTTGTATTTACCTTTGAAATGCAATTTCCAGCCTCAGCAGTGTCTGAGCGCCGCGGAATCCGGATTCGGTTCCGCGGCGCTCGGCTGAATCGGATATTCTGCGGGGCCAGGGCGAAAAAAAGCCCCCCGGAAACAAAAGATTCACTGTCCATTTCCGCGGCGGCGTAGTATACTGTATTCTGTTATGGTGGGCGGTCTGTGCCGGCACAGGCAGGGTGCCGCACCCCCGGGATCTCAGAGCGGCGGTGAGCGGAATGGTTGTATTGGATAAAAGCAATATTATCCCCTATCTGCGGGAGCACTATCCCGCCTTTGATACCCGCGGAACAGTGTCTGTATCCGCCATCGGAGACGACGACGAGGATTCCCGCGGGCTGATCAACTATGTCTTTCGGGCCAAAAATGAAACGGGTTCGCTGATCATCAAGCAGGCCCGCAGCAATATGCGTCTGGACGACGACGTGGCCTCTACAGACGCCAGCTATTGTCCGCCCCAGGACCGCAACTACTCCGAGTATCTTTCTCTGAAGCTCCGCCGCGCCATTACTCCGGACTGCGTACCGGAGGTATACTATGCCGACCGGGTCAACCACGTCTTTTTGATGGAGGATGTGAACTATCTCCGGCCCAGCCGCAGCCAGCTCTCCCAAGGCGTTATGATCGACGGCCTGGCAGAGCGCTGCGCCCGGTTTTTGGCCGACAACCACTTTTACACCACGGAATTCTACCTGGAGACTGAGGAATTTCGGGAGCTGGACCGCTGCTTTGTCAACACGGGAATGCGGCGGATTATGGAAAACTGGCTCTTTCTGCGGGACACCCCCACCCACCAGTGTCCGCCGCTGACCCGGCATTTTCTTCCCTATATTTTTGCCGACGACGTGGTGGTCCAGTCCCACCTGCTGCGGCACAAGTACATGAATTCCACCCAGGCGTTTATTCACTCTGACGTACATACCTCCAATGTCTTTTCCGACGATACCCAGATTAAAGTGATTGACATGGAGTACACCTTTGCCGGACCCTGCGCCTATGACTTGGGCTATTTTACCGCCAGTCTGGTGTCACAGTACTGCTCGGCGGTATTCCGGCCCTTCCCCTCCGAAGGGGAACGCAAGGCCTTCAAGCAATATGTGCTCGCCGCCGTTTATACGCTGATCGACGCGTATCAGAAGCGGTTCTCCGCCCACTGGAGCGACGAGGCCAAGGAGGTCTACCGGAGCTGCCCAGGCTTCCGGGACGCCTTTCTGGAGGCGCTGGTTCCGGACACGGTGGGTTTTGCGGCCATGCCGATGTTTACGCTGTGTGTCAGCTCCTTTGGATTTACGCAGGAGTTTGAATGTATTCCCGACGAGACCCAAAAGCTCCATGCCCTTCAGTTCTACTGCACCTTGGGCCGCCGCTTCCTGATGAATCGGGAGCTGATCCGCACGCCCAAGGCTGTCATCGCCGCTATTCTGGAAGGGGAAAGGGACTATCGCGGCAGCATAAAATAACGACCGCGCAATCGGCTGCCAAGGGGAAAGCACCCCTTGGCGGCCGTTCGCCTGCGGCGACTATAACGCCACAGAAACCGTCGAGAAGATAAAAGAAATCTCGGGCCGGCCGGAGCAGGGCATACAGGATTTATTTAGGCGTGCTGTTGTCCCTCTACCAGCTCCCTGGATTTGCCTATGAAGCCGGAAATCAAGAAGCTGCGTATCCTCAATCTCCCGTATCTGCTCTTTGTCTGGCTCTTTGATACCTTGATTGGGGCGGATCATTATATCCCGACTGTTATTTTCTTCGGAAGCAAGTTCCGGGCGCCGGTCAGGAATATCAAAAACAAAAGGGGCTGCCGCATCCAAACGGCAACCCCGAGCAATATTAAGAACCTGTATTCACAACCGTTAAACGCCGTCTGAGCGGTCCTTTTCCCGGTTATGAATACAGGTTCTAAGGATTCAGCGGTGGAAGCTAAGCCTCATACATTAAACCGGAACAGGACGATATCCCCGTCCTTCATGACATAGTCCTTCCCTTCCGAGCGGATCAGACCCTTCTCTCTCGCGGCAGCCATGGTACCGCAGGCGGTAAGGTCGCTGAAGGAGACCACTTCTGCCCGGATGAAGCCGCGCTCAAAATCAGTATGGATTTTGCCAGCAGCCTGGGGCGCCCGGGTGCCGCGTACAATAGTCCAGGCCCGGCACTCATCCTCGCCGCTGGTCAGGAAGGAGATCAGCCCCAGCAGAGCATAGCTGGCCTTGACCAGACGGTCCAGCCCGGATTCGGAAATGCCCAGCTCTTCCAAAAACAACTTCTTTTCGTCCGGCTCCAGCTGGGCAATTTCCGCTTCCAGCTTGGCGCAGACAGGGATGACTTGGGCCCCCTCTCTGGCGGCCAAATCTGCTACCAGATTGTAATAAGCATTGCTTTGATAGTCCGCAAAGCCGTCTTCGTCCAGGTTAGCGGCATATATAACGGGCTTAAGGCTCAGCAGCTCCGAGGTGGCAATCAGGGCGGCGTCCTCTTCCCCGCAGTCGAAGGACCGGGCGGAATTCCCGTCGTTGAGCCAATCCTTCAGCGCGGTAAAGACCTCCGCCTCATGGAGAAATTTCTTATCGCTTTTGGCCGCCTTCTGTGCCTTGTCAATGCGGCGCTCTACCATTTCCACATCGGCCATAATGAGCTCAATGTCAATAATGCCGATGTCCCGCAGGGGATCAGTGGAGCCCTCCACATGAATCACGTTTTCATCGTCAAAACAGCGCACCACATGGACAATAGCGGCACATTCCCGGATATTGGCCAGGAACTTATTGCCCAGCCCCTCCCCTTTGGAAGCTCCCTTGACCAGTCCGGCGATGTCTACGAATTCCACGACCGCAGGGGTGGTCTTTTTGGGATGATACATCTCGCTGAGCACATCCAGCCGGGCGTCCGGTACGGCGACCACGCCTACATTGGGGTCAATGGTGCAAAAAGGATAATTTGCGCTCTCCGCGCCAGCATTGGTGATGGCATTGAACAGAGTCGATTTACCTACGTTGGGCAAACCTACAATTCCTAACTTCATAACGTGTACCTATCCAAAAATCCTTGAATTTCAAGGGCTTTTGCCTTTCTATCAATTTTCTTATGCCTTTTGCCGAAGGATTCATCGAGGGGAATACTTCCAAATTAAAAATTCGGAAATAACACCTTTGATTTAAGCTGTTTTACTCACTGCTGCAAACGGTGTTCAACGGTTGTGAATGCAGGTTCTAAATTCGGAAGCAATATCAGTCGTAATGCAAGTCCCCGCATTCCTTGGACAGTCTCTTCTTAGCGTTTCCCCATATATACGGACTCCTTTCCCCTGTCCAAAAAGGATCCAAGACAATTATGAAGTATAGCACAACGGCGCTATTTTTTCAATCCTGACCAATCATTATCCGCAGTTATATGGACTGCAGCGGTCTCCGGAATACATGGCGGAACTGGGGAGGAGGGACGGGAGCGTGCCTGTATTACGGCTCCATACCAGCGCTGCCAAAGACCGGATTCCGCTTTGCCATCATTCCCATAAGATTTTCACCTTGAATCCCTACCGGTGTTGTGATATTATGATGTAGCAAATAAGCGCCTGTTCCGCGCGTTCCGAGGAACGGCTTGGCGGCCTGAGCGTTCCCAGCGTATGAGAGCCCGCTTAGCATCCCCCACGGCCGTCTTACCGGTGGATTTTTTGTCACTCTACGTCGTTCAGCTTTGAAATGCACAAATTGTTCCTTCGTCTTTTCGCCTTGATTGACGAAAAATTGCCGCGCCAGTCCGATTACGTTGAGATGCGAAACAGGCTTAAAAAAAGCGAGGATGATAATGAAAATTTCTACCAAAGGGCGGTATGCCCTTCGTTTGATGCTGGATTTGGCGCTTAACAGCGGAGGAACTGCCATTTCTCTGCGGGACATAGCCCAGCGGCAGGGAATTTCCGATAAATATTTGGAGCAGATTGTCACCCGTCTTACCCGTGCGGGACTGGTACGCTCCGTCCGCGGAGCCGGAGGCGGATATCTGCTGACCCGCCCTCCGGAAGCATATACGGCGGGCGAAATACTCCGGGTGGTGGAGGGCAGCCTGGCCCCTGTCAGCTGTGCGGAGGAGGGCGGCGGATGCCAGCGGGCGGCCCAGTGCGTTACGCTGGAGCTCTGGCGGGATATTCAGTCGGCGGTGTCCGGCGTGGTAGACCACCGCACCCTGGCCGACCTGGTCCGCCGCTACCGGGAGAAATGTCCTGCCGGAGAGGGAGCCGTCTGTGAGAAAATGTAACGATTCCGGAGCGCGGCAGACCAGTCTGCCGGAACAGCTGTACTTACCGCCCGGCGGCACGCCGGTCGGACTGTCGAAAAAGGCCTCCGGCCTTTTTCGACAAAGGGGATACGGCCTGCCGCGCGCACCCTTTGGGCACACTTGCAGGCCGAGATGTGTCATTTTCGAGGCACATGTCCCCGAAAATGACCAATTTTGACTTTATTTTGCCGCCCTCGGGCGGCAAAACTCTGCGAGGCCTTCCCGCAGGGGAAGTTTTTTGACAATCTGCCCGGTGGCACGCCGGTATCATCCACAACTGGAAGGAGCTTTGCGCCATGCTGCAAACTGTAATTCCCCGGGGCTACGCCCCCTGCCTGAACCTCTACGACACCCAAAAGGCCATCGGCCTGCTGAAGCGGCTCTTTGAGGACACCTTGGGCGGGGCCCTCCACCTGCGGCGAGTGTCCGCCCCGCTGTTTGTGGAGGCTTCTACCGGCCTTAATGACGACCTGAACGGCGTGGAGCGTCCGGTCTCTTTTGACATTCCTGATGCGGCGCGGGAGGCCCAGGTGGTGCACTCCCTGGCAAAATGGAAGCGGATGGCGCTCTATCGGTATCAGTTTTCCGTAGGCGAGGGCTTGTATACAGATATGAACGCTATCCGTCGGGATGAGGAGCTGGATAATCTGCACTCTGTCTATGTGGACCAGTGGGACTGGGAAAAGGTGCTGGCCCCCCGGGACCGGAATGTGGAGTACCTGAAAGACACCGTGCGCACCATTGTTGAAGCCATGCGGGAGACTCAGGGCACGCTTCGCTCTGTGTTTCCCCAGCTGACCGCCCTGCCACCCCTGCCCGCGGAGGTCAGCTTTGTCACAGCCCAGGAGCTGGAGGACCGCTGGCCGGAGCGTTCTCCCCGTGAGCGGGAGGACGCCTGGGTCAAAGCTCACCCCTGCACCTTCCTTATGGGCATCGGCGGGGCGCTGAAATCCGGCCGCCCCCACGACGGCCGGGCTCCCGATTACGATGACTGGATACTCAACGGGGACATTCTGATGTGGAACTCAGTGTTGGAGCGGGCCTTTGAGGTTTCCTCCATGGGCATCCGTGTAGACCCGGAGGCCATGGACCGGCAGCTCACCGTGTCCGGGTGCGACCACCGCCGGGAGCTGCCCTTCCACAAGCTGCTGCTGGAGGGGAAACTTCCGCTGACCATCGGCGGTGGAATCGGTCAGTCCCGCCTGTGTATGCT
Organism: uncultured Flavonifractor sp.; assembly: GCA_947384055.1. GTDB lineage: Bacteria > Bacillota > Clostridia > Oscillospirales > Oscillospiraceae > CANAAV01. Next base: position 8,850 of record CANDFO010000066.1, read on the forward strand.
TCTGCTGGGCAAGGCCCATATCGGCGAGGTTCAGGCCAGCGTCTGGGATGAGCAGACCATCACCGCCTGCCGGGAGGCAGGGGTTGTCCTGCTGTAAATAAACCGACAGTCCCGCCGCGGAGAATTCCGCGGCGGGACTGTTTTACGCGTATTCGCAGCATACTGCTGTATTCCCGGCGGCAGCCGGCGCCGGGGAGCCCTTACCCGGCACCGGCTCATGGACCGGCCCTCTCTGCCGGGATTTCCCCATGCGCCTTGGAATTCAGATATACTGCGCCTGAGATTGCGCGTAATGGAACGATATTTAGACGGTTTTTAAGGCCTGAAGCACCTTTTTAACGTCCTCTACGGAAATATGGAATTGTTCCGCCAGCCATTCGGGAGTTTCGGAGCGCTTCTCCATCATCTGGATGCAGATAGAAATGCCCTTTGCGATTCCATCCGCCATTCCCCGCTGGTAGCCTATGGATTCACCCTCCCGCAGGCCTGCCGCCTGCCCCTCCTGGTAAGAAGCATAGGCGCTTCCCTCATCACGGGCTCTGGATACACGCGTCTCTTCCCGCATTTCACGCCTTTCCATCCATTCCTCGGCTCTGAACACTGTATTCCACTCCTTTGCTGAATGACTGCTGTGGGGAGTAACGCTGTCTGAATCTGGGCAATGCTCCGCGGCTTTTGCTGCCGGCGGCGTTGCTGTCACTTTGCGTAGTAATTGATCAGACATCCGGCCAAGATGATGTCCCGCTCTTCCCGGGTGAGACCAGGGAGGGAGAGTGTTATCGGAGTTTCGCTTCCATTCCGGAGAACCGCCGCCTGGATGGTCTCTCCGTCTCCCTCCAGCAGGGCGCGGATGCCGGGAATGTAGACCCGGTCGCCGGGGGCCAGATGCAGCGCCTGGAGTTCCCCGGTCTCAAAGGGGAGCATCCCCCAGTTGACCACATTGGAGCGATAGCGCTTTGTGGCGTAGAGTTCCGCAAGATTGGCGCAGCCGCCCAGCACCCGCTGACAGGAGGCGGCCTGCTCCCGGGCGGAGCCGTCGCCGGGCTTTATGGCCATCACCAGACTGCCCAGCCCGGTTGCCGCCGGGTCGTGCCCGGCCAGCGCCTCCGTCACCCGGCGGTCCGCCGGAGCGGTCCGCCGGAGGCGCTCCACCTCCTGAATGGCCTTGGCACGGGACACGTACTGAGGGTCCTTTCTGGACAGGGCAAATTCCGCCAGCTTCAGGGGGTTGGACCGGTAGGACGAGGTCTCCCCGGAGGGAATAAGCTCGTCGGTAGTTGTCACCGGGTCATAGATTGCGGCACAGACGGTAAGCAGCAGATTCTCCGGCAGGGGAATCTGCTCCGGCCAGTCGGCGATATTGGGGCCGTAAACCAGCTCTGCTTCCGGCTGGGGCCGGCCTGTGCCAAAGTAAACACGGGCCTTGTAGGGTGCGTCGTCATAGTCCCAGTGCTCATCCGGGCGGTCGGCGGGAATCCATTCCAGCTCGTCGGCGGCAGTGAGGATACCGCCGTTCCGGGCGGTGGCGGCGATGGAACGGCTGTCCATCAGAGCTACGTAGGAGATCTGGCCGTCGCCGGGCTTGGAGCCCTCCCGGTTGGGGAAGTTGCGGGTGGAGTGGCGGATGGAGAAAGCGCCGTTGGCGGGCACGTCTCCAGCCCCGAAGCAGGGCCCGCAGAAGCAGGAGCGGACCGAGGCCCCCGCCGCCATCAGTGTGGAAATAAAGCCGCTTTTGGTGAGCGCCAGATTGATAGGCATGGAGCCGGGATAGCAGGACAGCCAGAATGCCTGGTCTCCGATGGCGCAGCCCTCCAGAATTTCGGCGGCCCGCCGGAGGTTCTGATAGGTGCCGCCGGAGCACCCGGCGATGACTCCCTGGTCCACATGGAATTGACCGTTCACAATTTTGCGGGTCAGGGAGGGGACGTGCTTTGCCCCCAGCTGCTCTGCCGCGTCCACGTCCACCTGGTGAAGCAGGTCCTCCATATTGGCCTTAAACTCCCGGATAGAGCAGGCGTTGGAGGGGTGGAAGGGCAGGGCGATCATGGGCTCCAGCTTATCCAGCTCCAGGGTGATCAGTCCGTCGTAGTAAGCTCCATCGGCAGGGGACAGCTCCCGGTAATCCGCCCCCCGGCCCAGCAGCTCCAGGGCGGCCTTGGTCTGACCGTCGGTGGCCCAGACGGAGGACAGGCAGGTGGTCTCGGTGGTCATCACGTCGATGCCGCTGCGGTAATCCATGGACAGATTGGACAGTCCGGGTCCAAAAAATTCCATGACAGCGTTTTTCACAACTCCCTCCCGGAAGGTGGCTCCAACCAGGGCCAGGGCCGCATCCTGGGGGCCCACGCCGGGTCTGGGCGCGCCGGTGAGATAGACCGCGATAACCTTGGGATAGGCAATGTTGTAGGTTTTCCGGAGCAGCTGGCGGGCCAGCTCGGGCCCGCCCTCTCCCACGGCCATGCAGCCGTAGGCGCCGTAACGGGTGTGGGAGTCGGACCCCAGGATCATTCTGCCCGGGGCGGCGTAGCGCTCCCGCATATAGGAGTGAATCACGGCCTGATGAGCGGGGACGAATTCACCGCCATACTTTTTGGCGGCGGAGAGGCCGAAAACGTGGTCGTCTTCGTTGATCGTCCCCCCCACGGCGCACAGAGAGTTGTGGCAGTTGGTGAGCACATAGGGCAGGGGGAACTCGGTCATACCTGAGGCACGGGCAGTCTGGATGATACCCACGTAGGTGATATCGTGGGAAGCCATGGCGTCAAAGCGGAGCTCCAGGCGGTCCATGCTGCCGCTGGAATTATGGGCTGAGAGGATCGGCCAGGTCATGGTGCCCTGGCGGGCGGCGGACCGGTCGGGCAGTCTGGCGGCGGGACCGTCCTGCTCCGGCACAAAAGTGCCGTCTTTGTAATAAACACCTGTGCGTGTTATGTTCAGCATGATCAGAACACCTCCGATTGTTGGTCTTTTACATGTATCATAATACTATATCAACGAGCGCATAGCAACAGAAAATATCATATCAGATTTTGCAGGAAAAGGCAAGCGGACATGCAAAGCCGATAGGCCGCCGCCTGAAACCGCCGGCAATTTTGCCAGGTATGCTTGAATTGATTCAGAGCCGATGTTATAATCAAAATAAATAATCAGAATTTCAGGAGGCATATAACCATGAAAGCCATGATTGCGTACTGCGGGCTGGACTGTGAAAAATGCGACGCATACCTTGCAACAATCCATGACGACCAGGCGCTGCGCGAAAAAACCGCAAAATTATGGGCTGAGTTGAATCATGCACCCATCTTACCTGAACATATCAACTGCCAGGGCTGTCGTGTTGAGGGAGTGAAAACTGTATTTTGCGATAATCTCTGCGGCATCCGCCAGTGCGCGCTGAAAAAGGGCATGACAACATGCGGCGATTGTCCAGACCTGGAAAAATGTCAGGTTATTGGAATGATTATTTCAGATAACCCGGAAGCCTTGAAAAATTTGAAAGGATAGACCGCAAAACTCTGCGAGGCTTTCCCGTGGAGGAAGTTTTTCGACAGACTGTGGCGCCCGCTGAAAAGAGGTTGCTTTTCAACGGGCGCCTTTTTATAATGAAATTGGTCGCAAATCATTATTTTAGGAGGCAAATATGATACTTGAAACAGAGCGATTATATCTGCGTGAGATGAATCAGCTCGATTGGGCATCTCTGCGCAAAATCTTGCAGGACAAAGACGTCATGTATGCGTACGAGGGGCCATTCAGCAATGATGAGGTTCAGGAATGGCTTGACAGACAAATTTCCCGTTATCAAAAATGGGGGTTTGGCTTATGGGCCGTCATTTTAAAAGAAACCGACGAGATGATAGGACAGTGCGGACTTACAATACAGCCTTGGAAGGATGAGGAAGTGCTCGAGATAGGTTATCTTTTTCAGCGGTCATACTGGCATAAAGGGTATGCCGGCGAAGCAGCAGAAGCGTGTAAAAGATATGCGTTTGAACGGTTGAAGGCAGATGAAGTTTGCTCTATCGTCAGAGATATAAACATAGCCTCTCAAAATGTAGCCATAAGAAACGGGATGACAATGACAGACAGGTGGACGAAACATTACAAAGGTGTCGATATGCCGCATTACCGCTATGTGGTACACCGCTGACAACTCCGATTTGTCACTCTGTCCCACAGCACTTTTTCCGAACATACCACAGCGGCTTGCACTGTAGAAAGCGGTATCCACTCCACTCACGAAAATCTGCGGTCGAAAAGGGGGGAATGTCGAGGAGAAAATGGACGAAATCAAGAAGAGAGCTTCAAAGTTGGCATGGAAAGTGTGAGGCAGAAGGAGAGCCAGGACTTGCTCCGGCTGAGCGGAGATAAGTCACAGGATCTCTGGCCTGTATTCCACAGGGAATAAGGCGTCCCGCGGGGGACGTGCCGCGAAAATCTAAAGACCGTCAAGACCCCCAAATTTTCCTGGGTTTACGTAAGCGTCCGGGAAATTTTTCCGCGAGCGGCCCTGGCGGGCCAGTCTTGACCGTTTTTAGAATTTCGCCGTCTGGTAATGATACACAGCTCGCGAGCGGGCTGCGCTGTATCACTTTTTATTCTGAGAGCCAGGCGCCGGCACAGGGATAGGAGCAGGCAATGATAACAGAGGCACATTATGAAGGGCTCGTGGGCGGTATGGCCTTTGACCGCCCACCCGGAGGAGCGGCTGGTTCGGCTTGTGAAATGGGCCGTCAACTGTGTTTCTGTCGGTGATTGTGCCCGCTGGTTCCGCTGTGCTTCCCGTCCATGCCCTTTTTTGTTGTTTCTGGGATCTGCTCTAAGTTTTTGCATAAACTCTGTTTTCATGGCGAGGTTCCCTTTCCTATTGGGCATTTTGCCGGTATTCGGGCATCTTCAAAAAAATAGTTGACATTTTTATTCGACAGTGGTAATATACTTCTTGTGCTGAACCAAGCACATTGTAACATGCGCGAGTGGTGGAATTGGCAGACTCGCTAGATTCAGGTTCTAGTGTGCATTACGCACGTGCGGGTTCAAGTCCCGCCTCGCGCACCA
>CANDFO010000067.1 GCA_947384055.1 uncultured Flavonifractor sp.
CGGATCATTTCTTTTGCCATTTGCTTGTTCCTCCATAATTTGTACAAAGTAGTTCTTCGATGTTCCTTACTCTGTACGGCGAGAAAATTTTCTTTCCGCGTTTCCGTGCGTATCATTCCCGCTCATAGAAAAGACCGGCGCAAAAGGCCGGTACTTGTCCATGGCGCAGCGATCTACGCCGCGAAAAGGACCTTCTCAGCCGCCCGATTATCGGACATACTCCACGGAAGTTACCGGCTCGCGCCGCAATCTCCCGTATCATCGCAGTGCCGCAGGGCTCTCCAGGCGCAAAAACCTGGCATCCCTGCAAAAGCTTGTTTATTTTACCCCATCCCATCCCGCTTGTCAAGGGGATTTTTACATTTTTTCTTGAATTTTTTCACAGAGGGGGCTCTCCCGCAGAAATGCCCCGCCGGGACCGGCAGGGCATACCTTATTATAGCACGTCATACAGGGCGTTGAGCACCGTCCAGCCCTGGGGATAGGGGCGCATGAGGTTCCAGTACCCCGCGCCCCGCAGGCCGCGGCGGGCGATGAGGCGCAGCTTTGCGGACATGCTCCGGGCGTCCTCGAACCAGACCTCGTGGACCGCGCCGTCCCGGGTGTAGCGGAAATAGGGGCTCTGGGCCGCCTCGTCGAATTCAATCTCCGCCCGGTTCTCCACCGCCAGCTCCACCGCCCGCTGGTTGGAGATGGACTGGGCCTTTGTCTCTCCCCGGCGGTAGGGCAGGGGCCAGTCGTAGCCGTAGTTGGGGATGCCGAGGTAGATCTTCTCCGAAGGGATCACGCTCAGCGCATAGCGGAGCACCGCCTCCACGTTGGGCAGCGGGGCCACCGCCATGGGCGGGCCGTAGGTGTAGCCCCATTCGTAGGTCATCAAAAGTACAGCGTCCGCCGCCGCGCCCAGCAGGGCGTAGTCGTGGCCCTCGTAGAGGAGGCCCGGCTGGTCCGCGTATGTCTTGGGGGCCAGGGCCACAATCACCGGGGCCGGGTTCAGCCGCTCCTGCAAACGGCGGATGAAGGCGGCATACGCCTCCCGGTACGCCCCGGGGATGTACTCGAAGTCCACATCCAGCCCCTGGTAGCCCTTTTGGGCCATGGTCTGCTCCACCTCATCGATCAAAGACTCCTGGAGGGAGAGGTCCGTGAGCACCATCTCCGCCCGCTGGCTGGAGAAGGTGTCCTCCTCTGTGAGGGTGGACAGGTGCATCAGCGCCCCCGTACCCAGCCGGGCCGCCTCCTCCAGGATCATGCCGTCCCGCAGGTCCAGCAGGCTCCCCTGGGCAGTGATGCCGTAGGTAAAAGGGGTGACATCGCTCATATACGGGAGCTGGGCGCTCAGAAGCTCCCGGGAGATGAAGGGGTAGGCGTAGCCGTTGGTGTAGGCGCTCCCCAGCTTCTCTCCCTCGTAGGCGATCACCAGCCGCTCCCCGGGCCGGATGAGGGGCTGTCCCCCCAGGCGGTAATTGCTGCGGTAGAGGGCGCGGAGGCTCACGCCATAGGCGCGGGCGATGGCGTCCAGGGTCTGCCCCGGCTGGACCACATGGAAGGTCTCCACCCGCTCGATCACCAGGGTCTGTCCCACCGCCAGGGCCCCGTCCTCCGCTACACCGTTCTGCTCCGCCAAGAGTCCCGGCTCCACGCCGTAACGCCCCGCGATGGCATAAAGGGTCTCCCCGGGCCGGACCACATGGATTTCCATTTGCATATACCTCCCGATCTTCATATTTTTATAGGGTATGCACCCAGGACAGTCCCCATGTTAAGAAAGATTTTATCATTTCCACGCAGAATTGGGGGGCGACTTTTCCGAAAAGACGTGATATAATGATTGTACATCCCTTTCCGCCCAATACGAAAAGAAAGCGAGACTACCGCCATGGCTGAAACCAAGAACTCTCCCTCCATTATCCTGGTCGCCGAGACCGGGGCGGACATCCCCGCCGAGACCGCCCGCCGCCGGGGCATCGAAATCGTGCCCATGCACGTATCCTTCGGCGCGGAGACCCGGGACGATGGTTCCTTCCCCTCCGAGGAGATCTGCGCCTACTACGAGCGCACCGGCGAGCTCCCCAAGACCAGCGGAAGTATGCCCGAGGACTTCACCCGGGTCTTTGACGCCATCCACCAGCGCGCTCCCCAGGCTCAGATTCTCTACCTCGCCTACTCCTCCGTCACCACCTGCTCCTACCAGAGCGCCCAGATCGCCGTCAAGGGCCGGGACTACGTCACCTGCATCGACACCAAGACCGTCTCTGCCGGGCAGGGGTCCATCGTCCTGCGGGCCGCACAGCTCCTGGAGGACCACCCGGACTGGGGCCTGGAGCAGATGCTCCCGGCGGTGGAGGACCTCATCGAGCGCTCCCGGATGTGCTTCATCCCCAATGACATGGAGTACCTCCGGGCCGGAGGGCGGGTGAGCAACGCCACGGCCCTGTGCGGGAAGCTTTTGAGCATCCACCCCCTCATCGAGCTGCTGGACGGCAAGCTGATAGCTACCAAGAAGCCCCGGGGCAAGCTCTCCGCCATCATCCCCAAGCTCATCCGGGACTACGCCCAGCGCTGTGACCTGGAGCGGAGCGAGCTGTGGCTCATCTGGGCCCCTGGCCTGCCCCAGTCCACCTGCACCGCCGCCGAGGAGGCCGCCCGCGCCTGCGGCTTCCAGACCATCCACTGGGTCAAGACCGGCGGCGTCATCACCACCCACGGCGGGAAGGGGGCCTTCGGCATCGTGGGCTTTGCCGCCAAGGAGTGACCTGTCCGTCCACACCAAAACGAGAAAGGAGACCTCCCATGTCCACCTTCCAAGTCAACGGAAAAGCCGTTACAGCCGGTGAAAACAAGAGCCTGCTCCGCTTCCTCCGGGACGACCTGCACCTGACCGGGACCAAGGACGGATGCAGCGAGGGGGCCTGCGGGACCTGCACCGTCCTGGTGGACGGCGAGCCCCGCCGGGCCTGCGTCCTGCGCACCGCCAATCTGGAGGGGAAAGCCGTCACCACCATCGAGGGCCTCTCGGACTGGGAGAAGCGGGTCTACGCCTACGCCTTCGGCAAGGCGGGGGCGGTCCAGTGCGGGTTCTGCATCCCGGGGATGGTGCTGTGCGCCAAGGCCCTGCTGAGCCGGAATCCAGACCCCTCCGGACCGGAGATCCGCTACGCCCTGCGCAATAACTACTGCCGGTGCACCGGGTATGTGAAAATCGTCCGGGCCGTGGCCCTGGCGGGGGAGATTTTCCGCTCCGGCGTCCTGCCCGAGGAGCAGGAGGACTGGCGGGTGGGCTCCAGCGTCCGGCGGCTGGACGCGGAGGAGAAGGTCCTGGGCACCGGCAAATACGCCGACGACTACTACCCCGACGGGATGCTCCTGGGCTCCGCCCTGCGAAGCGCCCACCCCCGTGCCCGGGTCCTCTCCATTGACGCCTCCGCCGCCCGGGCCCTGCCCGGCGTGGCCGCCGTGCTCACGGCGGATGACATCCCCGGGCAGAACCTCATCGGCCACATCCAGCACGACCAGTACACCCTGGTCCCCGTGGGCGGGCTCACCCACTACCTCGGGGACGCCGTGGCCTTAGTCGCCGCGGAGGATCAGGAGACCCTGGAGAAGGCCAAGTCCCTCATCCGGGTGGAGTACGAGGTTCTCCCCCCCGTCCGGAACATCCGGGAGGCGGCAGAGGGCCCGGAGCGGGTCTTCGAGGGCGCACCGGACAACGTCTGCGCCCGCCGCCGGGTATCCCGGGGGGACGCGGCAGGGGCCCTGGTCCGGTCCGCCCACACCGCCTCCGGGCATTTCGAGACCCCTTGGGCCGAGCACGCCTTTCTGGAACCGGAGTGCGCCGTGGCCTTCATCGACGGCGGCGGGGACGTCTTCCTCTACACCTCCGACCAGTCCGCCCACCAGACCCTCCATGAGTGCTCCCTGGTGCTGGGCACGGACCGCGTCAAAGTCCAGAACGCCCTGGTGGGCGGGGGCTTCGGCGGCAAGGAGGACATGACCGTCCAGCACCACGCCGCCCTCCTGACCTATGTCACCCGCCGTCCGGTGAAGGTGAAGCTCACCCGGGCGGAGTCCCTCCTGGTCCACCCCAAGCGACACCACTTTGAGATGGACTTCACCCTGGGGTGCGACGAGAAGGGGATGCTCACCGGCCTCACCGCCCGTATCGCCACGGACACCGGGGCCTTCGCCTCCCTGGGCGGGCCGGTGCTGGAGCGCTCCTGCACCCACGCCGCCGGGCCCTACCAGTACCAGAACATCGACATCGAGGGCACCGCCTACTACACCAACAATCCCCCCGCCGGGGCCTTCCGGGGCTTCGGCGTGACCCAGACCTGCTTTGCCGTGGAGAGCCTCATCAATGAGCTTGCGGACAAGGCGGGCCTCTCCCCCTGGGAGATGCGCTTTCGCAACGCCATCCGCCCCGGCCTCCCCCTGCCCAACGGGCAGATTGCCGGCGCCTCCACCGGCCTCGTGGAGACCCTGGAGGCGGTGAAGCCCTACTACGACGAGGCTGTCGCCGCCGGGAAGCCAGCCGGTCTCGCCTGCGCCATGAAGAACGCCGGGGTGGGCGTGGGCCTGCCGGACACCGGACGGGTGAAGCTCACCGTGGAGGCCGGCAGGAAGGTCCACATCTACTCCGGGGCCTCCTGCATCGGGCAGGGCCTGGGGACCGTGCTGGTACAGACGGTGGTCACGGAGACGGACCTTACGCGGGAGGACATCGTCTATGAGGCCAGCAGCACCGCCCTTGCGCCGGACTCCGGGGTCACATCCGGGTCCCGGCAGACGCTGGTCACCGGCGAGGCCTGCCGCAGGGCCTGCGCCAAGCTCATGGAGGACCGGCGGCAGGGCCTCAGCCTGCAGGATATGGCTGGCCGGTCCTATTACGGTGAATACTTAGCCAAGACCGACCCCCTGGGCGCGGACGTGCCCAACCCCATCTCCCATGTGGCCTACGGCTACGCCGTCCACCTGTGCGTGCTGGACCCGGAGACGGGGCGCATCGAACGCCTCGCCGCCGCCCACGACGTGGGAAAGGCGGTCAACCCCCTCTCCTGCGAAGGGCAGATCGAGGGCGGCGTGGTCATGAGCTTGGGGTTCGCCCTGCGGGAGCGCTTCCCCCTCGGCGAAAACTGCCGCCCCACCGCCAAGTTCGGCACGCTGGGCCTCTTCCGCGCCCAGGAGACGCCGGAGATCGTGCCCATCGTGGTGGAAAAGCAGGGGCTGGACGTGGCGGGCGGGGCCATCGGCATCGGAGAGATCACCTCCATCCCCACCGCCCCCGCCGTGGCGGACGCCTACTTCCGGCTGGATGGAGAGCGGCGGTACGTCCTTCCGCTGGAGGGCACGCCATATGCGCGGCAGTGATTTTTTACAAGCGCTGTCCGCCTGTGCGGCAGGAACACATCACAGGGCGGAGAGCAGACCGGGAGGAGCTGTGTTCAAAAAATGATCGAGAAAGAAAAAATTCTGGAAGCGTGGATCATGGTGGAGCATCTGTCGGAGGGGGACATCCGGATCAAGGACACGTCGCCCCTCACGCCGGACGGCCTCCAGGAGCAGGATTTTCACGCCCTGCTCCGGCATGAAATGGAAAAAAAGAAGATCACGTCCAAGAAAAATGGCGGGATCGTCGTGTACTTTGACATCTTCAGCTTTCGGGAGGTAGTGTCCATCCTGCGGGAACAGTACCGCCTGGAGCCGACGAATGAGGACATCCAATTCGGAAATAAGTTCAGCTTTGCCCTGTATTTTGATAAAGATCTGAATTTTTTGCCGGATATGACATTCTTTACCGAGAGCGCGTACATCCGCTACTTCAAAGAAGTCCCCAACCAGGAGGCGTTCCGGGAGTTCGAGGACGAGCTGAAGCAGTCGTTCACCCAGGATTTTGACGGGACGGCGGCGTCTCCAAAGAAGTTCAACGGGGCGTTCCAAAAGGAGCTCCAGCGATACGGGACCGGCCTCAAGAACTGCCGGATGCAGGTCCTGAGCAGCGTAGAGACCGAGGGGACGAACCTGCACTCCTTTTTCATCGGCGATCTGGAAAAGGCCAAGGAGACCGATACGGACAATCTGCGGGCCTACCTCTACGGGCAGAGCGGGGAGCGGGTCAACCTGGACAGCAAGAACAGTTCCCCCCACTTCAACCCCGGCGCGTTCGAGGAGATCCTCCGGCCGGAAAATTACCCCCTGGGGCGCTTCCCCAGCAAGACGAAGTTTGCGCTCTCGCTGATGCAGCAGGTGGCGGTGAACCTCTCCACCGGGGCCGATCCCCAGCCGGTCCGAAGCGTCAACGGGCCGCCGGGTACCGGAAAGACCACCCTTCTGAAGGACATTTTTGCCCAGCTGGTGGTACAGCAGGCCTGCGATATTGCAAAGCTCTCAGAGCATACCATCGCCGGGACGGAGGAGACGGTCTATTTCAACAGCGCCTCCATCGGCGTGCTCCCGGCCCGCATCACCGAGAACCACATCGTGGTGGCAAGCTCCAATAACGGCGCGGTCCAGAATATCGTCAACGAACTCCCGCTCTGTCAGGGGATCGAGGAGACCCTGCTGGAGGACCTCAAACAGGCGGACTATTTCCGGGAGATCTCCAACGCCAAGGTGTCGTCCCAGTGGAAGAAAGACGAGAACGGGAAAAATCGGGAGGAGCTGACGCTCGAGGCCGGAAAGGGAGAGGAGAACCGCTGGGGCGTATTCTCCCTTGAGGGCGGGAGATCGGACAATATGACCAATATCCTCACCCATATCAAGCATATGTGCAAATATTTGGAGGAGGAATACCTGCCTCCGGCGGAGGACGTATACACGTCGTTTTTGAGGCAGTATGAGCAAGTGCGCTCCCTTCGGGCCCAGGTCCAGGCCGCCGCGGACAGCATCCAGGCCCGGCAGGGGCACGCCCAGAGGCTGGAGCAGGCCCGCGCCGCCTATCAGGCGGAGTCCGCACGGCGCAAAAAAGGGCTGGAGGAAGGGCTTCGGGAGCAGGGAGAGACCGGCCGGGCCTGCGGACAGCGCCTGCAAGAGCTGCAGCGCAGTCTGGAGGAGGTGCAGAGCCGGAGGGAGGCCGCAAGAGAGAGCAGGCGCAGTCTGGAGCAGTGCCTGGACCTGCTCAAGGAGCAAAAGCCCGGACTTTTCTCGGAGAAGGGCGAACGGGAGCAGTATATCAGCCGGTTGGGCGTCATCAGCGACCATCTCATTGAACTGGGGAAGCAGGACGAGGCGTGCATCCAGCAGGAGAGCGCTCTGCGGCGCGAGATCAGTCAGTGTCAAAAGGAGCAGCGGCAGTGCGCGGAAAATCAGGACGGCCTGCAAAAGCAGTTTGCCGCCTGGAGGGGCGCGGAAGAAGCGCGCATCTCCGGCCTTGAGCAAAAAGTCCGGGAATGTGAGGCGGTCAGAGACCGCACCCGGATCGAGCCGCTGAACATGGGGCAGGACTACGACGCGCTCCAGCTGTCCAACCCCTGGTTTGACGAAGCCTATCGGACGGCTCAGTCGAAACTGTTCCTCGCGGCCCTCCGTGTCCGCAAGCACTTCCTCTTTGAGAACAGGAGGAACCTGCGGGCGGCGGTCAGCATCTGGAGCCAGCAGGAGAAACATGTGGACCGGCCGCTCCTGATCGAGGCGGCGTGGAACTGGATCAATCTGGCGATCCCGGTCATCAGTTCAACGTTTGCAAGCTTTTCCCGCATGTGCAGGCATCTGGGGCCGGAGACCCTGGGACACCTGTTCATCGACGAGGCGGGACAGGCCCTGCCCCAGGCGGCCGTCGGCGCCGTCTACCGGAGCAGGCACGTCATGGTGGTGGGGGACCCTTCCCAGATCAAGCCGGTGCTGACCCTGGACTCCAACACCCTTGCGACGCTCGGCAGGCACTTCGGGGTGACGGAAAAGTATCTGTCCGCCTCGGCCTCCGCCCAGACCCTGGTGGACGCGGCCAGCCGGTACGGCTTTTATCGGAAACGGGACCTCGACGAGGACTCCTGGATCGGCATCCCGCTCTGGGTCCACAGAAGATGCCAATGCCCCATGTTTGATATCTCAAACAAGATCTCCTATGACGGCTTCATGGTGCAGGGAATGGCCGGGAGCGGAAAGTACGGAAAGACGGGCTGGTTCGATGTCGGCGGAAAGGCCAGCAATAAATATGTCGAGGAGCAGGGGGAATTCCTTGCGCAGAAGATCAAGGAGCTCATGGAGCAGGACCCGCGGATCAAGGACCCAAAAGAAAAGGATGTGATCTATGTGATCACGCCCTTTGCCAACGCCGCCTATCAGCTCGCCCAAAAACTGCGGGGGATCGGCTTTACCAGGTACGCCCAGGGCAAGCCCACCAACGTCGGGACAGTCCACACATTCCAGGGAAAAGAGGCGCCGGTCGTATTTTTCGTGCTGGGCGCGGATAAGCAGAGCAGCGGCGCGGCTCAGTGGGCTGTGAGCGAACCGAATATGATGAACGTTGCGGCCACGCGGGCGAAGAAGGAGTTTTATATCATCGGCGACAGAAAGCTGTATCTCAGCCTCAACTGCGATGTGGCCAATGACACGGACCGGATCATCCGGCAATACAAAGCGGACCACCCGGAGCTTGTGGAGGACACAGTCAACATGGCTGCGGCAAAAAAAGCGGGGGCCCCGCCCAGAGCGGTCCCGCCGCCGGAGGCTCCTGTGCCCGCGGCCGCTCCCCAGGCGCGGACTGCCAAAGCGCCGGTGTCCCCTCCGGTGATGCGGATGACAGGAACGGTCAAATATCTGGGGAAAGGCCGCGACACCTTCTTTGCCTATGTTTCCGGCGATGACGGAGACGATTACTCTATCCCTGAGAGCATTTTTTCCAAAACGGAGAATGCAAAAGACGTGATCCAAAAGGGCAAAAAGGTCTCTTTTATCCGGAAAGAGGGCAAAAAGAACCCGCTTGCGACGGATGTGAAGCCGGCTTCCCAGGGGGAAGCGTAAGGCATGGGGTGGACAGCGTATGGCCGTCCACCCCTTCTTCATGTCAAAAACCGGCTGCGCCGCTTTGGGAGAGAGGGACCGGGCCGAACCCGGCCCGGTCCCCTGGTGCAGTCAGCTGGTTTACAGGCTTTCGTAGGAAACCAGCTCATTTACCGGGATTCGTGTCTGACTGTGCCGCTCCGTGCTGGCAAAGCTTTCCCCGGCATAGCCGGCCGCCAAGATGTTGACCGGCTCCAGATTGGCTGGAAGGCAAAACTCCCGGCGCAGAACATCCGGCTTGAAGCAGCACACCCACACGCTGCCCAACCCCAGCTCCGCGGCCTGGAGCATCATGTGGTCGGTCAGAATGGAGGCGTCAATGTCCCCGGTCTGCTTCCGGTCAAAGGGCCGCACCCACGCCTTGCTGCGGTCGGCGCAGACAATGATTGCCAGGGGCGCGCCGTAGATGTTGGCGGCTTTGCCGATCTTCGCCAGCCCTCCCACGCTCTGAACAACGATCAGGCGAACCGGCTGAAGGTTGGCGGCGGTGGGGGCCACATGAGCGGCCTCCAGAATCTTTTCCAGTTTTTCCGGCTCCACCCTCTGTCCGGTGTAGCTGCGGATGGAGCACCGTGTTTTCGCGATCGTAATGAAGTCCATGACATGTTGTCCTTTCTGAATACTCTGATGGCTGATCATCAGGAGCGCCATCTGCTTCCATTTTAATAGCATTCAGAAATCTGCACAAGATTGCACTTTTCAGGTAGGTACTTCCCAAAAAGATAGCCCTTTTCCAAATGAACATCCCATGATATACTCAGCACGAGGTGAGACTATGAAGCAAACACAGTTCAATTGTCCTGTTGAGGCCACGCTGTCGCTGATCGGCGGGAAATATAAACCGCTGATTCTCTGGCACCTGGCAGACCGGCCTTTGCATTACATGGAGTTGCAGCGGCGCATCCCAAACGCAACGCCTAAAATGCTCTCCCAGCAGCTCCACGATCTGGAGGAATGCGGGATGATACATAGAGAGGTGATTCCAGAGAAGCCGCCCAAAACGGTGTATTCCCTGACGGCCCTTGGAGAAAGCGTCATCCCCGTTTTAGATGCGATGTGCCAATGGGGAATCAACTATATGGACGCGCTGGATCTTCAATCGCCTTGTTGCGGCGCCGGGGCGTAGTAAACCGTCCGGCGGCTGTCCCGGCTGTTTCTATGTGCCTGCTTTAAACCATCCCCGCTCAGAGCTGTCCTTTTCTCCTTAATGCGTGGTATCTACAAGCACGATACTGGAGTCCCCCTTCCGGGCCTGCTCCAGCACAGCCCGGGCCAGTATTTGGAAGGAGGCGTGGGAAGACGAGGCCCCGGAAATCGCGTCAATGCCGCCCTGGCCCTGGCCCTGCAGAAGCTGGTTTGCGTAATATCTGGTGTACTCATTGGGATAAGTCCCCGTGTCATGCAGCATGGTCTGCATATAGGTGTTATCCCAGCTCTTGATAAAGCCGCTGGCATTCTCCGCGTTATACTCCACGGAGACAATACTGCCGCCCTTTACCAGGATGGTGATATATTCCCTCCAGCCGTGGCTGAACTCTTCCGCCTGGGCGGTATAATACCCGTCCTGAAGCCCTGTCTGCTCCCCACAGGCCGCCAGCAGCGGCGTCACCAGCAGCAGGCTTAAAAGTATGGTAAAAATCCGTTTCATCCGCCGCGTTTCTCCTTCAAAATAAATTTCTGCACCTGCGCCTGAAGCGCCTCGGCCTCTTTGGCCAGGGAGCCGCTGGACTGCTCTGTCTCCCCCGCGTTTTGCAGGTTGCGGTCTGCAATGGCGGAGATGGCAGAAATTCGTTCCTCCATTACAGTTAAGGCAGACTCCTGCCCCTGTACCGCCGCAGCCAGCTGGTCCGAGATTGCGCTGATCTGCATGGAGACATCGGAAATTGCCTGGAGGGAACCGGCGGTGTCCGCGGTCAGAACCACTCCGGTCTGGATGATTGCTTTGGTGTTGTTGACCATCTCAGTCGCGCTCTGCGCGGCCCTGGTGCTTTTTTCCGCCAGCTGCTTTACCTCGTTGGCCACAACCGCAAATCCCTTTCCGGCGGCTCCCGCCCTGGCCGCCTCCACAGAGGCGTTGAGGGAGAGGATGCCGGTCTGGAAGGCAATATCCTCAATGTCCTTTGCGATTTGGGTAATCTGCTGGGCGTTGGCGCTGATGTTGTCCATGGCGGAGGACAGGGCGGCCATCTGCTCGTTGGCGCTTTGAATGCGGCGGGCGATCTCCTCCGTCTGGGCGCGGGTCTGGCCGCTGCTGTCTGTAACATCGGCCAGCCGCTCTTTCACATGGCCCACCTCGCAGACCAGCTCTTCGGCAGACTGGTTCTGCTCCAGGGATGCCTGGTGCAGCTGCGCGGACTGCCCGTTGAGCTGCTCCGCCATTGCGGTAAGCCGGTCTGCGGCGGCGCGGAATCCAAGGAGGGTTTCGTTCATGGACTGGGTGATGGTTTGCAGGCTGCCGCGGATCAGCACAAAATCTCCCTTGTAGTCCACCTGGGGACCGGTGCGCAGGTCGCCGCCTGCAACGCGGGTCAGAACCTGCTGAATATCGGATATGTACCGGTTTATGCTCCCCAGCGTATCGTCCAGGGTCTGCGTCATGACCTCCAGCTCGTCTCCAGAGCTGACAGGGAGCACCTCTGTATGCAGATCGCCGTCGGAGAGAGCTACCATCCGGTCCGTGACCCGCTTCACCGGACGGGAAATGGACCGGGCAAACCGCAGGATCAGAAGAACAGAAACCACAAGGCCCGCCAAGGTTGCGAGGATGGAAACCAGCATGGCCCCGTTGATAAAGTGGCTGTAATCCGACTTGGGGATCTGGATAACCAGCGACCACTGAGTCCCCCGGATGGGGGAAAAGGCCACCAGCATCTTTTCCCCGCCGATGGGAAATTCCACCGCGCCCGTCTCTCCGGTGGTGACCCGTTTCACCGCGTCCCCATTGCCGCCGCTGAGCTGAACCAGGGAGCTCTGGTTGAGAACCAGGGACTGATCCGGGTGGCCGGTGACAAGGCCCTCCTGATTGACCATATATGCCATACCGCTTCTGCCCAAATTGATGCTGCTGATGACATCGTTGAGCAGGTCATATTTATAGACCCCCATCATATAGAGCACCGTCTCACCGTTTTCCCTGACCGGCATTCCCATGGTAATCCCCAGCTTGCCCTGAAAGAGGGTAGAGGCGTCGGTGGTCAGGTTGTCTGTTTCCTTCAGCAGGGCAAAAAAACTGCCGTCCAGCTTTTCCGGCGCGCCGTCGATTCCCTGTACCAGCCGCCCGTCCAGGCCGTACAGGGCGACAGTATAAAACTCATAGGTCTCCGCCGCCTCCTTCAGAACCCCGGCGCGGTTCGCCCAGGCCGCGGCGGCGTCCGGACGGGAGGGCTCCCCGTCCAGGCCGGCGGCGGCCGCCGTCTCGATCCCATGGCCGCCGGCCAGGGCCATCATACGGTCGGCCAGCATATGGATGTTGGCCTCCACTGTCTTTGCCGACTGCCGGGCCATGGGCTGAAGGCTGTCCAGCAATATGCTGTTGGCCAATGACTGGAGAGACATCGCCATAATTATGCAGCATATGACCACCAAAATCAAAATATTAAGGGTAGTATTGCCCAATATCCGCCTGTTCAGGCTCCTTTTTCTCCCTCGTCCGGTAGGGGAGGCCGTTTGCTTTCCCGTCACGTTCCTGCCGCTCCTTTTCTGGATGATTTTTGTCAATAGACCGCAAGAAAAGCCGCCCGCACCGTCAGTCAAAATTTATACACTGCGCCGGACTGGCGGGCGGTAGACTTCGCGATTACTATACCATAGATTTCCTGTTAAGGGAAGCATTTTTTGTTCGCGCCGCCATACAGAACTGCTGTCACGCCCGCCGCATAAACCGGCGCCTTGTACAAGATTCCGCAGCCAAAATCATACGACCGCACCGGAAATGGGACGTTTTCGGGGAATGGCAGCGTATGCGGGGCTTTCTCCGGCCCGCTTTTTCTCTGAATTCTGTGCAAAATTACATTTATAAGCCGGGCGTGGAATTGTTGCTTCTTATTATTGACGTTCGTGGGCACATATGGTAATATGACGGAGATTTTCTGACTTTAAGAGCGGAGTTGCAAGGAGAAAGCGGAGGGTAGGCATATGGTGGACCATGCGGGGAGATTTTCGCTGTCCGGAGAGGGCCTTCCGAGCCCTATGGCCCATGGGCAGCAAAGCGATATGCGAAGCGTTCAAAATCTGGAGGCCGTCATCAACGCGGGGCTTCGCGCCGCGCTGCTGGAGGAGACGCCGGACCAGTCCCTTAAGGTGCTGCTGGAACATCTGGGGAAAGCCCTGAACGGGGAGCGGACCTACATCTTTGAGCAGAACGAGTCCGGCGGCGACGACAACACCTATGAGTGGGTGGCTGACGGAGTGGAGCCGGAACAGGAGAACCTTCAAAATGTCTCTCCGGAGGTATGCGCCGGCTGGTATCGGAATTTCAGCGTCGGCGGACATATTGTCATCCAGAACGTAGAGGATATCCGGGAGTCGGAGCCGCTTCAGTACGAGAACCTGAAGCGGCAGGGCATCCACTCCCTTGTGGTGGTCCCCCTGTACGACGGGAAACAGGTCATCGGCTTTTACGGCGTGGACAATCCCCCTGTGAAGTCCCTGGAATACGCGTCAAATATGCTCCAGACGGCGGCGTACTTTATCGTGTCCTCCCTGAAGCGGCGCGATCTGTTCCGGGAGCTCCAAAAGCGAAGCTATCTGGAGGGGCGGCAGAGCCTGGAGAACATCCTGGAGGGGGCCAGGACCGGCATCTGGACCATCGAGCTGGAGGAGGGCTGCCAGCCCAGGATGTACGCGGACCGGACCATGCGGATCCTCCTGGGCGTGCCGGAGGACATCGGGCCGGAGG
>CANDFO010000068.1 GCA_947384055.1 uncultured Flavonifractor sp.
GTCGGCCCATTCGCCGTCCACCGTCGCCCCCCGCGAGGGGGGCGTGGATTGAAATTCCTTGGAGCGGTCGGCCCATTCGCCGTCCACCGTCGCCCCCCGCGAGGGGGGCGTGGATTGAAATGTCATTGACCGGCTGAACATTGCCAACAACGTAGGTCGCCCCCCGCGAGGGGGGCGTGGATTGAAATACGCTTGGGAACATCCTCCCCACCGCCGCAAGCACAGTCGCCCCCCGCGAGGGGGGCGTGGATTGAAATATCAGTAGTGTGAACGCTGGTATAATCACCTCGGTCGCCCCCCGCGAGGGGGGCGTGGATTGAAATTTTGCAGCGTCGATATCAGGCCTACTATAGATGGGTCGCCCCCCGCGAGGGGGGCGTGGATTGAAATAGTAAGGCGGCGGGATTGCCGGAGCAGCGGGAGAGTCGCCCCCCGCGAGGGGGGCGTGGATTGAAATGTGAAAATCCACATCGACCTGCCGTGGGGCGGGGGTCGCCCCCCGCGAGGGGGGCGTGGATTGAAATCTGGATATTCCTGTACGATAAAAGGGCCGCAGCGTCGCCCCCCGCGAGGGGGGCGTGGATTGAAATACCAAGGGGACGGTTGAGTTCCGGCTGTTCAACGGGTCGCCCCCCGCGAGGGGGGCGTGGATTGAAATCCCATACCCGGTCGTTCTCACCGTTGCGGGAGAAGGTCGCCCCCCGCGAGGGGGGCGTGGATTGAAATAGCTGCTGGCGGCGGAAGAGGGCGCGAATGTCTCCGTCGCCCCCCGCGAGGGGGGCGTGGATTGAAATTTTTTCGGGGGATGCCCCCATTTTCAAGATTTCGGTGTCGCCCCCCGCGAGGGGGGCGTGGATTGAAATTGAATCTTTCCAGCCGCTCCATGAGCGCCGCGCCGTCGCCCCCCGCGAGGGGGGCGTGGATTGAAATAACGGGTCCAATGGCCGGAACGCGGAGCCACAGCAGTCGCCCCCCGCGAGGGGGGCGTGGATTGAAATAACAACGAAGCTACCGGAAAACGGGAATTGTATAGTCGCCCCCCGCGAGGGGGGCGTGGATTGAAATCTGCTTCTGGCGCTCCCGCTGGACTATACAACAGGTCGCCCCCCGCGAGGGGGGCGTGGATTGAAATATACATTTATAGTGGAGCTATCTGGCGAGATGATGTCGCCCCCCGCGAGGGGGCGTGGATTGAAATGACGAGATGATGCGGGGCTGGGGCCTCGACCCGGAGGTCGCCCCCCTCACGGGGGGTGTGGATTGAAATTCATTATCTGCGACGGGCTCAAACTTTACAGTGGGTCGCCCCCCTCGCGGGGGGCGTGGATTGAGGGGGCTACAGCGAGGGTACAGCTTTTCGATTTCATCCTCCACACGGGCCAACTCCACATTTAAGGCGGTGAGCTTGGGATTGACCTTTTCCCGCTTGCCCGTCAGGGTTTGAAATCGGCCCGATGGATACCCCTCAGGAAAAGAAACGGCCGGGGCCTGCGGCTTCCCTGAATGGGAACCGTCAGACCCCGGCCGTTTCCTAGTTGTTACGGCGCAAGAAAGAGGGGGAATGTAAGAATCAGGAGAATGATAGAGAGAATGTTGATCGGCGCACCGATCTTCACATAATCCCGGAACCGATACCCCGCTGCCAGGGTCATCGTGATGGGAGGCGTAGAGACCGGAGTAATATAGGTGCAACTGATCGCCGCCACAGAAGCCAGCACCACGCCCTTGGGGTTATACCCCAGAGAGAGGGCCAGGTTCAATGCGATCGGGCAGAGCATTGCAGCGGCAGCCGTATGGGACATCACATTGCCCAGGATGGTGCCCAGGACCGCCAGCGCAGCGCACAGTGTGAAGAAACTGAGCCGGTCGCCCAGCAGATTGATCAGGGAGTTTGTAATCAGCTCTCCGGCGCCGCTGGCTTTCAGGGCTGCGGTGAAGCCATAGGAACACCCCAGGATGACCAATGTAGTCCAATCTAATTTTTGGAAAACCCGCTTCTGGGAGATGCAGCCGGTCACAATACACAGGAGCGCGCCCACCATGGCGCAGACGCCGCTGCTCCAAACTCCGAACACAATCCCCAGGATGCTGCCCAGCAGGATCAATACACACAGGACCATTTTCTTTTTGTCTCTGGGCGCGGCTGTTGCCTGCGTGCTGGCGACCGTATCCTCTTCGACTTCCGGGAAGTTGAACACTTTCTTCTGGAGCGGATAAGCGATAAAAAAGAAATATACCATGAGGAGGAGCGCTTTGGGCAGGCCTGGCCAGACAAAGTCGAAGAAGGCCAGAGAACCGGCTCCGGCCGCTTCCAGAGTGCTCTGGGCAATCAGGTTGGGGGTGGTGCCGATGAGGGTAATACCGCCGCCGGCCACTGTGGCGAATCCCACGGCCATGTAGGTGTTCTTTTTCGTGATCTTGCCGTTGGAGGCTGCCGCGGTTGCGCCGGCGACGGACAGGCAGGTGGCGGATACGGCAGAGTTATTGAAAAAGGCGGAGAGTACAATGGCCAGACCCATGACCGCCATGAGGAAGCTTCTCTCGCTCTCCTTGAACATGCCGCCCACCTTTTCGCCCAAAAGGTCAGCAACACCGGTCTCAAATAGGGCCAGGCCGATGATGACCATGCCTGCCACCAGCCAGACGATATCCTGTCCAAACCCCGCGAACGCCTGAGCGCAAGGTACGATTCCGAAAATCGCCAAAGCGGCGCAGGTTCCCATCGCGGTCACCGCGATGGGAATCCACTCGGTGACGTACAGCAGAATCATCACACCAATGATGATAAGACAGATGATACTGGGATCCATAAACTCTCCTTTCTTTTCAAGGCAGTCATGCCCGGATATCACCTCAGGCACATCTGCCGGGATTGACAGCGGATCGTTTTATTCCAGGAAGGCCACCGGACGGACCCAGCCGGCAGTGGCACGTTTGATTTTGGTGGGGAAGCAGGCCACCTTGAAGCCGTAGTCCGGCAGGAGTTCCAGATTGCAGATCTTTTCCATATGGCAGTAACCGATATCGATCCCGGCAAAGTGGCCGTCCCAGATGGCGCTCATGTCTCCGGTCTCCTGAATGTACTTCTGCGTATAGCAGAACGGCCGGTCCCAGCTCCATCCGTCGGTGCCTGTGACCCGAATGCCCTGCTCCAGCAGCCACATGGTGGCCTCCCGGCCCATGCCACATCCGGCGTCCTTATACTCCTTGGTGCCCCACAGCGGGGCGGCGCCGCTCTGGACCAGGACGATATCCATCGGTTTGAGCTGATATCCCATCCGGTACAGGGCCTCCTGAAAATCCTTGGAGGTGATAAGCGTCCCATGCGGCCGGTCGCTGAAATCAAACTTGACCGCGTCCCCATAGCACCACTCCAAGGGGATTTCGTCGATGGTGGCGGAGGGCTTGCCCCCGTCCATGGTGGGGGAGTAGTGATAGGGGGCGTCCAGATGGGTGCCGGTGTGGGTGTTCAGCCGGATAGTCTCCGAGGCCCAGGCCAGTCCGTTGGGCAGATCCTCCCGCCTGCTTCCCGGGAAGGTCTTCAGCATCCGCTCTACACCCATCTCATGGGTCTCATGCTCGAAGGTGGGAATGTGATGAGGGGGATCGGAGGGAATGCCTTCTTCAATGCTGCGGGACAAATCGACCAGTTTCATACAAAAACCTCCTTTTAATAAAATCCTGACTTCTGCGTAGCCCACAGCTGTCATATTGCGTCCAATATCGCTGTGGTCACTGAAATTATGATACCATTGACAATACTCATTTTAAAATATAAAATAATGTCATAAATCACAACTGTCCTCTGTTATAAGGCAATAACTTTTATGTGATATGCCCAAAAAAACGATGACAGAGAAGGAGAACCGACAATGATCAGTATGCTGCAGCTGAAATACTTTCAGGAGCTTGCCGCCCAGCAGAATATGACCCGTGTGGCGGAAAAGCATTTCGTCTCCCAAACCGCCCTGAGCAACGCCCTGTCCCGGATGGAAGAAGAACTCAACGTCTCTCTCTTCACCCGGTCCGGCCGCTCTTTGATCCTCAATGAATATGGCGCCATTTTCCTGCAATATACGAATACCATCCTCACCGCCCTGGACGACGGAATCAAGGCCCTGGAAAATCGAAAACGGCAAAACGAGGGGTACATTTTTGTGGGCACCCATAATTCTCTCAATTGGACCCGGCTGGTTGGGGAATTTATGCTGAACTATCCGGAGTGTACCATCTGCCACAAGGAGTGTATCCCGACTGTGGTAGCGGCGACCCTGCCCAATCTGGATGTGGACCTAATCATCGCGGGAACCGACGATATCGTGTCCCCGCATCTGGAACATGTAGAGTTTCGCCGGGACAAGATCTGGCTCATCGTACCCGAGAATCACCCCCTGGCCGGGCGGACCCGCGTGTCGCTGGAGGAGTTGAGAGGCGAGCCGTTTATCATGCAGACCAAAACCTCCGGATTTCGCAAATTCTGCGACAAAGTATTGGGGGAAATCGGTTTTGCGCCCAAAATTGTGGCAGAATGCGACTATGCCTTGCGGTTTGGCCTGCTCCAGCAGTCTTCCGCCGTGCTGCTGGGCAGCGATGCAACGAAGGACGACCAGTCTTACGGTCCCCATGTCTCCTATTTGGTCATTGATGAGATCTCGGTTACACGCGGGCTCTCCCTGTTCTGGAAAAAGGGCGTCAAACTGTCCCCCGGGGCAGAATGCTTTCGGGATTTCGTCCTTCGGCACTATCAGTCCGAAGAGCCGTAACAGGATTGTGAGAGCGTGTCCTCAGCGGACCAGCGGCTTCAGCCCCAGGATTTCCCGGGCTTCGGCGCAGGTGGCGGGCTGGTTGCCAAACTCTTTGACCACCCGGACCGCCCGCTCCACCAGCTGCACATTGGTAGCCAGCTTTCCATACTCATAGAAAATATTGTCCTCCAGTCCCACCCGGACATGGCCCCCCAGGGCCAGGGCGGCATACATCATGGGCAGGTGGGAGGCCCCGATCCCGGTGCAGGACCAGATGGCCCCCTCCGGAAGCTGGCGCACCAGGTGGAGCAGGTTATCCACCGTGGCGTCGCAGCCGCCCAGGATGTTCATTACCAGCTGGCACCATACCGGTCCCTGAATCAGCCCTTGCTTCAGATAGTGCTTCACATTGCCGATCATCCCCGTGTCGAAGATCTCCACCTCGGGGAGCACGCCGCATTCCTGAAAACACCGGGCCAGATCCTCCAAAAACTGAGGCTCATTGTTGAAGAGATAGCGGCAGCCGTAATTGAAGGAGCCGCAGTCCATAGAGCCGATCTCGATCTCCGGGATCCGGCGGAAGTGGGCCATCCGGGCCTCGTGGCCCATGCCGGTGTTGGCCGAGGAAGAGGTGCAATTGATGATTACGTCGCAGTCCTTGTGGGCTCGAATCAGCTCCACTGTCTTTTGGAACCGGTCGGGGTCCAGGGTGGCCTTGGCGTTCTCATCCCGCATGTGGAGATGGACGATGGCGGCCCCGGACTGCCATACCCGGTAGACGTCCTCGGCAATCTCCTCAGGGGTGATGGGCAGGGCGGGGCACTTCTCCTTCTGGGTGCTGCCGCCGGTGACGGCACAGGAGATGATGGTCTTAGCATGTAACATAAAACTGCTCCTTTCACTTTCTTTTTCACGGTCATAATCGGTCCGTTTTTATATTCCGCTTGTTCTGTGGCCCGGAGGGATCCTTTCCCTTCCACAAAATAGTATAAAAGATTCTCCGCCCGGATTGAAATATTATTTTCCTTATGAAAGATAGAAAAAAATAAATGAGTCTGCCCTTTCCAGCCGCCGGCCCGTCGGCGGCTGGAAAGGGCAGATATGGCAAAATGAGCGCGGTCCCCCGGCAAAAACCGGGGAACCGTAGCTTGTCGAAAAGGGCCTTTGGCCTTTTTCGACAAAGGGGATACGGCCTGCCGCGCGCACCCTTTGGGCACACTTGCAGGCCGAGCAGTGTCATTTCCGAGGCACATGTCCTCGAAAATGACCGATTTTGATTTTATTTTGCCGCCTTCGGGCGGCAAAACTCTGCGAGGCTTTCCCGTGGGAAAGTCTTTTCTACAGTCTGCGCGGTCCCCCGGCAAAAGCCGGGGGACCGCGTTTTCTGCGGGATTAAAGAATGTGTCTGGCGCTGCTTTATGCAGAGAAAACGGTCACATGGTCAGTACACGGTGGAGAATGGTGGCCATTTCCGCGCGGGACAGAGAGCCCGTGGGATTCAGATTCCGGTTGCCGTCTCCCTGAATCACGCCGGCCTGCACCAGCGCGGCTACAGCGCCCAGGGCGTAATTGGAGACCTTGCCCCGGTCGGCGAAATTGTTCAGCGCGTTTCCATTGCCGTCCCGCATGGTGCGTCCGGTGGCGTTGAGGGTCCGCTGAATGAGCAGCATCGCGTCCTGACGGGTCAGGGCGGCGGTGGGGTTAAATTTGCCATCCCCGCCTCCGGCGGCGATCCCCAGCGCCTTGGCGGAGGCAATGGCCTGGGCATAATAGCTGTTTTGAGGCACATCGGAGAAACTGCTGGTTCCGGCGGCCCGCAGGCCGAAGGCCCGGTAGAGCATCAGCACGAAATCGCCGCGGGTGATGTTCTGGGCGGGGGCAAAATGGGTGGCGTCGGTGCCGGTAACCACCCCGGCCTGATAGAGGTAGTCCACAGAGGGGGCGGCCCAGCTGTAGCTGACGCCCACGTCGGCAAACTTGCTGGAGGAGGAGGGAGCGCTGACGGTGATCTCGATGGTGCCGTTATAGGTCATTCCATCCTTGTCCTCACCGGTGTAGAGGAGCTTGGCTACGCCGCTGAACCCGGCCCTGGGCACAAAGACCACGCCGGCCAGGGAGGGTGTGCCGCTGACCCGATAGCCGTAACTGGGGCTGACCTCTCCCTCATTCCGGGAGGCGCTGGTATAGCCGTTGTAAAGCCGGCCGTAGGCCTGGTCGGGAATGGCGAAGTGGACAGCGGACAGGCTGCTGCCGCCCCGCACGTCGCAGGCGTTGGTGAAGTCCCGCAGCAGGAAGTTCACCGGCGTGCCGGTGGTGGTGTACTTGATCACGCCGGGCTCCCGGACGGCGGTATAGCTGACGGACACAGCCCCCTCGAACTCGCCGCCGGAGGTGGACTGCCCGTAGAAGGGAATGCTCACAGACCCGGTCAGGCCCCGGGCGGGGACAAAGGTGATCTGGTCCAGATAGGGCCGCTGGTTGCGGTAGTACTTGGTTCCGTCCTTTACCTCGGTGCTGGAGGTGCTGGAATAGTCGTAATAGAGGGTTCCCCTGCTGGCGGCGGGGGTATTGAAGGTGATATAGCTCAGGGTGGCGTTGGAGCCCAGCTCCTCCTGGCAGAAACGGGTAAAATCGGACAGGCGGAAGGTGACGGCGCTTCCGGCGGTGGCGGTGTAGTTGATGTTTCCGGCGTCCTTGCCCACGGTGATTTTCATGGTGCCGGTGAATTTTTTGTTGCCGGTGCTGTAGCCGGTAAAGGAGATGGAAACGATGCCGGTATAGCCGTTAGCGGGGACAAATGTCACGTCGTCCAGGGCGGTCTCTCCGCTGCCGGCGCTGCGGTAGCAGCGGGTATTGCTCCTGAGGGTCTGGTTCCGCGCGCCGGAGGCGCTGGAGTAGGCGCTGTACAGGACGCCCCGGTTGGAGGAGGGCAGCGTGAAGGTCACGTAGTCCACCCGGCTGTCTCCGGTGGCCTCCTCACAGTAGCGGTTGAAGTCCCGGGCACTGAGGGTTATGGGGGCGTTCCGGTCGGTGGCATAGGTAATGTCGGCGGCGGTGCCGGACCCCTTCCCCACCTTAATCACCAGGGTTCCGCTGACGGTGGAGCCGCTTCCGCTGCGCCCGTTGGAGGCGGTAAAGGGAATGGACACGGTGCCGCTGTACCCCTCGGCGGCCACGAAGCTCACGTCGTCCAGAGCGTCGGTGCCCGAGCGATAGTAGGGGGTTCCACGCGTAACCGCCGTGTTGCGGACGGCGTTCTTGTCGTACTTGAAGTAGAGCGTGCCCTGGGAGCTGCTGGGCAGGGAGTTGAAGGAGACATAATCCAGGCTGTAGCCGGAGGTGCTGGCCTTGACGAAGAAGTTGTTGAAGTCGCTGGCGCTCAGGTCCAGAATGCCGTTTTTGGAGATGGTATAATTCAGGCTGCCGGACGCGCCGATGGCAATCTCCACCGTACCGGTGTATTCCACGGCGGGGGTGCCGCTGGAATAGCCGGTGTAGCGCAGCACGACAGTGCGGTCGGCGGCGGACTTGGGTACAAAGGTCAGGTCCTCAATCAGGCGGGAGCCGTAACTGCTGCTGGCGGTATAGCCGTAGCGGTTACCGCTGCCGGAGGCCGTCACCTCGATACCCCTGCCGGTGTTCAGGTCGTAATCATAGTAGAGAGTGCCATAGCTGGTGGGAATTTCTGTAAAGATGATGTAGTCCAGCCGGTTGTTGGCCACGCTGCCGGTGTTGCATACGCGGTTGAAGTCGCTGGCCACAAAGCGCACCACGCTGGTGCCGTCGGAGGAGTACTTGATGGTCTCCGCGTAGGTGGCCAGGGTAATGGTGCAGGTCAGCGCCGGGTAGGTCTTGCCGTTGATGGTGGTGGTGGCGGTGATGGAGACAGTCCGCCCGGTGGCCTTGGCGGTCACGACGCCCTTGTCGGACACCGTGGCGTAAGACTCATTGCTGCTCTGCCACTTGGTGCTGGCGGTGGAGCCCGCCGGGATGCCCGAGACGGACAGGGTGACGCTCTTCCCGTTGGAGAGGGTCAGGCTGGTGGAGGAGAGGCTGAGAGAGGGCTCCGACACGGTAACGGTGCACTCCGCGGTCCGGTCTCCTGCCTTAAACGTGAGTTTTGCCGTATCGCCTCCCTTGGCGGTTTTGGGCACGGTGATGGTAACGGTATTGCCGGAGACAGAGGCGCTGGCGGCGGCAGCGTTGGAGGTTTGAGTCGTAACCGACGCCCCGGTGGTGTTGGTGAGGGTCAGCGTGCCCGTTCCGCCGATAGGAACGCTGATGGTATTTTTATTGAGTGTCAGCGCGCTTTCTTTGACCGTAATTGTGCATGTGGCGCTTTTACCGCTGCCGTCTACTGCCGTGGCGGTAATTTTGGCTGTACCGGGCTTCAGCCCTGTCACCACTCCCGTGGTGGAAACGGTAGCAACGCTGCTGTCGCTGGTGGTCCAGGTGACGCCCTTGTTGGTGGCGTTTTCGGGCACTACGGTAGCCTTCAGTGTTACGGTCCCCTTCGGCCCGATGGTTGCGGAGGTCTGGTCCAGACTGATACTGCTTACCAGAACGGGAGCGTCTGCCTGAACCGTGACGGTGCAGGCGGCGCTCTGTCCGCTGCCGTCCACGGCCTTGGCGGTGACGGTAACAGAACCGTTTTTCACGCCTCTTACCGTCACCACATTGCCATTATCTGCGATTGTGGCAATGCCGCTGTCGCTGACGGTCCAGGTGACGCTCTTGTTGGTGGCGTCCGCAGGCAGTACGGTGGCCGTTATTGTCACGGTATCGCCCGGCTTAACGGTCGCGGAGGTCTTATCCAGGCTGATGCTGCTCACCAGAACAGGCGCGTCAGCCTGAACGTTGATGGTACACTGCGCGGATTGGCCGTCGGCTGTCGCCGTAATAACCGCAGTGCCGCCCGCCACACCGGTTACAACGCCGGCTTGATCAACGGTTGCCACATCAGGATTGCTGCTTTTCCATTCCACGTTTTTATCGGTGGCATCTGCCGGGCTTATTGTAGCTGTAAGTACGACGGTTCCTTTCACTGAAATATTTGCCTCTGTTTTGTTCAGCTCTATTTTCTCCACAGGGACATTGGGCGCAGTAACTGTAACGGTACAGGTATCGGTTTTGCCGCCGTCATCTGTTCTTACCGTGATAGTCGCTGTTCCCGCAGAAACGCCTGCTACCTTGCCGGCATTGTCAACTGTGGCAACCTTGTCATTACTGCTGCTCCAGGACACCGACTGATTACTGGCATCGGAAGGGCTGACTGTAGCTGACAGTGTCTGCGTATCACCCACGTTGAGCTGGAGTGTTTTGGAGCTCAATGTAACGCCGGTGACACCGGGGTCGGTAACGCTTATGTTAAATGTGGCTGATGTATTGCTTCCGTCAGTAGCTTTTGCCGTAATCGTAGCCGTGCCCACACCGGTGCCGCTTACCTGACCATTATTGCCAACAGTAGCGACTTGGTTATCACTGCTTGACCACTCAACCGTTTTGTTATCTGCTTCTGCCGGGGTTACAGATGCTGTAAGCGTTGTGCTCTCGCCCTTCTTAATAGAAGTGGCTCCCGAAATGCTGATACCAGTTACCAGCACAGGAGTTTTATCTCCAGGATCGGTCCCTCCTTCGCCGGGGTCTCCGCCTTCCTCGCCGCCGGAGCCGTCCCCTGAATCGCTTCCGCTGCCGTCAGTTCCTTCTCTCGAAATTCCCTGGTTCGGGCCGCTTCCGGGCTCCTCCGCCGCAAAAGCCGCCGGAGCCAGCGTCAGCAGCATGGCAAGCGTCAAAATCAACGCCAACGTCCGGGACAAAAACGTCTTGCTTCTCAGGTACATAAACCGAATCTCCTTCCGTTTCAGCGCCGGGTGCGTATGGGCACACGGTATTGTGGTTGAAAACCCCTCTGGGTTTTGGGTGTTACCATTGTACCGCAAACCCGGCAAAAGGTCTATACCATTATGACTATTTTAAGAAAAGAAAAGTTCCGCCCGGTACAAAAATTTTTCCTCTATCCCGCCGCTCTTGACATTTGCCGCCGAATCACATATACTAAAAACTGAATTGAGCTGCCGACGCGGCGGATTGTCTGCATATAGAAGGAGACCTGCGGCATGCCCGCAGAAAATCAGCGGAAGGATATCCAAAAAGCCATGGCCTATAATTTGATTCGGATTTTTGGGGAGCATCCGGAGCAGACATACACTGCCGCAGACCTGAAAAAGCTGATTGACGCCTATATTACCGGCGGACAGCAGCATCAGCGGAAGAACCGGCAGCAGCGATGATGGGAAGGAGTACCCGCGCGGGCGGCGCAGAGAGGGGACGGCAGGTGAAAGTCCCCCCGCAGGCGTGGGGAAGGTGGTCCCGGAGCACTGGAGCCGAACCGTATGTAAGCTCCGGCGTATCCCGCGTTAAGGGGACGAGTGCGGGCGCTCTGCGCCCGAAGCCAGGTGGCACCGCGGAGAAATTCGCCCTGGACCGGAAATCCGGCCCGGGGCGTTTTGCTTATTTTACAAGGAAGCGAGTGGAGAGACACAGATGAAAAAAGAACTGCCGAAGGTCTACGAGCCCCAGGAGGTAGAGGGGCGCATTTACGAGGCGTGGGAAAAGAGCGGCTGCTTTAAGGGTGTCCGGGACCCGGAGAAAAAGCCCTTTACCATCGTCATGCCGCCCCCCAATGTGACGGGACAGCTCCACATGGGGCACGCCATGGACTGCACCCTCCAGGATATTCTGGTCCGGTTCAAGCGGATGCAGGGCTATGCCGCCCTCTGGGTGCCCGGCGCGGACCATGCAGGTATTGCGACCCAGGCCAAGGTGGAGGAATCCCTCCGGGAGAATGAGGGGCTGTCCCGCTATGACCTGGGCCGGGAGAAATTCCTGGAGCGGGTGTGGGACTGGAAGGCCAAATACGGCGCCCGCATTGTCCAGCAGCAGAAGAAAATGGGTGTCTCCTGCGACTGGGACCGGGCCCGCTTCACCATGGACGAGGGGCTGTCCAACGCCGTCCGCCATGTGTTCGTCAGCCTCTACAACAAAGGGCTTATTTATAAGGGAAGCCGTATCATCAACTGGTGCCCCCACTGCGTCACCGCCCTGTCCGACGTGGAGGTGGAGTACCAGGATAAGCCGGGCAGCCTCTGGCATATCCGCTATCCCATTCAGGGGGAGACGGACCGGTACGTTATCGTGGCCACCACCCGGCCGGAGACCATGCTGGGGGACACCGGCGTGGCGGTGAATCCCGCCGACGGCCGCTACAAGGACCTTGTGGGCAAAACGTGCATTCTGCCCCTGGTGGGCCGGGAGATGCCCATTGTGGCCGACGAATATGTGGACCTGGAGTTCGGCACCGGCTGTGTGAAGATGACCCCCGCCCACGACCCCAACGACTTTGAGGTGGGCCTGCGGCACAATCTGGAGACCATCCGGGTGTTGGACGACCACGGCAAGGTGGTGGCGGGCTACGGCCGGTATTCCGGTATGGACCGCTACGAGGCCCGGAAAGCCATCCTCGCCGACCTGGAGGAGGGTGGCTGGCTGGTCAGGACGGAGTCCCATCAGCATAACGTAGGCACCTGCTCCCGCTGCCACCACGACGTGGAGCCCCTTATCTCCGCCCAGTGGTTTGTCAGAATGGAGCCCCTGGCGAAGGAGGCGCTGCGGGTGGTCCGGGAGGGGGAGACCAAATTTGTCCCCGACCGGTTCTCCAAAACCTATATCAACTGGATGGAAAACGTGCGGGACTGGTGCATTTCCCGCCAGCTCTGGTGGGGCCACCGCATTCCCGCCTGGACCTGTGAGGATTGCGGGGAAATCACCGTCTCCGAGACCGACCCCACAGAGTGCCGGCATTGCCATTCCGCCCACATCCACCAGGAGGAGGATGTGCTGGACACCTGGTTCTCCTCCGCTCTGTGGCCCTTCTCCACCCTGGGCTGGCCGGAGGAGACCGAGGACCTGAAGTATTTTTACCCCACCGACGTGCTGGTGACCGGGTATGACATCATCTTTTTCTGGGTGGCCCGGATGATCTTCTCCGGCTGTGAGCACACCGGAAAGCCCCCCTTCCACACGGTGTTCATCCACGGCCTGATCCGGGACGACAAGGGCCGCAAGATGTCCAAATCCCTGGGCAACGGCATTGACCCTCTGGAGATGGCCGAGCGCTACGGGGCCGACGCCCTGCGGTTTAACCTGGTTACGGGCAACTCCCCCGGAAACGATATGCGCTTTTACACCGAGCGGTGCGAGGCCATGCGCAACTTTGCCAACAAAATCTGGAACGCCAGCCGTTTTGTCCTGATGAACCTGACCATCGACCGCTGCGCCCTGCCGGAGCAGCTGGAGCTGGAGGACAGGTGGATTCTCTCCAGGCTCAACAGCCTGATTCCACAGGTTACGGAGAACATGGACCGGTATGAGCTGGGCGTGGCCGCCCAGAAGGTCTACGACTTCATCTGGGACACCTACTGCGACTGGTATATTGAGATGACCAAGGCCCGCCTCCAGGGGGATGACCCCACCGCCAAGGAGGGGGCCCAGCAGGTGCTGTGCTATGTGCTCACCGAGGTATTGAAGCTCCTCCACCCCTTTATGCCCTTCATCACGGAGGAGATCTGGCAGGCCCTCCCCCGGCGCGGGGATGAGACCGGGGCGGACTACCTCATGGTGCAGTCCTGGCCCCAGGCCCGGCCTGAGCTGTCTTTCCCGGCGGAGGAGCGGGACATGGAGCTGGTTATGGACGCGATCCGCGCGGTCCGCGCCCGCCGGTCTGAGATGAACGTACCTCCTTCCAGAAAGGCCCACCTGACGGTCGCCACCCTGGAGCAGGCGGCCTTCACCGCTGGAATTCCCTTCCTGACCCGCCTGGCCCATGCCGGCGATGTGACCATAACCGACGTCGCCGACGCCGGAAGCTCTGACCAGGCCGCCCAGTCCGGCATGGTGGAGGTCGTCACCCACGCGGCCCGGCTGTTCATGCCCCTGGCGGAGCTGGTGGAT
>CANDFO010000069.1 GCA_947384055.1 uncultured Flavonifractor sp.
AGTGTGCCCAAAGGGTGCGCGCAGCAGGCCGTATCCCCTTTGTCGAAAAAGGCCAGAGGCCTTTTTCGACAAGCTCTCAGGACCTCCAGCTTGGCCGGAGGTCCTGAGCAATCATTCCGCGGAAATCATATAGTAGTACACCGGCTGACCCCCGGCCAGGAGCGTGA
Source organism: uncultured Flavonifractor sp. (assembly GCA_947384055.1). Lineage (GTDB taxonomy): Bacteria > Bacillota > Clostridia > Oscillospirales > Oscillospiraceae > CANAAV01. The sequence goes on from CANDFO010000069.1 coordinate 168, forward strand.
TCTCGGCATCGGGGCAGGCCTCGGTAAAGAGCTTGAGGGTCTTTTGGGCCTCCTTCTCAGTGACGTCCTCCCCGTAGAAAATGTTGATGAACTCCGCCTCCTGCTGGGTCTGGGCCTCTGCCAGGCGCTTGAGGAGCTTATCCAGCTTCCGGTCAGTACCGAAGAGCTGGTGCTCCGTCAGCGCCAGATAGTCTCCCCGTTTAATGGCGAAGCCGCCGAAATCCGAATCCCTGGCGGCATAGGTGATCTCAGAGGTGTGCACGGAGCCGATGGCCTCCGTCATGGCGGAGGTGTTGACGGCCTCTTCCGCCTCCGGGTCCATGACCATCAGGGCGGAGATGCCCTGGGGCACCGTCCTGGTGGGCAGGACCACCACCCGTTTCCCCTCCGCCAGAGGGACGCACTGCTGCGCCGCCATAATGATATTTTTGTTGTTGGGCAGAACGTACACAATCTCCGCGGGGGTTTTGTCGATCTCCCGCATGATGTCCTCGGTAGAGGGGTTCATCGTCTGCCCGCCGCTGATCACCCCGTCGGCGCCCAAATCCCGGAATACCTCCGCCAGGCCGTTCCCGGCGGCCACCGCCACCACACCGTATTTCTTTTCCGGCGGAACAATCCGGCGCTCCTGCTGGGGGGCGGGAGGCATCTCGCTGTCGTCCAGGTCATCGGTGCTCTGCACATGCCGCCCGGCGGCCAGGTCGTCCCGCTGGGTGCGCATGTTCTCAATCTTCGCCAGCTCCAGAGTGCCGTATTTCTGGGCCTCCTCCAGAGCCAGGCCGGGGGTGTTGGTATGGACATGGACCTTAAAGGCCTCGTCGCTCTCGCCGATGACCAGGCTGTCACCGATGCTGTTCAGATAGGCCCGCAGGGGCTCCAGGGGCTTCTCCTCAGTCCTGCGGACAATAAAGACGGTATCAAAGGCAAAGGTGATCTCCTCGTCGGAGAGGGCGGCAAAGTCGGCCTTCTCCCGCTGGGCGGGCGTCTCCTCCCCGCCCTCAGGCATGGGCAGCCCCCGGAGGGAGTCCAGCATGCCCTGGAGGATAATCAGGAAGCCCTTGCCGCCGGCATCCACCACGCCGGCCTTTTTCAGCACGGGGTTTTGGTTGATGGTGTCCGCCAGGGCAAGCTCCCCCTCGGCGATGGCGGCGGCCAGGACCGCCTCCGGGTCGTCGGGAGTCTCCCGAGCGGCGGCGGCGGCTTTGGCGGCGGCCAGCCGGGAGACCGTCAGGATGGTGCCCTCGGCGGGCTTCATCACCGCTTTATACGCGGCGGCCACGCCGAAGTCCAGGGCAATGGCCAAATCCCGGCCGTCGATGTCGTCCCGGTCCTTAACGGCCTTGCCCAGGCCCCGGAAGAGCAGGGAGAGAATGACCCCCGAATTTCCCCGGGCCCCCCGCAGCAGGGCGGAGGCGGTGGCGGAGGCGGCCTCCCCCACGGTTTTGGGCTGGCGGCGGCGCAGCTCCGCGGCGGCGGTGCCGATAGTCAGGCTCATATTGGTGCCGGTGTCCCCGTCGGGTACGGGAAATACGTTCAGTTCATTGATCTGCTGCTTTTGCAGATTGATGGAGGCTGCGGCGTGCAGGATGGCCTGGGTAAAGGCCGCGCCGTCGATACGCTCTCTCATGTCTGTGTTCCTTCCTTTCGATGGCGGCGTGTGCTCAGCCGATGACCATGGAGTCGATGCACACATCCACATTGCGCACCTGGGCCCCGGTGGTGCGGCTGACGATATAGCGCACCTCGCTCATGATGGAGCGGCTGACCGCCATCAGGTTGACGCCGTTGTCCACAATGATATGCAGCTCGATCGAGACGGAATTCCCGTCGTCGTGGTGGGTGACTTTCACGCCCTTTGCCATGGACTCCCGCCGGAGCAGGTGGACCAGGCCGTCCTTGGCGGAGCGTATGGCCATGCCCTTGACGCCGTAGCAGTTGGTGGCGGCGGCGCCGGTGATATGGGTAAAGACCTCGCTGCTGATGGTGATCTCTCCCTTGTCGGTATGCAGCTTCATAGTTCCCTTCCTTTCCTGGGATGTTGCGGACAGCAGGCCCGCGGCGGGCGCGGGCCGGTTTCTTTTCATTCGTTTTTCTATTGTATTCTATTTTTGCCTAAAATACAAGTGGAAAGTGAACATCTCTTATTTTACGGCTGGAGCGTCTGGAAGTCCGGCGGCGCAGGCAGGACGGGGGCCTCCGCTGTGCGCGGAGACCCCCGTCAGACTGTCGAAAAAGGCCTCCGCCTTTTTCGACAAAAGGGATACGGCCTGCCACGCGCACCCTTTGGGCACACTTGCAGGCCGGGCAGTGTCATTTCCGAGGCACATGTCCCCGAAAATGACCAATTTTGACTTTATTTTGCCGCCCCCGGGCGGCAAAACTCTGCGAGGCTTTCCTGTGGGGGAAGTCTTTTGACAGCCTGACCGGGGCCTCCGCTGTGCGCGGAGGCCCCGGTCAGTTATCTTTTGAGCCGCTTCCTGCTACGGCCCCGTGCCCGCGCAGGTAAACTGCCAGCCGTTCTCCGACTGGGAGAGGTAGCCGCACCGCCAGTACTGGAAGGCGCCGTCCGGCGCGTCTCCGCCGTCGTACTCCGCGGTGTTGCCCGCCATGGACCAGTTCAGGGCCGTCTCGGTTTCCGGCACAAAGATCACGCTGTAGAAATACAGAAACGCATCCCGGGAGAAATCCGTGTCCTCGCTTATGTCAGTTACAGACACATAGGTATATTTAAATTTGCTTCCGCCGGTGGCCAGCAGGTGGGCCCCCTCATACCGCTCAATCAGCTCCCGGGCAATTTCCGCCCGGCTGCGGCTGTCGTCCGGCAGAGTGGTTTCCACCCGCAGCGCCTCCATCTCAATCTCGTCATACCACTGCCGGATAAGTGGGAAGAGCTCGCCGGCAAATATATCATCGGTTACGTCCTGCTCCGCCCGATACCACCGGCGGTCCCCGCCTCGCTGATACTCCACCAGCCGGGGGCCTTCATAGAAGGTCAGGGCGTTTTCTCCCCGGCTCACGGTGAGGACGCCGGTGTTCTCCAGCTGAGCGGCCGGGACCTCCTCCAGCGCCTCCCAGCGGAAATAGCTGGAGATGTCCCCGGGCATATTGTACCCCCGGCTGACGGCGGTGGAGTAGACGCCGCCTCCTGTGCCGTCCGCCGTGGTCAGGCTCAGCGTCACCTCATCGTCTCCGGCGGTGAGGTATCCCCACAGGCTCTGCACCTGGTACTGGGGGTCGCCGTCCAGCAGGCCCAGCCGGTACAGTCCCTGCCCCGCCATCTCCTCCGGCCCCGTGTCGTTGGACATCTCGTGCCACAGGAAGGTGAGGCTTCCGTTCTCCTCCACCCGGAAGAACAGATAGTCGCAGTCCGGATAGCCGGGCATCACCCAGTCGTCCTCGGTGATATACATGCCCCCCGCCAGCAGAACCCGCTCGGGCGTGGTGGTGTGGTACTCGTAGTTATAGCGGTAGACCCGGAGCGTGATGCCTCCCACCCGGATTTCCTCCGGGCCGTCGATGCTTTCCACCCGCCAGTCGTCGTACTCCGCCGCGGCCAATATAGGCGCGCCGCCGGGATAGGTCCCCAAAACATCGCCGGGCCGGGGAAAGGCGGCCAGGGTCAGCTCTTTGGCCTTGTCTGTCACCTCCCGGGGAACCAGAAGGGGCTGAATGTCGGACATCACGTGGTCCTCCATGGTGCGGGGGTCCCGGAACACCTCCAGATTCTCCCCGTCAAAGCGGAGATACCGGGTCCAGCTCCGGAATACGCCGTCGGCGCCGGTGAAATAGCCTGTGGCCTTCAGCATATCGGTCCCCGCGTCCCAGCGGCTCCACTCCAGGGTGTAGTCCGGATAGGCCTCCTTCCAGAGCGCGGGGATATCGGCCTGATATACCGCACCCTCCCGCTGGAAGAAGAGCCGCCCGGGGGCCACCACTTCCGCCGCGCCGTCCTGGTTGCAGTCCAGGTGGAAGGTCTCCGACATATCGCTGACAACCTGAACCAGGCGGATGGGGGCGCCGTCCTCCCCCAGGCAGACATAATCCGTGAGCAGCGCCCCCTCTTCCGACCGATAGGTGATGGCGTTAATCCACCCGCTCCGGCCGAAGAGCTCCCCCTCGAAGCTGCCGCCGCCGATGAAGTTCTCCAGCGGCATGGTCAGGAAGCAGCGGTATTCCGGGCGCTCCAGCCTGCTGTCCGCCGCCGCGAAATGGCGGGTATTGGTCTCGTAAGAAATAAGCTCATAGATAACATAGGGCTGTTCCTCCGGCGGGGGGTCGGCCTGGCCGCCATAAGGTCCGTAGAGGACCCTGTCTCCGGTCCAATCGGTGATAATCTCAACGGAAAAGGGCTCGGGGGTATAGGGCTGGGCGTCCGCCAGGGAGAGGACGGCCTCCGGCGTCCCCCAGTCCACCCTCAAAAGGGACGGGGGCGGTGTCACAGACGCCGGGGGATTGGCCCCGGTGAAGGCGCAGGCGGACACCACTCCGGCCAGCACCGCCGCGGCCGCGGCGGCGGCCGCCAGCTGGCGCGGCTTCTGGGCGATGCGGGTGATGCGGTCTTTAAGCTGCTTTTTCCCGGCGGCCATGGTGGTGGCGGTCAGGAACGGGTTGGCCGGTCCCCGCCGCACAGGGACCAGGGCCAGCAGGGTCTGCCCATAGGTAATTCGGCGCTCCTCCCCCAGGCGGGCCAGGGCGCCCTCGTCGCAGGCCAGTTCGCAGTCGGTCCTGGAGGCGGCGGCCGCCGCCCAGACCAGCGGGTCAAACCAGTAGACCGTCAGACAGACGCAGCGGAGCAGCGACCACAGGGGGTCCAGATGACGGGCGTGGGTCTCCTCGTGGGCCAGCACACAGCCAATCCGCTCCGGAGAGGCCGCCGCCGGGGTCAGGTAGACGGCGGGCCGGAGCAGTCCGAACAGGCAGGGGGAGGGCAGCCCCTCCTCCACCAGGAACACCCTGCGGGTGTATCCCTCCACAGGGTACGGAACACGTCGGCGGCGCAGCAGGCGCCAGAAGCGCAGATTGACGAGCAAAAACCATGCCGCAGCCATTACAGCCCCGGTCCGGTGGACCAGGCTCAGCAGCGTTTCCGCAGACAGCGCTCCGGCCGGGGCAGGAGGGGCGCTGTCTGGTGCGGTGGGGGCAGCGACCGTACCGGAGCCGTCCGGCGGGCCCGGCATCTGAACCGTCCCCCCGCCGGACTGAAGCACATCCCCTGTCGGGGCGGCCGACCGGGAGGCCTCCAGCCGCTGTTCCACCGCCGCCTGCACCGGCTGAACCGAGGTCAGAATGGAAAAATCTGCCGCCGGCAGCTGAAAAGGAACCAGCAACCGCAGGAGCACTAGCCCCCACAGGGCGTACTGCATCCGCCGGGAGAGATTCTTACGGAAGAGGCCCCGCAGCAGGAATACCGCCAGGATAAGCACAGATGAGGTAATCAGCCGTTCAGTCATGGAAGTCTCCTCCCTTCGCCTTCTCCAGAATGGCGGACAGCTCCGCAATGTCCTCCTGAGACAGGGCCCGGCTGTCTACCATGGCGTTGAGCATCACACCCAGGCGGCCGCCGTAGACCTTGTCCAGAAAATGCCGTGTCTCCCGCCGGGCAGCGTCGCTCCGGGGGAGTACGGGAAAATAGGCCTTTGCCCGGCCGCTGTTCCGGTACTGCACCGCGCCCTTGGCCTCCAGACGGGTGAGCATGGAAATGATTGTGTGCTTGCTCCAGGCGGTGTCCTCCCGCAGTGCGGCGGTAAGCTGGGTGATGGTCATGGGAGCGGACTGCCAGAGTGTGTTCATCAGCGTCCACTCCCCGTCGGAGAGCTCTGTCTTCATGGTGCTTCCTCCTTTTGGTAGGCGATTGTCTACCTGTTTTTACTCACTATATCACGTAGGTAAGCAATTGTCAACCTCTGTTCCTCCGCAACCGGAACGGAAAAAACCGCCTGCTTTGAGCAGGCGGTCACAGCCTGCCGAAAAAGGCCAGAGGCCTTTTTCGGCAAAGGGAATACGGCCTGCTGCGCGCACCTTTGGGGCACACTTGCAGGCCGAGATGCGTCATTTTCGAGGCATATATACCCAAAACGACCCGTTTTGACTTTATTTTGCCGCCTTCGGGCGGCAAAACTCCGCGAGGCTTTCCCGTGGGGGAAGTTGTTCGACAGGCTCACCGGCCCCCGGCCGGGGCGCGGCCCTTGGTCCGGGCAAAGGCATAGGCCTCCGACAGCCACTGGCGCAGCTCCGGCCCCACATCCCCGGGGGAGCTGAGGCGCACATGGTGGGTCCAGCGGCCGGGATAGGGCTCTACGGCCTGAAAAATCGCCGGGTGGTCCACCCGCCGCCCCAGTCCGAAGCTCGCCATGGCGCAGCCCGCGGAGCAGTGGTGGAGAGAGAAGAAGGCAAACTTTTTGGGGTTGCCCCAGGAGATCTGGCTTTTGGCCACGGCCATGGCGCTCTCCCCGCAGGCCAGCACCGCCTGTTCAAAGGCCTCAAACAGGGCAATGCGCTTCGGCTCGCCCCCCAGAAAGCTCAGCGCTTCTGCCGTCATGTTACCGTCTCCTCTCCCGGGGGTCTGTCACCGCCCGCAGCACTTTTTGTATTTCTTCCCGCTTCCACAGGGGCAGGGGTCGTTGCGCCCCGGCTTTTTTCGACCGGCCCCCTGCCTGTGCGCAGCCTCTGCCGCCCAGCGGCTCAGCCGCTCCTCGGTCAGCTGCTCCGGGGTCTGCTGTGTGAGCCCCCGCTCGTACAGCTCCTTCCAAAGGTCAGAAACTGCTCCTCCGTCAGCTCCAGCTCCGGATTCTGTTTCCGGATGATGCGCAGAGCCCGGTACAGCGGTACAGTGCCGTATAGATTGCAGAACGCGCCAAAATAGGTGCACAGCAGCGCGGCGGTCTCCTCCAGCAGCGTCTGCGCCTGACTGTTTTCCATGGTAAAGCCCTCCTTTGCGCCGTGGCACCGGCCGGCCCCGCGGTGCATGCCGCACATCACGCCTCAGTACCGCTCACAGTTTAGCATACACAGGACCGGGATTCAAGACATACCGAGGAATACAGGCGGGAAAAGGCCCGACGCTGGACCGTTTTAACATTTCTCAAACAAGGTCTATATCCGTTGAAACATTCCAAGGTCTGTGGTAGAATCAGAACAGCAGCTGAAATCGGGGGATGGAGGTGTCCGCCAGTGAAACGATACATCCTGATATGGGCAGGAATCCTGCTTCTTCTGTGCGCGGGGTGCGAGGAATACGGCGCTGTCCCGGAGAGCGCTCCTCCGGCGGCGGCCGGGGAGATCCGTCAGGAGGCCGAGCGCCTGGCCCGGGCCCAGCTGGGGGCCCTGGACCCGCTTATCACCAGCCAGGAGCGGGAGCGGGTGGTCTCCCTGCTGGAGCGGGCGGTGCCGCTCCGCCGGGCCAGGGAAGCCGACGGCTGCTGGGAGCGCTCCGGGGAGGAGGAACGCCTGGCCCATCAGCTCAACCGGCTTTATGAGCGCTATACGGTCAAATACATCGGCAGCGGCGGCGTCTGGGGATACGGAGCCCCGGAAGAACAAGTGCTGGCCGAATATGTCATCCACCAGGGGACCGACCTGCGCAAAGACACCCGGGCCAAGACGGAGGACGCCGGTTACACGGAGGAGGACTTTCGTTCCCTGTGGGAGGACATGTACGCCGCCCTGCCCCAGGGGGCCTGGGCCGATTTCTCCCGCCTGATTATTTTCACCGACGGGGAGGACGAGACCCTGGCCTACGTCTATCCCGCCGACGACGCCGGGGACAGATGGGTGGTGGCCGTGGACCCCGCCGACGCCGGGGACTGGCACTGGTTTCTTGAGACCGTGCTCCACGAGTACGCCCACTATGTAACCCTCAACAGCAGTCAGGTGACTTATACCCGGGAGCAGACCGTCTCCACCTATAACGAGGAGGGGATGGTATCCTCCGACGGGTCCTACCTGAACGCTTTTTATCAGGCGTTTTGGGCCGATTACCTGGACGACCGCCTGGCGAATCAGAACAGCTACAACTTCTTCCTGCGGCATGAGGACGATTTTATCACCGCCTATGCCTCTACCGACCCCTCGGAGGACATCGCCGAATGCTTTACTTACTTTGTCCTGGGCGAGCCTGTCCGGGGAGACGCGGTATGGGAACAGAAGCTGGACTTCTTTTACCAGTATCCGGAGCTGGAGCAGTTCCGGACCGAGACCCGGAACCGCCTGGGTCTGAACAAATAAGAGCCTGTATTCATAACCGGGGCATGCTGGATGGGCGAGGATTCTTCCCGCCAGGCAGGGAGATGTTCCGCAGCCATCCTGACGGATGGCTGCGGAAAGCGACGCGGTATGGCGGGAAAAAGGCCGCTCACTCGGCGTTCAACCGTTGTGAATACAGGTTCCAAGTACACGAAAGGAGGAGGGGGCGGATGCCGCCACAGGGCCGCTTCCCCCCCGAACGACAGCATGAACGAGATTTTGAACAGCCTCCACAGCCGCAAATCCGTGCGGGCCTATACGGAGGAGCCGGTCTCCCCGGAGGAGCGGCAGGCCATCCTGGAGGCGGCCTGCGCCGCCCCCACTGCCGGCAACCAGCAGCTCTATACGATTCTGGAGATTACGGACCAGGGCCTGAAGGACCGTCTGGCCGTAACCTGCGACAATCAGCCCTTCATTGCTAAGGCCCCGCTGGTGCTGATCTTCTGCGCTGACTGTCAGAAGTGGTACGACGCCTTTTCCGCCGGGGGATGCGGCCCCCGCAGGCCCGGCGCAGGGGACCTGCTTCTGGCGTTCTGCGACGCCGCCATCGCCGCTCAGAATGCGGTGACTGCCGCGGAGAGCCTGGGCCTGGGGTCCTGCTACATCGGGGATATTCTGGAGCAGTGCGAGACCCACCGGGCGCTGCTCGGGCTGCCGGAGTATGTGGTCCCGGCCGCCATGCTGGTCATCGGCCGACCCACGGAGCAGCAGAAGGCCCGCCCCAAGCCGGAGCGCTGCGCTCTGTCCCACATCGTCCACCGGAACGGCTACCGCCGGATGGACGGTCCGGAGCTGCGGGAGATGCTGGCAAAGAATGCCGGACCCCAGGGCTATGAGGCGTGGCTCTCCGCCTTCTGCGCGCGCAAGTACAACTCGGACTTTTCCCGGGAAATGACCCGCTCGGCGCAGGTCTATCTGTCGGCCTTCGCCCCTGGGACGGAACAGGAGGAACTGCTGTGAACGCTCTGCATCTGGATACCGTCCGCCTGTCGGAGGACGGAACGGAACTGGTCATTCTGGACCAGACCCTGCTGCCCGGAGCGGTGAAGTACCTCTCCCTGTCAAAGGCGGAGGACATCTGGGAGGCCATTTATTCCCTGCGGGTCCGCGGCGCCCCGGCCATCGGCGTGGCCGCTGCCTGCGGCGTCTGCCTGCTGGCCGCTCAGCTGGAAACCGGGGATATGGACGCCTTCTGCGCCGGATTCCGGGCACAGAAGGACTATCTGAACTCCGCCCGGCCCACGGCGGTCAATCTGTCCTGGGCCCTGAACCGCATGGAGCGGGTGCTGGAGGAAAACCGGCACACCCTCTCCGTAGCCGCCCTGAAGGACCGCCTGTATCAGGAGGCCCGCGCCATCCGGGAGGAGGATATCGCCATCAGCCGGAGCATCGGGGAGCTGGGGTTCGGGCTTCTCCGCCACGGCGACGGCATTCTCACCCACTGCAACGCCGGCACCCTGGCCACCACGAAGTACGGCACCGCCCTGGCCCCGGTCTACCTGGCCCTGGAGCACGGGTGGACAGACCTGCGGGTCTTCTGCGACGAGACCCGCCCCCTCCTCCAGGGGGCCCGGCTCAGCGCCTTTGAGATGCAGTCCGCCGGGGTGGACACCACTTTGATCTGCGACAACATGGCCTCCTATCTCATGGGCCGGGGTGAGGTGGACATCATCTTTGTGGGCTGCGACCGGGTGGCCGCCAACGGGGACTTTGCCAATAAAATCGGCACCAGCGGCGTGGCGGTGTTGGCCCGGCACTATGGGATTCCCTTCTATGTCTGCGCCCCCTCCTCCACCATCGACCCCGCCATTGCCGGCGGAGATCAGATCGTCATTGAGGAGCGTTCACCGGAGGAGGTAACAGAGCTCTGGTATCGCAGCCGTATGGCCCCCGCCGGAGTAAAGGTGCGCAACCCCGCCTTTGACGTCACCGACCACAGCCTGGTGACGGGGATCATCACCGAGCGGGGAATTGCCTATCCCCCCTTTGACCGGGCCTTTGTCCGGATGGGGCTGGTCCCCGGAGAGGGGGGACAGGCATGAACCCCTATCCCGGCGAACAGGAGGCCAAAGAACTGATTCTGGAGGTGGGGCGGCGGCTCTATCAGCGGGGCTTTGTGGCCGCCAACGACGGAAACATCAGCGTTATGACCGCCCCCGGCATCCTGTGGGCCACCCCCACCGGGGTGTCCAAGGGCTTTATGACCGGGGACATGCTGGTCAGGACCGACCTGGACGGAACCGTTCTGGAGGGGAGCGCCCGCCCCTCCAGTGAGCTGAAAATGCACCTGCGGGCCTATCGGGAGAATCCGGAGATCCGGGCGGTGGTCCACGCCCATCCGCCGGTGTCCACCGCTTTTGCCATTGCGGGCATTCCCCTGGACCGGCCCATTCTCTCCGAGGCGGTCATGCAGCTGGGGGCGGTGCCCGTGGCGCCCTACGCCCAGCCCGGGACCCAGGCGGTGCCCGACTCCATCGCTTCCTTCTGCCGGACATGCCGGGCGGTGCTGCTGGCCAATCACGGGGCCGTCACCTGGGGGGCCAGTCTGATGGAAGCCTATTTCCGCATGGAATCCCTGGAACACTACGCCCAGACCACGCTGAACAGCGTCTATCTTCTGGGCCGGGCCAGGCCTCTCTCTCCGGAGCAGGTGGAGGCGCTGGCCGGGCCGGGCCGATAAACAGACCCGCTGGGGAACCGGCTCTTTCCCTCTGCCGATTCTCCAGCGGGCTTCTTTTCTTTCCTAGTCTGCCGCACGTCTCCCCCCGCGCCGGGTAAAAGGTTCTTATTCCAGCACCGCGCCCTGGGCGGCGGACGTCACCTGCTTGGCATAGCGGGCCAGATAACCGGTCTTGATCTTCGGCTCCGGACATGTCCAGGCGGCCCGGCGCGCGGCCAGAACCGTTTCGGCCACCAGCAGGCCGATGGTACAGCTGGGGATATCAATGCGGATCAGGTCCCCCTCCTCCACAAAGGCGATGGGCCCGCCCAGAGCGGCCTCCGGGGACACATGGCCGATGGAGGCTCCCCGGGTGGCGCCGGAAAAGCGGCCGTCGGTGATCAGCGCCACCTCCTTGTCCAGCCCCATGCCCGCAATGGCGGAGGTAGGGTTGAGCATCTCCCGCATACCCGGTCCCCCCTTGGGCCCCTCGTACCGGATGACCACCACATCCCCGGCCTGGATCTTCCCGGCGTAGATGGCGGCAATGGCGTCGTCCTCGCTGTCGAACACCCGGGCGGGTCCGGTGTGAACCATCATCTCCTCCGCCACGGCGGACTGCTTGACCACACAGCCGTCGGGAGCCAGATTCCCGGTGAGTACCGCGATGCCCCCATAGGGGGAATAGGGGTCGTCGACAGGCCGGATCAGGGACGGGTCCAGGTTGACCACGCCCTCCAGGTTCTCCGCAACGGTCTTTCCGGTGCAGGTAAGCAGGGAGGTGTCCAGCAGCTCCCGCTTGGTCAGCTCCTTCATAACGGCGTACACACCGCCGGCCCGGTCCAGGTCCTCCATATAGGTCTCCCCGGCGGGGGCCAGGTGGCACAGATTGGGGGTCTTTCGGGAAATTTCGTTGGCTTTGGACAGGGGAAGCTGGATACCGCACTCGTGGGCAATGGCGGGCAGGTGGAGCATGGAGTTGGTGGAGCATCCCAGGGCCATGTCCACCGCCTCGGCATTGTGGAAGGCGGCCTCGGTCATGATATCCCGGGGGCGGATATTCTGCCGGACCAGCTCCATAATCTGCATGCCCGTGTGCTTGGCCAGCCGCAGCCGGGCGGACATCACGGCGGGGATGGTGCCGTTGCCCCGCAGAGCCATGCCAATGGCCTCGGTGAGGCAGTTCATGGAGTTGGCGGTATACATGCCTGAGCAGGAGCCGCAGGTGGGGCAGGCGTTGACCTCGTATTCCTCCACACCGTCCGCATCCAGCTTGTCCGCGTGATAGGCCCCTACCGCCTCAAACATATGGCTCAGGCAGGTGCGGCGGCCGTCGTTCATTTTTCCGGCCAGCATGGGTCCGCCGGAGCAGAAAATAGCGGGGATGTTCAGCCGGGCCGCCGCCATCAGCAAACCGGGGACATTTTTATCACAGTTGGGGATCATCACCAGACCGTCAAACTGGTGGGCCATCGCCATGGCCTCGGTGGAGTCGGCGATGAGCTCCCGCGTGACCAGGGAGTATTTCATCCCCACGTGCCCCATGGCGATGCCGTCGCACACCGCAATGGCCGGGAACATAATCGGGGTGCCTCCGGCCATCCGCACGCCGGCCTTTACCGCTTCGGTAATCTTATCCAGGTTCATGTGGCCGGGGACAATCTCGTTCTGAGAAGAGACAATGCCAATCAGCGGCCGCTCCAGCTCCTCCTTGGTATAACCCAGTGCGTAAAATAATGAGCGGTTGGGGGCGCGCTCCACACCCTTTGTCACGTTGTCGCTGCGCATCGTCTGCTCCTCCTTGGTTTTTCTCTCGGTCCCTGCGTCTGGACCCTGTGGTCCTGTCTGACGTTTATGATATACTACGGCGGACAGGCTGTCAAGACGGGAAGTTTTTTGCTCTGTCCCTGTCGGGATTTGACTTGTCCGGCCTCCGGCGGGCCCCCTTCTCGGAGCCTGTCGAAAAAGGCCTCTGGCCTTTTTCGACAAAAGGGATACGGCCTGCTGCGCGCACCCTTTGGGCACACTTGCAGGCCGAGCAGTGTCATTTTCGAGGCACATGTCCCCGAAAATGACCGATTTTGACTTTATTTTG
>CANDFO010000070.1 GCA_947384055.1 uncultured Flavonifractor sp.
ACACTGACAAGCACACTCTTTCCCTACACGACGCTCTTCCGATCTGCCAGCTGCATGAACTGGACGACCCCAAATGCCCGCACTGCGGGAAACGGCTGCTGGAGTGAGCCGGCACGCGGGAATTAAAAAACAAAAAGATTAAGGAGTATACAAAACCATGACACTTTATGACGAACTGACAGCCCGGGGACTCATTGCCCAAGTGACCAGCGAGGAGGAGGTTCGCGCTCTGATTGACAACGGCAAAGCCACCTTCTATATCGGCTTTGACTGTACGGCGGACAGTCTGACAGCGGGTCACTTTGTGGCGCTGACTCTGATGAAGCGCCTCCAGCAGGCGGGGAACCGGCCCATTGCCCTCATCGGCGGAGGCACAACTATGATCGGCGACCCCTCCGGCCGCACGGATATGCGCAAGATGCTTACCAAGGAGGACATCGACCACAACGCCGAATGCTTTAAACGCCAGATGGAAAAATTCATCGACTTCGGCGAGGGTCCCGGCAAGGCCATGATGCTCAATAACGCCGATTGGCTGTTGAGCCTGAACTATGTGGAGCTGCTGCGGGAGGTGGGTGCCTGCTTCTCGGTAAACAATATGCTGCGGGCCGAGTGCTACAAGCAGCGCATGGAAAAGGGTCTGAGCTTCCTGGAGTTTAACTATATGATCATGCAGTCCTATGACTTTTACCATATGTTCCAGACCGTAGGCTGCAATATGCAGTGCGGCGGCAACGACCAGTGGTCCAACATGCTGGGCGGTACCGAACTGATCCGCCGCAAGCTGGGCAAGGACTCCCATTGCATGACCATTACCCTGCTCACCGACTCCCAGGGCAATAAAATGGGAAAGACTGCCGGAAACGCCGTATGGCTGGACCCCAATAAGACCTCTCCCTACGAGTTCTATCAGTACTGGCGCAACGTGGGAGACGACGACGTGATGAAGTGCATCCGCTGGCTCACATTCCTGCCCCTGGACCAGATTGATGAAATGGACCGGTGGGCGGGAGCCCAGCTGAACACAGCCAAGGAGATTCTGGCCATGGAGCTCACCCGTATGGTCCACGGGGAGGAGGAAGCGCAAAAGGCGCAGGATGCCGCCCGTGCTCTCTTTGCCCAGGGGGGAGACAAGAGCAGCATGCCCGCCACCGCTCTGAGCGGAGAGGCTCTGACCGATGGAAGCATCTCTCTGCTGGACCTGATGGTCAAATGCGGTCTGACCCCCTCCCGTTCGGAAGCCCGCCGCCTGGTACAGCAGGGAGGCGTGGAGGTCAACGGCGTAAAAGCATCCGACATTTCCGCTAAGCTCACTGCCGAGGACCTCTCCGGAGAGGGCGTTACGATTAAAAAGGGCAAAAAGGTATTCCACCGGGCTTATTTGGGATAATCTGCCAAGAGCCGCCGCCATATGGCGGCGGCTTGAGCCTGTCGAAAAAGGCCTCTGGCCTTTTTCGACAAAGGGGATACGGCCTGCTGTGCGCACCCTTTGGGCACATTTGCAGGCCGAGATGTGTCATTTTCGAGGCACATGTCCCCGAAAATGACCAATTCTAACTTTATTTTGCCGCCCTCGGGCGGCAAAATTCTGCGAGGCTTTCCCGTGGGGGAAGTTTTTCGACAGTCTGGAGCCGCCGCCATATTGCGGCGGCTTCTTTGCCTGTCAAATTCAGAGAATATGAAAGAAGTCTTTCCCGATTTTTAAAAAGGAGAGGATAAAATGGTCCGGCAAGATGGGGATTGCCTGTGCTGTTTCTGCATGATATAATAATCCTGCGGCCCCACAGTTATAATGCTGTGCGGGCAAACTTGCCTGAGGAGAATCACAGTTATGCTGAAGCTGGTCAAATTGGAGGAGCGGTATATGCCCCAGCTGATTGACATGATGGATGAGTGGACGGCCTCCGGGGAAGAAATCGTGCCCTATGCTATCCAGAAAGCAGATTACCACCGGTTTGAAACCTATCAGCCCAGTCTGGAGACGGGGGAGGGGCACCCGCAGCTGGTGCCGGATTCCACCTGGTTCTGTCTGGACACAGACCGAAACCGATTTGTGGGTGCGGTGAATATCCGCCACCGTCTGAACCATTTTCTCCTGCACCATGGGGGGCATATCGGCGACGGGGTCCGTCCTTCGGAACGTGGGAAAGGCATCGCCACCCGGA
Organism: uncultured Flavonifractor sp.; assembly: GCA_947384055.1. GTDB lineage: Bacteria > Bacillota > Clostridia > Oscillospirales > Oscillospiraceae > CANAAV01. The sequence goes on from CANDFO010000070.1 coordinate 2,166, forward strand.
TGGTTGCCCTGGCCCTGGAAAAATGTATGGAATTGGGAATTGAACGAGTGCTGATGGTGTGCGACAAGGATAACCCCGCCTCAGCCAGAACCATCGTTAAAAACGGCGGCATTCTGGAAAATGAGGAAATAGATGGGGAGGGTCTTGTGGAGCAGCGGTATTGGATCGACCTGACAGGCGGTAAAGCCGGAAAACCGGAAGCGGCTGTCTAAAAAAGAGAAGGGAGCTTTGTATGATGCCGGACAGGAAGGACAACAAGGAGAAAAAATGGTACATATTAGACGGCAGGTCTATGTCCGCGCTGCTGGTACTGCTGCTGGCCATCCTGTTCTATGTGGGATTGACCAATTTCGGGATTATCAGCGGCCGGGTAAAGATGTTTCTGGGGGTAATCTCTCCTTTCATTGCCGGTTTCTGCATCGCGTACCTGCTCAACACACCAGTCTGTTTTTTTGAGCGAAAAGTCTATCAGAATGTGCGGTTCAAATGGGTGCTGTCCATTGTCACCGTCTACCTGATCGCCCTGGCGGTAATCGTGGTATTGCTGAATATGGTTCTGCCCCAGGTGGTGCAGGGCGTTCTGGATCTGGCGGGAAACATTGATGCCTATGCCAAACAGCTGAACCAGGTCGTGCAGAGCCTGGAGGCGCAGTTCCATCTGGAGGGTGAAGGCTTTGAAGAGATTGTTGGGTATTTGCAGGACCTGACGAACAAGCTCATGGAATTGCTGACCCAGTCCCTTCCCAGGCTGCTGGAAGCTGGCATGGCCATTGGCAGCGGCGTAGTCACCAGCGTTACCGCCCTGATTGCGTCTGTCTATATGCTGGCCGGAAAAAGCCGGCTGGTGCCCCAGCTGAAGAAGATGCTCTACGCGCTCTTCCCCAAGCGGCGGGCAGACAAATTCCTGGAGGTTTTGAGTCACGCCAATCAGGTATTTGTGGGCTTTATCAATGGTAAGATCATTGACTCTGCCATTATCGGGGTACTCTGCTTCGTTCTGTGCCTGATCGTCCGTATCCCGTACCCCATGCTGATGAGCGTGGTAGTAGGCGTGACCAATGTGATCCCGTTCTTTGGTCCCATTATCGGCGCCGTGCCGTGCCTGATGATTCTGGTGCTGGTAGACCCCCTGGCGGCCCTGCGGTTTTTGATTATGGTAGTGGCCCTCCAGCAGTTTGACGGCAACATCCTGGGTCCCAAGATTCTAGGGGACAGCACCGGCCTGTCGGCCATTTGGGTGCTGGTGTCCATTATTGTGGGCGGCGGGCTGTTCGGCTTCCCAGGGATGATTCTGGGTGTGCCCACCTTTGCGGTGCTTTACGACCTGGTCCGCCAATGGGTCAATAAGCGTTTGGCCGACAAACGGCTGGACAGCAGCGGCCGTCCCATCGGACCAGCCGCTGAATCGGAAGATGAATAGACCGGTGCTGAGGGAGGCCCGCATGAATGACCTGCCCCAGCTCGAGGTGCTCTACCAAGGCTGTGCGGCGCAGATGGCACGGAACGGGCTTCAGATTTGGGACGAAATTTATCCGGCAATCGCCCTGCCCGGAGATATCCGGCAGAGACAGCTGTATGTGCTTGCTGAAGAAAGTGAAATTTTGGCGGCTTTTGCGCTGTGTCCAGGCGTTTTGGAGGCGGACGGCGTAGGCTGGAGGGAACCGGAGGCTCGGGCCTGCATCCTGGAGCGGCTGGCGGTCAGGGTGGACCGCCGAGGTGAGGGGCTCGGGGCGGCAGCTCTGCGGGAAGCGGAGACCCTTGCCAGGGGGCAGGGCGTCCGTTATCTGCGGCTGCTGGTGGTGGACGTAAATACGCCGGCCATCGCCCTTTATCAGATGTGCGGCTTCCGGCAGGCGGATGGGCTTTATAGGCATATGATAGATGATAGTTTGATTCTGCGGGAATATGGCTTTGAAAAACTGCTGTTAATGTGAGAACCTTTCACAGCTTATGCGTACAGGTTCTAAGACGAAGGCGGGACACTTTGCGGTGTCCCGCTTCCTGTCTTCTATTCAGCGCTGCTGTTCCCGCTGCTTTTTATACTGACCCAGAATACCGTCATATTTTCGTCCGGTAAGGTAAAAATACAGTTCAAATCCTGCGGTAAAAATCAAGAATACTGTCAGAAAAATACCTGCAAAGAGCAGCCAGGATGCCTGCCGTTCCAGGGGAAACCATCGGCCCAGTACTGCGCCGGCCGTCAGCAGGGGAAGAAAGAGCCCGACAAACAGCAGCAGACGCAGGGAGTAGCGCAGTCGCTTGATGATTCGGTCGGTAAAGACCACAAATTGGATGAGGCTTCCGGCAGCGGAAACCAGCAGGAGAGAGAGCAGGGCTGCCCGCTCCGGCTGTGCGTCAAACAGGAAGAGGAAGACCATGTACAGGACCATAGACCCGGTGTATAGAAAGCAGGCCCCAGATTTCCACTCCATCACAGAGGCTAAGAATTGTTTCATGAGAAGCACCCCTTTTAAATACCCAGTTTTTCTTTAATGTCCCCGGCGTACTGCCGGGAAGCAAAGAGCTTTTCTCCGCTGTCCATTGTAAGAATCAGCCTGCCGCCGAAGTCAGGCCGCAATGAGCGTACCCGGTCCAGATTGACCACCACCGCCTTGGATGCGCGGATGAATCCGTCCCCGGCGAAGCGCTCCTCCAGCTCATAGAGCCGCAGGGCGGTTTCGCACACCAGCTCCCTGCAATAGAGAAACGTGCGGTGGTCCACCGACTCCGCATAGAGCACCTGCGCCGGGGTGAGGGGAAAGGTCTGACCATCTCGGGTGCCGGTCAACCTGCGCTCCTCCAGCGGCCGCAGAGCTGCGAGTATGCGTATGACGTCCGGGTCTGAGGCGGAACGGCAGCGGATTATGACCTGGGTGTCCGGCTGTTCCGGCTCCTCCTGAATGGTAATCTCCAAACTCATGGAACATCACCTCCTTGTGTGGATAGTGTACGCAGCCGGGTGGATGTTTGCAAGAGTTTTTGACCAAGAGGGTAAAATGGGGCGCTGAGGTGCGCGGCCGGACAGAAAAAACGCGGGACCTGGAGCTTACCTCCAGGTCCCGCTGTTTCACTGCTGGATGTGTGTGGGGCAAAGAAAGGCCGTCAATCCGCCTGCGCCAGCAGGTCCGCCATGGAGTAAAGGCCCGGGCGGGCTTCTCCCGCCAAAAAACGGGCGGCCTTCACTGCGCCGGAGGCAAAGACCTCTCGGCTGGCGGCGGTGTGCCGCAGCTCGACAACCTCGTCCCGTCCGGCAAAAATGACCGTGTGGTCTCCCACAATATTGCCGCCCCGGACGGAGAAGATGCCGAGCTCTTTCCGGTCCCTTACCCGCCGGACGCTCTGTCGCTCATAGACATAATCCGGCTGGTAGGGGAGGCCCTCCGCCGCCGCTCCAGCCAGCATCAGGGCCGTACCGCTGGGGGCGTCCAGCTTTTTACTGTGGTGGCGCTCCACAATCTCGATGTCGCATTCCTCTCCCAGCGCCGCCGCTGTCCGACGGACCAGGTCCAGAAGCACGTTGACGCCCAGGGACATATTGGCAGAGCGGAAAATGGGAACCACGGCGGCGGTCTGCCGAAGGGCTTCAGTCTGTTCCTGGGTATACCCGGTGGTACACAGGACCAGAGGGATGCGGCGGGACTGACCAAACTCCAGCAGAGGCTCCAGCGCGGCGGGGGAGGAGAAGTCCACCAGCACGTCGGCCGCACCCTGAAATGCGGCAGGGGAGGAGAGAACCGGAAATTCCCGGTCGCTCTGGCCCAGCAGATCAATGCCGGCGGTGATCTCCATGTCCGGCTGTATAGCGCAGAGTTCCGCGACGGCCCGCCCCATCCGGCCGTTGCAGCCGGAGAGAATCAGCTTGATCATGCTCCAACATCCCTTTCTTTACACGGACGGACAACGCCGGGTTTCCAAGTGTTCCGGCTGTTGGAACGCATCTGCCGCCGGGCAGAAGGCATACTATGTCAGCGTATGGAGACCTTTCTTCCCCGCAGGAGAAGGAATCATGCGCTCTTCCGGAGCAGTCCCGCTCTGGTCATAGCCTGGCGCAGTCTCTCCAGATTCTCCCCGGACATGCCGCACAGGGGCAGCCGCAGGGAGCCCGCGCTGTACCCAGCCAAATTCATGGCAGTCTTGATGGGGATAGGGTTGACCTCCAGAAACAGCGCCTCAATCAGGTCCGCATACGCCAGCTGAAGTGCGCCGGCCTCCCGGAAGTTTCCCTCCAGGCACAGGTGGGACATGCGGAACATCACATCCGGAATCAGATTGGCGGCGGCGGAGATGACGCCCACAGCTCCCAGGCTCATCATGGGAACTACCTGGTCGTCATTGCCGGACCAGATGTAAAAGCTGTCGCCGCAGAGGTTCCGGGTGCGGGTCAGCAGAGATAAACTGCCGCTGGCCTCCTTGACACCGTTGATTTTTGGGTCCTGGGCGAGGGCCTGATAGGTCTCTGCCGTAAAGGATACCCCGGTACGGGAGGGGACATTGTAGAGGATGATGGGCAGCTCCACCTGCCCGGAAATCGCCTCGAAATGTTTGATGAGGCCGGCCTGAGACGCCTTGTTATAGTAGGGTGTTACGTGGAGCAGGGCGTCGGCTCCGGAGTCCTGGGCGTGCTGGGAGAGGTAAACGGCGGCGGCGGTGTCGTTGCTCCCCGCCCCGGCGATAACCTTTGCGCGGTGATTTACCCGTTTGACACAGTAATCCACAAGAGCGATATGCTCCCGGGTGGACAGGGTGGCGCATTCGCCGGTGGTGCCGCATACGCAGATAGCGTCCACGCCCTGTTCTATCTGACCGTCGATAAGCCGGCCGAACAGGTCGTAATTGATGGCGCCGTTCTCCTGAAAGGGGGTGACGACAGCGGTGCAGGCTCCGGTAAATACAGGCTCTCTCATAAAACAGAAATTACCTCCTTGGCATGTACCCCTCCGCGCACAGCAGCTCGGCCAGCAGGACGGCTCCGCCCGCCGCGCCCCGCAGGGTGTTGTGGGATAGACAGACAAATTTATAGTCGTACTGGGTATCCGGGCGCAGGCGTCCAATGGAGACCGCCATGCCCCCCTCCAGCATCCGGTCCAGCCTGGTCTGGGGGCGGTCGGGCTCCTCAAAATAGTGCAGGAACTGTTTGGGTGCGCTGGGCAGCTCCAGCTCCTGGGCGCGGCCTCTGAACTGCGCCCAACGGGATTTGATTTCCTCTATAGAAGGCTTTTTTCGGAAATCGGCGAAAACGGCGGCCATATGGCCGTTGGATACCGGCACCCGCAGGCACTGCGCGGTAAAGGCGGGTCCATCGGCGTTGACAATCACGCCGTTCTCCACCCTGCCCCACAGCTTCAGGGGCTCCTGCTCGGACTTCTCCTCCTCGCCGCCGATATAGGGGATGACGTTGTCTGTCATCTCCGGCCAGGTGTCAAAGGTCTTGCCCGCACCGGAAATCGCCTGATAGGTGCACACCAGCACCCGCTCCAGGCCGAACTCCCGCAGGGGATGCAGGGCGGGCACATAGCTCTGGAGGGAGCAGTTGGACTTGACGGCAATAAACCCCCGCTCCACCCCAAGCCGCCTGCGCTGAGCCTCGATAACCTGAATGTGCTCGGGGTTGAGCTCCGGCACCACCATGGGTACATCAGAGGTCCAGCGGTGGGCGGAATTGTTAGAGACCACCGGGCACTCATGCCGGGCATACTCCTCTTCCAGGGATTTAATCTCCTCTTTTTTCATATCCACGGCGGAAAAGACAAAATCTACCTGCTCCGCAATCCTGGCCACATCCGCCTGGGCGTCCAGAACCACCATAGTCCTGGCCTGCTCGGGAATAGGGGTGTCCATAGCCCAGCGGCGGCCTGCGGCCTCCTCATAGGTCTTGCCTGCGGAGCGGGGACTGGCCGCGATCGCGGCCAGCTGGAACCAGGGATGGTGCTCCAGCAGGGAGATAAAGCGCTGGCCCACCATGCCGGTTCCGCCGATGACGCCTACCCGATACGTTTTCATATGCAATAACCTCCAACCTTCTTATGGTATCCTATTCATAAGCCGGCTCGTTCGATACCGGCGAATGAGGCAAAACTGAAAAAAAGAAAATCAGCAGTTTACAGAACCGCTGATTTTGTACTATAATGTCAGAGACCCCGGTCTCCGGCGGTTACAGTTCAAAAGCAGACAGCCCTCCGCCTCGGCTCCAGGCCGCCGGAGCCCTCATTTACGCTGAGGATGAACTGCCGCGGCTTCTGTTCCGAAAGCGGCCTGTGGGTCACTTGATTTTTACGATTGTACCACAGTCCTGACGGCTGTGTCAACCAAACCGGAATGTGAGAGGATACAAATGAGACAAAAAAGGCAGTATAAAATGATGCGGTTCATAGTTTCACTGGTGCTGATGGCGCTGTTTCTGCCGGCAGCGCCTGCCCAGGCCGCCCAGGTGCAGGTGAACCCTGCCATCCGGGTGGGGCTCTATTTCGGCAGCAATGCCCTGCCGGGGGCAAATCTGCTCAATCAGGCGGGCTCAGGCTACCGGTTCGGCTATTTTGACGGCGGACTCCAGTTTACGCAGCTGGGATATACCAGCCAGACCGCCATTTCTATGGTAAAAACCCAAAATGTCTGGTACAGCTCCGGGCAGTACACCGCAACGCCGGGCTCCGGCGCAGCGGTGGGGTGCTATCATCTGCAGCTCCCGGGCGTCTATTACGACTTCCAATCGGCACAGGCGGCGGCTTCCCTGTACCCGGGCGGTTTTCCCGCCTGGATCGACGGGGTCTATCAGGTGAGGGTAGGGGCCTATCTGGACGGCGTCTCCGCCCAAGCCGCCCGGAGCAGCCTGGGGCTGGACGGCGCGCAGGTGGCGGGCACCTCCGGTGGGGGCGTCTCGGTAGTAGAGACCGGAACCAGCCGCATATTGTTTCAGTTCGACAGCACAGAGGGGTTGTGGCTGGGTGTAAAGCCCGGCCTGGATGAGTGGACAAAAACCGAGACTATTTTCCGCAACAATGTCTATTATGGGGGATTTCAGTACCAGCGTTCCGGCGGAGACTTGACGGTGGTCAACGTATTGCCCATGGAGGACTATGTGCAGGGAGTCATTTTGTCCGAAATGATGGCCACCTGGCCGGTAGAGGCGCTGAAAGCCCAGGCAGTATGCGCCAGGACCTACGGCTATTGGCATATGCTCCGGCGCAAGCATAACGCGGCGGGATTTGACCTGTGCAACGGTGTATGCTGTCAGGCTTACCGCGGAATTGCCGGAATGACCGACAGCAGTCGCCGGGCTGTGGAGGAGACCTATGGAGAGTATCTATGGTACAACGGAAGTCTGACAGAGCCGGTCTACTTCAACAGCGACGGCGGGGCTACGGAGAGCGCGGTCAATGTGTGGACGGAGGATGTTCCCTACCTTCAGGGCAGGCTGGACCCCTATGAGGCGGCTGTAGCGGACCAGATTGAGAAATACCATTGGACGGTGACATTCACCCGGCAGGAACTCAGCGACCTGCTCAGTTCCAAGGGATATGCCAATTCCGGCATTGTGTCGGTAAGTACGCAAACCTCGGCCACAGGCAATGTGGTGTCTATCACCTTTACAGACGCGGCCGGAAAAAACTTTACCCGGACTAAGGAGGCCTGCCGGACCTTGCTGGGACTGCGTTCCCAGCGATATACGGTCTCCGGCGGCGGGGGAGGGAGCAGCGCGGCTGTGCCGTCTGTCTCGTATTATGTGGAAGGCGGCGGAACTCTGGCCTCTCTGGACGGCGTCTACGCCATCGACGGAAGCGGCGACGTAGGAGCGTTGGGAGGACAGACCTATGCCGTCACAAGCAGCGGGGTATCCCCCCTGACCGGGGATGCGTCCTTCAGCGGAACCGCATCCGGCGGAACCAGCGGCGGGAATACCTTTACGTTTACGGGTTCCGGCTGGGGCCACGGTGTGGGTATGAGCCAGTGGGGGGCCTACGCAATGGCCCAGTCCGGGCATACATACCGGGATATTCTGCAATTCTACTATACAGGAATTGAGGTGCGTCAGCCATAAAAACCGCAGATTTTGATTTTGAGCTCCCCCCGGAGCTGATTGCGCAGACACCGCTGGAGCGGCGGGACAGTTCCCGCCTGCTGGTGCTGGACAAAGAGACCGGCGAGCGCCGGCACATGCACTTTTATGACCTGCCCAGTCTGCTCCGCCCCGGCGACTGCCTGGTGCTCAACGACTCCCGCGTGCTTCCGGCCCGTCTGGTGGGACGCCGGGAGCCCGGCGGAGGCGCGGCGGAGGTTTTACTGCTGGTGGACCGGGGAGAAAAGGTCTGGGAATGTCTGGTGCGCCCTGGCCGCAGACTGAAAGCGGGGGCCAGAATAACCTTTGGAGACGGAACCCTCACCGCTCAGGTGCTGGAGGTATGCGGCAACGGCAACCGGCTGGTCCGGTTCCAATATGAGGGAATTTTCTTGGAGATTTTGGAGCGTCTGGGAAGAATGCCTCTGCCTCCTTATATCAAGGCAGAACTCTCTGACCCGGAGCGGTATCAGACGGTGTACTCCCGTGAGATGGGCTCCGCCGCGGCTCCTACCGCTGGTCTGCATTTCACCAAAGAGCTGCTGCATCAGGTGCGGGAAATAGGTGTGAAGGTATGCTTTGTGACCCTCCACGTGGGTCTGGGAACCTTCCGCCCGGTAAAAGAGGAGGAGATTACAGACCACGAGATGCACGCCGAGTACTGCGTAATTCCGGCGGAAACGGCCGAAACCGTCAACCGGACCCGGCAGGCGGGCGGACGGGTCATCTGTGTAGGCACCACCTCCTGCCGGACCATTGAAAGCTGGGCGGAGGAGGACGGAACCCTGCGGGAGTGCGCCGGATGGACCAATATTTTTATCTATCCCGGCTACCGCTTTAAAGCGATGGACTGCCTTATTACCAATTTTCACCTGCCGGAATCCACCCTGATTATGCTGGTGTCCGCCCTGGCGGGCCGGGAACATGTGCTGGACGCTTACCGGGAAGCTGTGGCACAGCGCTACCGCTTTTTCTCCTTCGGGGATGCCATGTTCATTGGAAGCAGGATAGACGAGCCGGAAAGCAAGAAGCCGGAAGCCCTTGAATAGAGGGGCTTCCGGCCTTTTTCATGCCTCTGGCTGCTTGTAGATAAATCGGTGCTCAATCTCGTTTTTAAAGGTGATGGACTGGATTTTGCCGTCCAAGATACAAAAGTTTTGAATTGTCAGCGCCAATGATAAAATGTAAAAAAACGCCGAGGAAAAGATGTAATTTAGTGGCAGAGGAGAAGGAAAAAAGATAGACTCCCAAGAGTGCGGAAAAGACGCCCAGGAAGGGAGTCGGGAAAAGAAAGGAGCACAGTGGATGGATATCCGAAGCGACAGGCAAAAAGGGATGCGCTATGTGGAGCGATGAAGAACACCCTGGAGATTCTGGACAACTACCTGGAACGGGCGGTAGCGGAAAATCTCAATATTGTGGACGTTTTGGATCATATCTTTGCGGAAGAAGCCAAATCCAAGCGGAAACGGGCCTATGAGAAACAGATTCAAATGTCCGGTTTCCCTATCAAGAAGACCCTGGATGATTTTGATTTTTCCTTTCAGCCCTCCAT
>CANDFO010000071.1 GCA_947384055.1 uncultured Flavonifractor sp.
TATTTACCGCACTCCTTACACTTGCAGCGTTGGCTCCCCGAGCCGTTGTACCCTGTCTTAATCTGGTTCTCGATTTTTCCGCATCTCGGGCATTTCTTCCATGCCTCTTCTGTTCTTTTTCTCATAAAATCTTTATTTTGGACACTCCCATTTTCATGGGGAGTGTCCTGCCGCGCATTTTATAATGGTTGCTGATTCCCTAGTGCTTTGCAGAGGCGGTTATCGACCGCCTATTTCCCAAGGTGTTTCGGCTTTCCCGTGGACGGGCGGCATGATCAAGCGGGGGCCTCTGGCCCTGGCCATCGCCAAGCAGACCATCAATCGATCTCTATCCGCCGATCTGGACACCGGGCTGTATCTGGAGTTTTTGGCCTTCAGCGTGCTGATGGAGACCGAGGATAAGCGGGAGGGCACACAGGCCTTCGCCGAGCGCCGCCCGGCAAAGCTTCAGGGGAAACAGGTCCCATCCCACAACACACGAAAAGGAGTGCGAGACTATGGAAATCAAAAAGACAGCCGTCATCGGCGGCGGGGTTACGGGCAGGCAGATCGCCCTGAATACCGCTCTGCACAGCATTGACACCTATCACCGATACAGCCGGTGCAGTGATAGAAAAGCTGGTCCCTTGGGCGGGGCAGTACCTGACCGGACGGGTACAGAAGGGACATCTGACGCCTGAGGCCGTCCAGTCTGCCCTGGTCAAATTCTACCCGGCAACCTCCACGGCGGAGGCCGCCGCAGATGCAGATCTGGTGGTCGAGGCCATTATTTGAGGACAAGGCCATCAAGACCAAGCTCTATCAGGAGCTGGGCGCCATTGTCCTGCCCGACACCAATTTTATTGGGAAGATTGATTTTTCCCGGAATATTGCAGATGAAAAGAAGTAACAGCACGGCGCTGTTATACCCTACTGTTACTTCCTCACAGATTTACAAAACATTCTTTATGCGTGTAACCCCTGATATTTCAGGGGTTGACAGCTTTTATCGCATTTTCCTCCGGGGCTGTATTCAGGAAAAGGAATTTTATGCTATCATCTTTTCAAATAAGGCGCCATGCAAGCGGGCGGCAAGAAAGGAGACAGGATGATATGCGGAAGCACACCATGACCCGGGACATGATTGAGCAGTATCTGGAGCATCTGCGCTTTGAGGAACGCAGCGAGCAGACCATCTGCCGCTATAGAAAAGCGCTGGAAGATTTCTATGATTTTCTGCCGGAAAAAAAGACCGCCGGGAAAGAGGAGACCTTGGCGTGGAAGGAGCAGCTGTCTAAACGCTGCGCGGCGGCTACCGTCAACGTAATGCTCTCAGCGGTCAACGGATTATTGTCCTACTATCGCTGGCACGAATGCCGGGTGAAGCCCATCAAGCGTCAGCGGGACGTATTTCGGGACCGCAGACGGGAAATGAGCCGGACGGAATACCTGCGGCTGCTGGATGCGGCACAGCAGATGGGAAAGCAGCGGCTGTATTACATTATGGAGACTTTGTGCTCAACCGGGATGCGGGTATCCGAACTGCGCTTTGTCACGGTGGAGGCCCTGTCCGCAGGGTATGTAAGCGTCAACTGCAAGGGCAAGCTTCGGGTGATCCTGCTGACGAAACGTCTTGTAAAAGCGCTTCGGGACTACTGCCAGGTGAATGGAATACACAGCGGTCCGATTTTTGTAACGCGGACAGGAAAACCGGTAAACCGTTCCAACATCTGGCAGGAGCTGCAAAGATTGTGCGAAGCGGCGGGCGTTCATAACCGCAAGGTATTCCCGCACAACTTCCGGCACCTGTTTGCGGTGTCTTTTTATCATCTTGAAAAGGACATCGCAAAGCTGGCTGACGTGCTGGGTCATGCCAGCCTGGAAACAACGCGCATTTATATCATGGAAAGCGGCCTGGAGCATGAACGCCAGCTGGAGCAGCTGGGATTGGTGCAGTAACACCGCCACGAAAAATAAGAAAGCAGACTTGAACGTTTTCCCGCCTGCGGGCGGGAATTCTGCGAGGCCTTCCTGTGCGGGAAGTTTTTCGGCAGACTGAGCCGGCACGACTTGTCGAAAAAGGCCGGAGGCCTTTTTCGACAAAAGGGATGCGGCCTGCCACGCGCGCCCTTTGGACACACTTGCAGGCCGAGCGGTGTCATTTCCGAGGCGCATGTCCCCGAAAATGACCGATTTTGACTTTATTTTGCCGCCCTCGGGCGGCAAAACTCTGCGAGGCCTTCCTGTGCGGGAAGTTTTTCGGCAGACTGAGCCGGCGCAGCTTAACGCTGCGCCGGCCCTTGCTGAACAATTTCCCTGTGGCGCCGCTTAAAAAGCGGGCCTTTCCGAAAGAGGCTCTGCTCAGCCGCAGCAGCCCTTGAAGTCCCGGCAGCAGTCGCCGCCGGGGGCGGGGGTTGCGGCATTGGCGGGGAAGAACTCCTCCACCGGGAACTTCACATGGCGGAAGATCTCGCAGGGGTCCTCGTCGCCGCAGCCGGAGCCGCAGGTGCATTCCTTCTCCGGCATACAGTAGTCATAGGCGGGAATCAGAAGCTGAGAATCCCGCTCCAGGCGGATGATGGAGAACTGGCCCAGGGTGACATAGATGCGCTTGCCCTCGCCGCCGAAGCACAGGTCGCTGTTGAAGCAGCCGCAGATGCAGGGCGGAATGTCGGTAAGCTCGCAGTCACAGCAGGGACGGCATTCGCACATGTCTACCAGCTTCATATTCAGAACAATGGGGTCTACGGCCTCAACCACGGCAGTAGGCATACTGCTGGTGCGCAGGGCCTGCTCATCGGGACCGTCGAAAACAGCCTCGGAGGAGAAAATCTTGGCGGAGCCCTCGCCGCCAAAGAGGATGACCCGCTTGTCAAAGACACACAGGCCGGCTACTTCCACAGGGCGGGCGGCGCCCACAAAAGCGTCGGCAGTTACCCGGTAGTAGTAGCGCACATCCACGGTGTAGAAGCCTCGGTTGAAGCCGATGGGCTCCACGTCGATGTAGACATACAGCAGCTCAGCTTTTCCGGCCTTGATGCTCAGAGCCCGGTCAATCGCCGCCTGAGAGCATTGGGTGGGATAGAAGCGCAGATCCTCGATGCAGTCTTTATCGCGGCAGGAATCAAAAATTTTCTTGGTGTGTATACATACGGCCTCACGGATGCAGGCGGTATCCTGCACAGGGCCCGGCATGACCTTTTCAGGCATGGTGAAATACCTCCCAGATGTAATATGGAAAGGGATGAACTCCCTCCGACTCATTCTATGAGCGCCGCCGGTTTTGGTGCGGAGGGAAACGGTTCCGGGGCGCCCAGACCATCCTATGGCCCGGGCGCCCCGAAGGTGCGCTGGTTATCACATTTTCAGGGAAGGGGACTTCCGCCCGGGACAGCGGAGCAGGTCGTGCAGGGCCAGGCCGCAGCAGCCGGCCAGCAGAAGCCCGCCGATGAGCAGGGCGCAGTTGCGGAAAAAGGCCTCCGGCATGACCAGGATAATCTGGTCCGCCGCCGGGTCGAAGAGCCAGTTGTCCTTTCCCGGGAAAAACAGGGCGTGGAATATCACAAAAGCCCGGTTGAAGTCCAGGGCTGCCAGACCGCCGACGGCGAGCACCAGCGCCGCCGCCAGTACTGCCGCCCAGAAGCCGGGCCCCCGTCCAAGGGGACGCCAAAAGGCAAAGCTCCCCCGCCGCTGCAGGAGCAGCAGAACGGCGGTGGCCAGGGACACCCCCAGCACGGCAAAATCCAGCCAAAAGAGCTTCTGTACATCGGCAAAATGACTTTTTCCGGCCTCCGACCAGGCCAGCGCTCCTGTTCCAAAGGGACGCCCCAGCACACAAAAGTCCAGCACCTGGTCGTAGGCCTCGCGGATGGTCTCCCGGGACCAGCCGGTCTGCCGGGGCAGCTCCAGCGCATCAATCTGCGCGTAATAAAATGGACGGAACAGGATGGGCACGGCGATGGAGGCGGTGATTACCGCCAGCGCCAGCGCCGCGGTGCAGAGGATGGAAGCCGGCTTGGAGACGCGCATGGACACTCATTCCTTTCTAACTGAGAGGGCAATCAAAACCTGGGAGGGCAGATAGAAGAGCCACATGCCCACGCGCGCAAAGCGGAACAGCCCGCCCTGTCCCGCTGCGGGCAGGAAAGTGGCGAGATTGTGCAGGCCGACACACAGGTCACAGCAGACAAACAGGAGCAGGCCCAGGGCAAACCGGGCGTACCGCCGTCCCAGCGTGAGGCTCTCCAGCGCATTGGCGGCCAGCTGGGAAAAATAGAGCGCGGCGGCAGCGGTCAAAGGCTCCAAAATGCCCAGCGCCGCCAGCCCTCCCACCGCGGTCAGGACCAACAGTCCCCGCAGCAGGAGGCTGACACGCATCCCCCGCCTGCGCAGGAGGACGATACGGGTGAAATAGAGTCCCTGCACCGCGCAAAAGGTGCACAGCCCCGCCAGATACCAGCGGTCCAGCACCAGCAGAAACAGGTCGGCCAGAAGGGTGAACCCCAGGGCCGTCCCCACCAGCCGTCCGTCGGAATCCACGGCCCGGCTCCAGGCCTGAATAAAGCACAGAAAGACAGAGACATATTTGAGACTTTTGCTCCAGCCGGCTCCTGTGTCCATCAGGTCCAGAATCAGAAACACAGCATAGAACAGCGCCTCTGCCCCCAAAAATATGCTGGTCCGCCGTTCCATAAGCCCGCCTCCCGGCTCTGCACCGATAGTTGCAAAATATTCCCATTTCCTGCGAAAATCCCTTGCAATACATGCAAAAGCGTGGTATCATTTATTAAACTGAGCATTTTAGAATCTATCGTCAAGGAAGGCTGGGATCAAAAATGAGCAAGAAGCAGGCTCTGACGGAATTCCATCGGGGTTCGATCCTCGCCGCGGCCGAGCGGCTGTTCGCGGAAAAGGGGACCGACAGGACCACCATGGACGACATCGCCCGGGAAGCGGAATACAGCAAGGCCACCCTGTATGTGTATTTTCAGAGCAAGGAGGAGATTATCAACGCGATCCTGCTCAGCGGAATGCTGCTCCTGAAAAAGAAGATCCATGAGGCTATGGAAAGCTGCTCTGACTGGCTTGAGGCCTATAACGCCGTATGCCTGGCCATCATCCGCTTTTACGATGAAAATCCCACAACCTATGACGCCGCAGCCGGAGCGATGCCCCCCGTTCCCCCGGGAGAGAAGCCGCCCAAGGGAATTGCCGATATCCTGCGGGTAAACCGGGAAATTGACGAGGAATTGGCGGCGTTCCTGGAGCGGGGCGCGGCGGCGGGCGCGGTGGACCCCCAGGTGCCCCCCATGGAGGCGGTCCTGCTCTTCTGGTCTGCCTTGGCGGGAATGGTGCGCGCTGCCAGATACCGGGACGCCTATATTCAGGAGGCGGCTGGCCTGAGCCGGGAGGAATTCCTTCAGCATGGGGCCCGTTTTCTGCTGGACGCGCTGATATCGTAGGCAGAGCCGCAGCCGGGGCAGTTTTCTCCGCCCGGCTGAGCTGTCCGGTGCAAATTTGTAAATATCAGGTCAACCGGCCTGTCATAAGCGCCTGTTTCATATCTCCCCGCGCGCGTCTTGGCGCATGAAACAAGCTCTAAAAAACACCTCCGCTCTGATACGGGACACGGAATCCGCAGGAAAGCAGAAGCGCTTTCACCCGTATCGGACCGGAGGCGTTCGTTTGCATCAGAGGGTGAGAGCCTATGACCCCAGCCGTTCCAGAGCCACACTGTTCAGAGTGGTGTACAGAGCCGCCTCGTCGATGGTTCCCCGGCCGGCCAGCCGGTCAGCCAGGGTACCGCTGCCGTCCGCCAGGGGAGCAGACAGGGTGTACAGGGAGAGATATGCCACCTGCGCCCGGAGAAAGCCCCCTTCGGAAAGCAGCTGATATTCCGTGTGGTTGACCACGCCCCGGGACAGGGCGAAGGGGAGCGAGCCGTCCCAGGTAAACTCCGCCTGGGGACCACTGTCGCTGTAGCCCAGGGCGCGCAGGAGGAAGGTCATGTATTCCCCGGCGGAAATGGCGGTATTGGGAGAGAAGAGCAGCCGTCCGCCGGCCCCTGTGCCCACTCCTCTGGCATAGCCCATGGCATAGGCGTAGGCCACATAGCGGTCACACCAGGCCGGCGTGTCAGTGAACGGGTTCGCGCCGGCATAGGTCAGGGCGTCCTGCTCCGCACCGATCAGACGCAGGAACATCACCAGCCCCACAATACGGGTGGGAACTGCCTCCAGGTCATAACCGGAGCCGTAGGCGGTTCCGGTGCCCCGAAAGAGCCCCAGCTCTGCCAGCGCCGCGGCCAGGGCGTTGTAGTCCACCGAACCGCTGGGGGAGAGCGTATAATCGCCCAGTGTTGAGATAACCGCGGTATCGGAGGTGATGGTCACAGCCGCCGTGGTGTTTTCGGCAGCCAATACCCGGTGAAGGGCAGGCAGGCCGCCGCCGGAGGGGAGCACCTGTCCGGCGGTGGCGTCAATGGCCGCGCCCCCGGCGGCATAGGATACGCTGGCGCTTCCGGCCAGCAGCAGGGCGGCGGAGCCAGCGGGAAGGCTCACCACATCCCCCCGCTTCAGCCGCCGGTCGGTAAAGACGGCGGACTCCGCGGCTTCGCCGGCGGGAAGGGCGGTCTGGCCTCCGCCGCTGCCGGCCTGGGCCAGATAGACACTGTGCCGGGCATTCAGCTCCTCCAGTACCGACTGATAGATCAGCTGGGTCTTTGTGTCGATGCGTTCAGCAGACTGCCGGGCCGCGTCAGGCAGAAATGCGGCGTTCAGATAACTGAGAGGGATCAGCGGGTCCGCCGCCTGACCGCCGGAGGCAAGCGCCCCCGCACAGCCCGCCAGCAGCAGTCCGGCCAAGAGAAATGCGGCGGTCTTTTTCATAATGCCTCCGTAATCATATAGCTTAGCGAGAGCAGACTGTCGGCAAAGTGAACGTCCTCCACCACCGTGCCCAGGCCCGCGATGTTCAGCTCAATGTTGGTAAAATTCCAGATGCCCTTTACTCCGCCCCGGGCCAGCCGCGCCGCGGTGACATTGGCCGCGCTGCGGGGGACGGTCAGCACGCCGATGCCGGTGGGATGCCCGGCCAGGTACTGCTCCAGCCGGTCTGCGTGGTAGACAGGGACGCCGCACAACTCCCGCCCCGCGATGGCCGGGTCGATGTCAAAGGCGGCGGCCAGGGTAAAGCCGGAGCGCTCAAAGGGGAAGTTCTCCAGCAGAGCCCGCCCCAGATTGCCCACCCCCAGGACAATAGCCGTATGTCCCCGATTCATGCCCAGAATACCGGCGATCTCCTCGGAGAGACGGTTCACATTGTAGCCGTACCCCTGCTGTCCAAATTCTCCAAAGCAGGACAGGTCCTGGCGGATCTGAGAGGCGGTGAGGCCCATGGACCTGCCCAGAGCGCTGGAAGAAATGCGTTCCACCCCCGCCAGCCGGAGGTCGCTCAGGTGGCGGTAATACCTGGGCAGGCGGCGGATTACCGCGCTGGAGACCTTTTCTTTTTTCATAGCCGGATACCACCTCATCTCTGGCGGGTCTGGGCGGAGCCCGATGGGTTTCAGCGGATGCCGAACCCGGACGCTTTGTCACCATTATAGCACGGTTATGACAAACTTACAATGCCTTTGCACCTGGAAGCGGCACAGGCCCGCGGCCATAAGGCCAAAGGCAAGCGCCTGTTTCCTGTTTATGTTCTCTAAAAAAGTTTTACCTCAGTGGAAAGGCAGCAGGGTGCGCGCCCACATAAAACGAATGAAAAGGTCAAAAAATCACAGTTTTCGATAGAAAACCGTGATTTTTCGTGGTGGACGATACAGGACTTGAAAAAAGCTTTTAATTTTTCACTATGTACCGCAAAACCCCGCAACCGTTGAAAACACTGCATTTTCTACGCTCTGTGTTTCATGCCGTGTTGGTGTCGGTCATTGCTTTACACCTGGATAACGACCAAACAATGACCAAATTTCACACCCGCTTCCGCCCGAATCTCATCGGCAGAGCTTCAGCCAGAGCGTCACAGGCGCGGGCCTGGGCGGTTTCAAAAGTGTGGGCGTAGATGTTCAGCGTGGTGGAGGTCTGGCTATGCCCCAGGGCAGCGGAAACGGCCCGCACATCTTCCCCATTGTAAATCAACAGGGAAGCATTCAGATGACGGAACTGGTGGACACCGTAGACAATCTCCCCCTTTTCAGCGCGGGTCGCGTCACAGGGCTGGGCCGGCTCCAGCGCAGGCGGGGGAGCGGCGGAGGCCCCAGCCGGGGCATCCTGGACGGCCTGCTCGGGAGTGTTCTCCGGGGCCGGGGGCTCCGGGGTGGGAGCACCCTCCGGGCCGGCATCGAACAAGCTGGGCAGTGTTCCTATTAAAAACTCATTCATATGGAGTACTAATTGAAAAAAATCTGTTCATAAAATTATCAATATGCAACAGAAAATTTCTGAACTGTGAACTGCAAGGCAAAAATGTAATTCTAATATAGTCTAAATTGGCATATTTGCCCCGAGTAGCCTACGCATTTAGAGGGGTAAAAGCCCGCTGTTTTCAGGGCCTGGGGGCCAGTCGGTGGGGTGGCTGAATAATTTATCAAATACCCGCTGAAACGACGTTCTAAATGCATAGAGCATAAGAGCAAACAGCCCGGATGTGGAAGCTGTGATTACGGCTTCCACATCCGGGCGAAAATATTTTATTTCTATTGGCAACAATGCGCGTATTATGATATAATCTTAACAAACAGTTTGAAAAATCGGTCTATAATATTAAAACTGATTATTGGAGGTTAAAGTTCGTGTCTATTATCATTGATACACGCTTGAGCAAATTTCCGTTACCTGTACAGATACAAAATGATTGTGATTATTATCAAACTCTTTCAGCCGTCTTTGATAAATATTATAAACATATATCCACAATATGTAACCTTGATTCTGAAACTGTAAACTATGTAGCTACTAATATCCAAATTATCAAATGCGCCGTTCAAGATTATCTTAGAGGCAATATCTGTGCAGCAAAAGTGTTAATACAAGATTTAATAAAAGAATATCTTGATGAAGATTTTTTTGTCTCCGAATTTGACAAGTCATACGCATTTCGAGGCATTGCACCGTTGAAAGAACAGCAAAAAAAATTTGGATACAGTGAGACATATAGAGATCTCTACCAGGAAATGAACAAAGCTCCCATTTCAATGTTTAGGGGACGTATTTCAAAAACAGGATTAAGCGCAAAGGATATGTTGCATATCCCATTTAATTTACGTGAAAAAGTCTTGACTGAACGATACAGTATGTCTGGAATACCATGCCTCTACTTAGCTACAACCACGTTAGGATGTTATTTAGAATTAGGCAAACCCCAATATGATGCGCTTTATTTATCATCGTATAAAATCAACAATCAAAAGATGAAGCTGTTAAACCTTTGTATTACGCAATATACAATTAATGGCGCTGCTGCTGGTTATCTTAACGACTATGAAATCCCGCATTTGCTCAATCTCATTAAAATTTTTCCTTTAGTGATTGCTTCATCATTTGTAGTCAGTAATAATGCAAGTCGGAGTTTCAAAACAGAATATATAATTCCCCAGTTAATAATGATGTCTATCAATGAACTTGGAATAGAAAGCATTGCCTACCTGTCTGTGCATATGTCAGATTTTTACGCTTATCCTCAATGTGTCAATATTGCTATACCGATGGTTCAGAGCGATTTTTCTAATGAGTATTCAGAGCAATTACAATATTTTTCCCTTACAGAGCCTTTATGCTTTAATCGTTGTGTCCGTAATTACTATTGTCCCACAAGGATAAGCTACATCAACAAATTTTATAATTCAAACATTCATTCAAAAATTGAACTAAATAAAAAATGTATAGAGTATGTAAATACCGTTTTTGGGAAAGCCGATGATATTATTATTTCGCAATCCCACCTATCCTGTCCAGTATAAGCTGGTATAAACACAAACGGCCTGTGGGCCGTTTGTGGCACCTGCGGAAAAGGTACATCTGCTCCGTGTCTGCACCTTTTCCACAGGTCGTATTCTCCATTCTGCTGCCTGTCAGCCGTCCGTAAAGAGAATGCGTATATTCTCAAAGTCGGCGTCCGTCATGGCCTTCAACTTCCTGATCGTCTGCCGGGCCAATGCCTGCATAATCCCCGTCCATATCGGGGAGGGCGGCGGTCATGCGGCCCATCGTCCTGCGCCGGTCGGCCTTGCAGTAGACACAGATCAGGTTTTCTTCCTCAACCGTGAAATACACCATCATCCTACCTCCAATTCCTGTTTTTTCGTTTTGGCTGGGGCCTTTTTCGAGACGGCGGTGCTCTTGACCTCGGCAAGCTGCTACCCGGCAGAGCTTGTGAAGTCAAAGTTTATGACAGTCAGGGCAGTTCGGTTCCGGTTGTCACCGAGCCGACCGCAGGGGCATAAGATACTTCACGCGCCGCCTCGCGGCGCGCCTCTCAAATTGAAAGGAGATTCTCAATTATGTCTCTGCCCAGCTTTCCCACAGTTGACCCGCCCATTGACCGGGAAGACGCGGTCAACCAAATTCTCTCCTCTATCGCTATGGAGGAGCTTGGACTGAGCCATATCCTCAACGCCGAGGGTGAGAAGCTGCAATATATCCTGGGCACTTTGCCCGGTCTCAGCGGCCCCCCCGCTACGGTCAGCGATGTGCTGGCCGCCAACGAGAGCGTCCGCAGCATGCTGGAGACCGCCGTCCAGAATCAGCTCTTCCTGAAAGCGAAGATGCAGGGGGCCCTGACGGCCTCTCCCATGCAGGGTCCCACCGGTCCTACCGGGCCTGCGGGGGCCACCGGGACGTTTTTAATAGGAAAGCGTACTAAACCGCAAAAATCCTTACAATATGACAATAAAATCTATCACATTACATGGAACACCGCCCTATGGAGACTATGGGTGGTGTTTTCATATACAATGGCAAACGGTATGAAAAGGAGGTTAGCAAGTGGCAGAGGATAAAACCCAGCTCTCTCTAAACGAGGAGCAGTCCCAAATTCCAGACGCTGGAATACAGGAGCAAATTAAACTGGATGCTGATGCCCCTGTGCTGGGACGTACTACCGGAAATGTAATCGACATCTCCGGGGATTTGATTGATAAGATCATGTCCCAACAGACAGCGCATGAGGACGGTATCCCTGCTGAAACCCCGGCCCCGGAGGGCGGGCAGGAGTGGGAGAAGCCCCAGGAGCAGCCGGAGCAGAAGCCCCGCCGTGGCCGCCGTCCCAAGAACAAGGAGGCCCCGACCCAGGGGGACAAGCCCAAGCGCAAGGGCCACCCGCCCAAGGCGGAGAAACAGACCCCCGGCGGAGGCGGAGCTGGCAAGGCGGCCAAGGCCCCCAAACAGGGCAAGGCCGCCGGGAAGTCCGGCCCGGGCAAGGAGGAGGCCCCGCCACCGCCTGCGCCCGCGCCGGAGCCGCCGCCCCAGCCCAAGGACGCCTCCCGCGCTGAAAAAGAGGAGATCG
>CANDFO010000072.1 GCA_947384055.1 uncultured Flavonifractor sp.
TGGCGGGAAAAAGACCGCTCAGACGGCGTTCAACGGTTGTGAATACAGGTTCTTAATTCTGCCCGTCCATTATACTGCTTGAAGTTCACTTCATGTCAAGTATTTTATCAAAGATCATCCCGCTTTTGGGGAACATACCGCCTGACCCCGGAGGGCGCAGCCCAGGTTTCCTTCGGATAGTGTACGGTACTGACCGGCAGTTTCCCGGCCAGACCGTCCGAAAATTCTCCAGCCATGGTGACAGTACCGTACAGCATGGTCTCACAGTGATAATAGTCCCGCGGATCACCATACTTCGTCCGCGCTGGAACTCCGTCAGGACAGCTCGTAAATTCACCGTCAATCTTCCCGTTTACAGACGTGAACATATGGCATACAACAAAGGGTTTTTCCATTGAAAAAACTTAGAATTCTTTTGCGCTGGCCCTCTGTGTGGCGCTAACACCCTCATTGCATAAACCGTCAAAAAAAGTTATACTGAAAACGGAGGTGTCTAATATGGCAGGAGAAGAGAAAAAAGATTTCAACGCAATGCTGCATGAGAGCAAGGATATGCCAAAAACCCAAATTATTACGGACCAAAAGAGCATAGAAAAATACGGAGGAAACAGGATGTATTTTGCCCCGCCAATCGACTACGACAAGGTGATGAAACAGATTCCTTACGGCAAAGTAATTACCGTTGGAAAAATCCGGGCACATTTTGCGAAATTAAACGGTGCGGATTTTACAGAGCCGATTACGGCAGGAATTTTTGTTTCCATCGCGGCCTGGGCAAGCAGTCAGCGTTCTGGTGATGAAACCCCTTTCTGGAGGACCCTGAAGGCGAATGGGGAGCTGAATGCAAAATATCCCGGCAGCGTTGCGGCGCAGAGAGAAAGGCTGGAAGCAGAAGGGCACACAATTATTCAAAGGGGGCGTAAAACCGTAAAGTACTACGTGAAAGACTATGAAAAAGTGCTTTTTGAGTTGGAATAGTCCGACCGCAAAAAATCCGTCCCGTCGCCCCGCCCAAAGGCAAATGCAGGTTCCTGGCTTGGCGGCAGGTATTGTTGAAGAGCCTGTTCCGTATCTCGTCACACGTTGAGTTACGGAACAGGCTCTGAAATTCTGTGCTGAAGAACAGCTCCGGTTTATCTGCCGGCGCATTCCGGGACATCGTCCGGCAAGGGATATGTCACAGGTCCGCCGCGAAAAGCTCCGTCAGCTCCGGGTCCAGCTTCAGCAGGCGGCACACTCGCAAGGCGTCCCTGGGACAGGGAGCCCCCGGCGGCGCGCTGAGAAGCCGGTAGTCCATCCGCCTGGCAATCCGGCGGCGGGGGTCCTCCCCCTCGTCGTCGGTGATCTCCCGGACCAGACCGGCCACCTGATAGTGGGCTCCGGCCACATCGGACACCCCGTCGTAGTGGGTGGTCATCAGGGCCATGCAGTCCAGACGTCCCAGGTAACGCACCAGGGCCCGGGCCAGGGCAGCCCCCTCCTGGGGATTGGTACCCCGGGCAAACTCATCCAGCGCCAGGAAAAACCGCTGTCCCCTGGTCTGGTCCAGCAGGCGGTCCAGCAGGTGGACCTCCCGGCCGAAGGAGGACAGGCCGCCGGAACCGGGACCGCTGTCCGCCAGGATCAGCGCCACCTGATGGAACAGTGGGAGCCGGGCGGACTGTGCAAAGACGAAAAATCCGCACTGGCACAGCAGCAGGCTGAGCACCGTGGAGCGCAGGGAAACCGTCTTTCCCCCCATGTTGGCCCCGGTGACGACGGTGCATCCTGCGGAGAGCTCCAGGTCCAGCGTGGTAAACGCCTCGTCCCGGCCGGCCAGCTCCTCTGCCACCTGGGGATGGCGCAGTCCCCGGAGGACCAGGTGGTTGTCCGCCGAGAGTACCGGCCGGACACACTGGTAGCGCTTGGCCAGCCGGCCCTTGGCCAGCAGCAGGTCCAGATGCCCCAGCGCGTCCATATTGGCCAAAAACGCCTCCCGGTACACCATCAGCTTGCGGGTCAGCTCCGCCCGCACCTCCAGCTCCAGCTGGTCCTCCCGGACGGCCAGCTGCCGCCGCCGCTCCAGCAGCGCGGATTTCTCCTCCTCAGAGGCGGCGCGGATCTCCTTCTCCAGGGCTGTTTTCTCCGCCCGCAGGGGAGCCAGCTCCGGATGGTAGGCGTTAACCACTGCGAAGGCGGGCAGGCGACGGCCCTCCGGATCTACCAGCTCCAGGGCCTCCCCCATGGGCGGGAAGTCGATTCCCCGGAAGGGGGGCAGGGCGGCATAGGCCTGGGTGAGCTGCTCCAGCGTCACCAGAAAATGCTTTACTTCGAAAAGCTCCACCAGATCAAAGGGGCTGCCCGGGTCCCGGTCAAAGGAACCCCGGATATCGTGAAACAGGGGCAGGCAGCGGGTCACACCCCGCAGGGCCGCGGTGGTGTCCTCCAGAGCGGCGGGGTCCAGCCTGGGGAGGGCGTCGCAGCAGCACAGGGGCTCCTCCGCCTGTGGAGTGCCGCCGGCGGCGTCCCACAGCGCCAATCCCAGGGCCACGTTGTCCAGCTCCTCCTCCAGCGCAGCTTCCTGGCCGGGGGCATACCAGCGGGGCTCCCGGGCCGCTGCTTTTCCAAAGGGCGACATGGGAGACAGCCGCTCCAGCACCCATTGGAGCCCGGCATTCTCCCGCAGTTCAAGGGTCAGTTCCATCTCTCAGTTCTCCTTCACATTTACCACCGGCAGGTCCACAGCCTGGCCGAGGGCGTCTACAAATGCCTCAGCGTCAAAATGCCAGCCATAGGCCGACCAGGGATTGGCTCCCACGGCGGCGATAGTCAGCTCCCGGCGGACCTGGAGGCTGTTTCCCCCCCGGGTGAACAGCTCAAAGGCCCCCCGTCCGGCCAGTACATGGGTGGCGTCCGCCGCCACCAGGCTCAGAGGAGCGCCCCGCCGCCCCAGTGTTTTCAGCAGCGGATCAGTAATCCCTCCCGCCGCCCACAGCACACAGCGCTCCCGGGGGAGCCTGTTCCACTTGGGCGCGCCGTTCTCATCCAGCGGCAGCTCCAGAGGAGTCCCGTCGGGCCGGAACAGGGCGAAGCGGTCCGCGCAGCCGTCCAGGGCGGCGCAGAGACCAGGGTCTTCCGGGCGCCTGGCGGCAAACAGGCGGCAGGTGTGAGCGGTCTCGGCCACTACCAGCTCCATGTCCCGGTCCAGGGAGGCCCCGGTGCACAAAAGGGCCACACCCTCCAGCCCGGCCCCGGCCAGGGATTTGCGTCCGGCGGCTCCGTCGATAAGCACCCGTCCGGCGCCCAGGGCTTCAAACTGCCCGCACAGAGGGGGCAGCTGTCCGGCGGCGGAGGGCCCGGCCAGCTGGATATAGCCGTCGGACAGGGCGCGGAATACCGCCACCTCCCCCAGCGGGGTCATCACCCCCGTGAGCGCGGCCACCTCCATAGTTACATCGCACAGGTGCATCATTCCCCGGGCGGTGGCAAACAGGTCCCCCCGCTTGATGTACAGGTCCGGCTTTTCGGTGCCTGTCACCAGGTCGGTGGCCTCTCCGTCCCGGCCGACAGAGGTCAGGCCCAGGCATTCCTCCCCCAGCTCGGCCATCAGGCGGCGCATAGCGGTGGTCTTGCCCGCGTTTTTGCACAGTCCGATGACCGTCACCGGGGAGGCCCCCCCTACCAGGGGAGCCAGAAGTTTTTTCATACACATTCCCTCCCGCGTGCAGGATTTCCTGCGTCTATTATAAGAGCCCGGCAACGGTTCTGTCAATCCGTCTTTCTCTTCAAACCGCAAAACACAGCTCCGGCCCGCGGAAAACCGCGGACCGGAGCCAATCTCTTTTCTGTTTGGCGGTCGGCGCACGGCAGCCGGTCAGAGCTTTTTCTGCTCTCCCACCTGCTCCAGCTCCTCCAGAATCTCCTCCAGACTCATGCCCGCGTCGGCGTCGATGGTTCCTGTCACTGCGCCCTCCGCCACGGGGCAGTCCGCCATACGGACCTTTTTGCCCTCCATGGCTTCGATGACCATCTCTGCGGTCATCACCGCGCTGCCCATGTCCATGAGAATGATAACGCCGTCGTCGGAATAAACCTGTTCCACCGCCCGCTGAATCTTGTCGAAGCTGGTGCCGAATCCGCCGTCCTCCAGGCCGCCTGCAGCGGCGATGGGGACGTCCCTGGCCATCATTCCGGCCAGGTCCACCACGCCCTCCGCCAGCTTGGCGCTGTGGGAGACCACTACAAATCCAACCATGCTACACCGCGCTTCCCACAATCTCCAGCACCATGGTGAAGGAGGTGGCCCCGGGGTCCTGGTGGCCGATGCTCCGTTCGCCCAGATAGCTGGCCCGGCCCTTGGTGGCGGCGATAGTCTTGGTGTATTCCACTCCCTCTTTGGCGGCGGCGATACCTGCTGCAAAGGCCGCCCCGGGGTCCTGGCTCTCCGCCCACGCAGTCTCCATGGCTTCCCTGGCGGGGATCATGGCGTCCAGCATGGTCTTTTCGCCTTTGGTGGAGCGGCCCCGCTGCTGAATACCCTCAATGGCCAGCTGGAAGCCCGCCAGAAAATCCGGGACCGTCACGTCAGCCTTGCCCTTCAGGGCCGTCCCCAGCTTCATAAAGCCCGTGCCGTAGAGGGGGCCGGACGCCCCGCCCACGGTGGACACCAGGGTCATGCCAACGGTCTTGAGCACATCGCCGGGCTCTTTGTCCGCCAGGGTGTCCAGCTTTTTCTCCACCTCGCCGAAGCCCCGGGCCAGGTTGATGCCGTGGTCCCCATCGCCAATGACGTTGTCCAGCTCGGTAAGGAAGGCTTTCTCCGCTTCAATTTTTTCCGCAATCTGATGGAGTACCGCAATCAGCTTTTCCGTATTCATAATGGGTCCGCCTGCTTTCCCGAAAAATTATGCCTTGAAGCCCGGGGTGTCCGCCTTGGCGTCCAGCAGCTCCTTGAGCTGACTGTCCAGCTTCAGCAGGGAGATGGAGAATCCGGCCATTTCAATGGAGGTCATGAACTCTCCCACCAGGGTCTTGTAAACCTTGACGCCCTTTTCGGCCAGCACGTCGGCCACCCGGTTGTTGATGATGAACAGCTCCATCAGGGGGGTGGCGCCGGAGCTGTTGACCATTACGGCCACCTCGCTGCCGACAAAGTCCAGGTCCGCCAGAATCTGCTCCAGAAGCATATCCACAATCTCATCGGCAGTTTTGAGCTTTTCCCGGTGGGTGCCCGGCTCGCCGTGAATGCCGATGCCCACTTCCATCTCGTCCTCGCCCAGCTCGAAGCCCGGCTTGCCCGCCGCAGGGACGGTGCAGGGCTCAATGGCCGCGCCCATGGTGCGCACGTTGTCAATGACCTTCTGGGCCACCGCCTGAACCGCGTCCAGGTCCGCCCCGGTCTCGGCCATGGCGCCGGCGATTTTGTGGACGAACACGGTGCCCGCCACACCCCGGCGGCCCACGGTATACAGGCTGTCCTTGACGGCCACATCGTCGTTGACCACTACCTGGGCCACCTTGATGCCCTCGTCCCGGGCCATGTCGGCGGCCATCTCAAAATTCATCACGTCGCCGGTGTAATTCTTAATGACCATCAGCACGCCTGCGTCGGTGGCGACGGCCTTGATTCCCTCCAGCACCTGGTCGGGGGTAGGGGAGGTGAACACCGCGCCGGCTACGGCCGCGTCCAGCATGCCCTCGCCCACATAGCCGCCGTGGGCGGGCTCGTGGCCGCTGCCGCCGCCGCTGATGAGGGCCACCTTGCCCTCCTTCTTATGGCTCCGGACCACGACGTTGCCGCAGTCGAGCTTTCTCACATACTGAGGATATGCCTTTACCATGCCCTGGATCATCTGATCCTCTACTTTGTCCACTGCGTTGATGAATTTCTTCATGTGAGCGTCCTCCCTTTTGATAAGTGGTATGTTCCGCGGGCCACTGCCCGAAACCGATGGACCTTAGAGCCTGTTCAAAATCTCCAGGCACACCGTCTGGACCGGTCTCATTTCGTCCGGCTGCGTCAAAAACGCTCGAAATACATCCAGTATTCCTGCGCTTTTTTCCTTGCCGGGCGAAAAAACCCGGTTCATCCGGCACACCTGGAGATTCTAAACAGGCTCTTAGCGGAAAAACCCGCCGCATACTCTTATTCTAGCACCCGTTTGTTCACAGTGCAACGACTTTTTTGCTTAAATGCCCCGGTTTTTTGCCGTTTTGCCCATAACCCCCAGTCAGTCAATTTCCCAGGCCAGGACCGCCCCGGATGAGGCGTCGATTTTGCACTCGTACTCGGTATTGCCGCCGCGCAGCTCCAGCTCATAGATCTGCCGCCCGTCGTCCCAGTCCAATTTGCATTTGACCACCGCAGCCGTCTTGATTCCCCGGTCAGACGCGTACTTCACGGCCAGCTCCCGGGCCCGCTCGGAGGTGATGGTTCCGCTGTTCCCGGAGGCGGCCGGCTGCCAGCCCTCAACGTCGTGGTCAAAGGACCGGACTTCTCCGGTAACGGCGTCGATGTCGTAGTCGTATTCGGTGCTGCCCGCGTAGAACTCCACCTCATATTCGGCGATGCCGCCGTCCCAGTCGAACTCGGCCTTGATAAACGTCACATCCGACGCCTTGACCCCCGCATGGGCCAGGGCAAACCCTTTTGCCTGCTCCGCGGTGATGTAGGCGTAGTTCCCTGTGGCGGGCGCGGGGGTGGTGGACGGCGCGGGGGTCCCGCCGGGGGAGGATACCTGAGCGGTGCGGGTGGCGGAGT
Source organism: uncultured Flavonifractor sp. (assembly GCA_947384055.1). Lineage (GTDB taxonomy): Bacteria > Bacillota > Clostridia > Oscillospirales > Oscillospiraceae > CANAAV01. The sequence goes on from CANDFO010000072.1 coordinate 6,740, forward strand.
CATAGCTCACCTTCAGTCCCGCCGCCTCGCAGAGGGCCCGGAGCGGGGCGTAGGTGGTGCCGTTGTAGGTAAAGAGCTCCACCGCCCTGCCGTTGGCGTCTCTGGGGGTAAAAGCCGCGCCGTTGAAGGTAATGCGGATGCCGTCGTCCACTGTGATTGTTCGGCTGACGGCCAGCGCGGTAACGCCCAATACCATCAGCAGCCCGGCGGTTAGCAGTCCGGCCAGAAACCCATGTTGAAATTGTCTCTTCATCCGTCATCTCTCCTTTTTCATGATATTGGTCATCTGCCGTATCTATTTTAAAACCGGGGAGGGGTTCCGGTTCTCCACTATCGATAAAGACCGTACAAATCCTTCGATGGCCTGATTGACAAATTCAGGAGCGTCGCAGTTGGAGTTATGTCCGGCCCCCGGCACCCACACCAGGGGAAGTCCCGTCTCCCGGGCCCAGTTCCGGTCATACCGCCGGCAGGAGCCCGCGGCGTCTTTCTCTCCGCACAGCAGCAGCACGGGACAGGTGAGCGCGTAAGTCCGGTTCTCCGCGACGGCCTGGGACAGAATCCGGTAGCCGTGGGCCGCCAGCGCGCAGAATTCATCTCTGGAGTAGCTCTCCATCATCTCTTGCATTACCCCGCGGCCATAGGCCGTCTCCGCTGTACCCCGGCTCCCCCATTGCAGCAGCAGCTTCCAGGGAATGGCCCGGTACATCCTTTCGGTGTGCCTTAAAAGCCACAGCTCCGCCCCGGTGTAGTACCTGCGCTCCATGGGGCAGGAGTCGATAGAGACGAAACCGGCCGCCGCGCCGGGCCGCCGCGCCATGCAGACCTGAGCGATATATCCGCCCATGGACTGCCCGACCAGAACGGGACGGGAGATCCCTTCCGCCGCCAAAATACCGTAAAGGTATTCCGCCATGTCCGCCAGGGAGAAGTCCAGCGTGAAGGGGCGGGAGCGGCCGTGGGCCGGGGCGTCCCAGACAAAGCAGTTGAACCGGCCGCTCAGGTCCTCCATCTGCCGGTCAAACAGGCGGTGATCCGCGGTCAGGCCCGGGAGAAAGACCAGCCAGGGGCGGCCCGCCTCTACAGGACCCGTCCAGTAGCGGATGGTTCCCCGCTCTGTCTCATAGGCTTTTTCTGTCGTCTCCATTGTGTCCTCTCCCCCCGGTCTCACCGGAGCGCCCCTGATGCGGAGAATTTTTCCGCCGCCCGGCGGAACTCCCCCTCCAGCAGCCGCTCCGTCTGGGCCACAATCTCTTCGGGCTCCTCCTTCATGTCCCGGGCCATCCAGCCCACCATCATCCCCGCCAGGGCGTGCATATAAAACTCTGTCAAAAAATCCCGGTCCCTCTGGTACAGCGGCAGGTCCCCGGCACAGCGCTCCAGCTCCTCCGCCACGATCCGGCGGGCCAGTGTATACATCTGGCAATCCAGGTGCTCCCGGCCGTCGGAGAGGAACACGTGGTACACCATCACATGCTCCTCCTGTATGTACCGAAAGGCCCGCAGCAGCGCCTCCTGCCATGCGGCGCTGTCCTGAAGGGCCTCCTCGGTCTCAAGCTCCAGCAAAAAGCGGAGCAGGTCGTAAATGTCCTGAAAATGATAATAAAACGTTTGACGGTTAACGGAGCAGTCCTCCACGATTTCCTTGACAGTAATATCGTCTAAATATTTCTTTTTCAGCAGCTTCTTCAGAGAAGCCGCCAGAGCCTGCTTCGTGCTGGACGTCACGGGGCTCAACCTCCTTAGTGGACGCAGTATTGGGCAGGTGCGGGTCTGCCCAATTATAGCACAGTCCGTTCAGGAATTGCAATCCCGCTTTCTATCCGGTATAATGGTCTCAGCCGGCCCCGCGCCGGAAATCAACAGAGCGGAGGAGCGACTGCGTATGACCATCGAGTACCGCCCCAAGGGGGTCTGTTCCCGCAAAATGACCATCCAGCTGGAGGACGGCATCATCCGTTCCGTACAGGTTCTGGATGGGTGCAGCGGTAATCTCCAGGGCATCTCCCGGCTGGTGGAGGGGATGTCCGCGGCGGAGGCCGTCCGCCGTCTGGAGGGCATCAGATGCGGCGCCAAATCCACCTCCTGTCCCGACCAGCTGGCCCAGGCCTTGAAGAGTGCTCTTTAAGCGTCTGCCCGGCGGTCCCCCTGCGGGCGTGCCGGGCCCGTCCGCGGGGGCAGGGATCCGGCGATTTCCGCTGTGGGAGGGGGAATTTCTCGTCAAACTGCATAATTCTCAGGCTCTGTTTTTGCTCACTTGTCAAAAAATTTCATCTGCGAAAAATAATGATTGACAAAACCTGCGGGATGATTTATAGTGATTTTAGTAAAAGTGAATAACACGCATGGATAGAGGCGCGGAGCGCAAGGTAACAGGCTGATGAAAAGGACAGGCGAGTCCAAGGCAGTCTGCGAATGTCCGTTCCGCCGAAGGGGGATGTGAATCGTACAGCCCTCCCCCTGAGCCGTATGGTCAGCGCATACGGATTGTCATGAGTAACATGGAGTGCTATTTGTGTCTGAAGGGTGGAAAAGGACCCTTGGGCATAGATAGCATTTTTTGTTCATGAAGCGCTGTCCCGCCCTGCCATTACGGACGGAACGCGCTTATTTTTATTTTATGAGGAGGAGAACGATGGAAAAACTGATTATCACGGCGGCCATCTGCGGTGCGGAAGTCACCAAGGAGCACAACCCGGCAGTCCCCTACACTGTGGAGGAGACGGTGCGCGAGGCCAAGAGCGCGTTTGAGGCAGGCGCGGCGGTCATCCATGTCCACGTCCGCACCGACGACGGCACCCCCACCCAGGACCGGGAGCGGTTCCGCGTGGTGCTGGACGCCATCCGGGAGGCCTGCCCCGGCGTCATTCTGATTCCGTCCACCGGCGGCGCCACCGGGATGACCCCCGAGGAGCGGCTCCAGCCCACCGAGCTCTGCCCCGAAATGGCTACCCTGGACTGCGGCACCTGCAATTTCGGCGACGACATCTTTGTCAACGACATGCCCACCATGCGGGCCTTCGGCAAGCGGATGCTGGAGAACAACATCAAACCCGAGTACGAATGCTTTGAAATCGGCCACCTGGACACCGTCCTGGGCATGGCGGAGAAGGGCCTGGTCCCCGGCGCACCCATGCAGTTCAACTTTGTGCTGGGCGTCAACGGCTGCACCCCCGCTACCGTAGGCAACCTGGATTACCTGGTCAAGCAGATTCCCGCCGGTTCCACCTGGACCGTCACCGGCGTCGGCCGGGGCGCGTGGCCCATGGTAGCCGCCGGCATCGTGATGGGCGGCAACGTCCGCGTAGGCTTTGAGGACAACATCTACCTGGAGCGGGGCCACAAGGCCGCCTCCAACGGCGAGCTGGTGGAGAAGGTCGTCACCCTGGCCAAGCTGCTGGGCCGGGAGATCGCCACCCCCGACGAGGCCCGGGAAATCCTGTCCCTGAAGAAATAAGGGCCTGCGTCCCCAGGCGCCGGGAGGATGCCGGACAGCGGCACAAAACACGCCGGGCCGTCCTTTGTCCGCCGGCGCGGGTTCTGAAGTTTCCATGTGTTCCGCACGCCGACAAACAACTGCTCCCCAACCAGTTGCGCGTGACAGAACTTGGCAAGATCTCCGCACAGTCCCTGTTTCCCCAATCCATTTTCCCCGGCAGATCCCTGATTCCCCAACCCGTCCCGACAAACCAACTTACTTAAAACGAAGCAGGAGGAGATTACCATGCAGAAAAAAGGCAACAAGTACGGCGTCCACCGCGTAATCGAGCCTAAGGGCCTCATGACCCAGGCCGCCAAGAAGATCGACAACACCATGGAGTGCTGGTCCAATGAGATTCTCTGCGACGTGTCGGCCCTGAACATCGACTCCGCGTCCTTCACCCAGATTTATGAGGCCTGCGAGAAGGACCTGGGCAAGACCGAGCAGATGATTCTGGACATCGTGGGCGAGCGCGGAAAGATGCAGAACCCCGTTACCGGCTCCGGCGGCATGTTCATCGGCACCGTCAAGCAGATCGGCGAGGATCTGGAGGGCAAGATCGACCTGAAGGTGGGCGACAAGATCGCCTCCCTGGTCTCCCTGTCCCTGACCCCCCTGAAGATTGAGAAGATTCTGGCCATTCACCCCGAAATCGACCGTGTGGACGTGCAGGCCCAGGCCATCCTCTTCGAGTCCGGCCTGTATGCCAAGCTGCCCAGCGACATGAGCGAAGAGCTGGCCCTGGCCGCTCTGGACGTGGCGGGCGCTCCCGCTCAGACTGCCAAGCTGGTCAAGCCCGGCGACAGCGTGCTCATTCTCGGCGGCGCCGGCAAGGGCGGCATGATGTGCTGCTACGAGGCCATGAAGCGCGTCGGCCCCACCGGTAAGGTGGTTGCCCTGGTTATCTGCCAGGAGGACGCCGACCTGCTCAAGAGCATGAACCTCTGCCACGAGGCCATCGTGGGCTCCGCCACCAACCCCATCGAGGTGCTGGAGAAGTCCCTGGCCGTCAACAATGGCAAGGAGTACGACGTATCCATCCTCATCGTCAATGTTCCCGCCTGCGAGATGAGCGCCATCCTCCCCGTCCGCGACAACGGCACCGTATACTTCTTCTCCATGGCCACCGATTTCGCCAAGGCCGCCCTGGGCGCCGAGGGCTGCGGCAAGGACGTCACCATGATCGTGGGCAACGGCTACACCAAGGACCACGCCGAG
>CANDFO010000073.1 GCA_947384055.1 uncultured Flavonifractor sp.
CGCTCCCTTGCTCCTCCTCTCCAAACCGGACCCGCTATGCTGGGCTCCGGTCTGGCTTTGGGTGCAGGCTTGAGAAAAAACGATTTTGACCGCTTATCGCAAGCCGGGAGGCCTTGTCAATCAAGGCTTCCCGGCTTTTGTTACTGCCGCAACGGTTTGCTGGATTTTACACCGTTTGGAAGCCCGTCAGGGAGACGAAAAGGCAGAGGCGAGATTGCGGGGAAGCTAACCGCCATACTGTCTGTCGCGAGAAGTCAGCCTTCCGTGAATATTTTGCGTTTCCTCTTGACATTCTGTTGAGGCGGTATATAATTAGACGCGAATTTAGAAATTTACAATTTCATATTATCAGACACGTCACATTCCATGCCCGCTGTCGGCGGGTGTGGAGAGGAAACTGGTTTAAATCCAGTACAGCTCCCGCTGCTGTGTTTGCAGGAGTCTGTTGTCGAAGCAGGAAGCAGCCATTCGGGACAACCCGGAGAAGGCATGGCAGCAGGCGCAGGTATAGGCATACCCCAATGCATTAGTCAGAAGACAGGTGACGTGGTTATCCTCCAGACCGGGAAGGTCATGGGACGGAATTTAGTTATAGTTTCACGCGAAAAACGGGGCGTGGCAGACTTGGTCTGCCACGCCCTTTCCATTTTTCCATGGCGTGTATGGAATGGTCGGGCCGGCTTTAAAACGCTGCTTTCGGTGCAAGGTCTGCGTCAGCAGAGTTTACTTTTTCTGCCGGAAGCGTTGAAGCGCTCTTTCCCATTTAGGAGAAAGCAGCCCGGCAAAGCGGCCGGTGTCAGCACCGGTGCAATTTTGTGGTTTTTCGCCCGTCAAGACTGAAATACATTGATAAATCAGGACTAAACGGTCTTCAAATCGACAAGCGGTACGGTAATCAAGGCTGTATATACCTGCATACGGCCCGGCGTAAAACAGCATTTTTAATTGGCATTGACGCGGACCGGCTTATCGTGCGCAAACCCATCTGGAACAGAGCAGCGGCGGCGGGTGCGGAGAACTGGAAGGCCTGTTTTCCGGGTTGGGCGCCCGGAGAGAATAAACTGACAAGGAGAAATGCCGTATGGACCATCCCTATCCTTTCACCGCAATCGTGGGTCAGGAACAGATGAAGCTGGCCCTGATCCTGAACCTGATCAACCCCGCCCTGGGCGGCGTCCTCATCCGGGGAGAGAAGGGCACCGCCAAATCCACCGCCGTTCGGGGTCTCACAGAGCTTCTGGAGCAGATAGAGGCGGTGGAGGGGTGCCCCTTCCACTGCCGCCCGGACACTGGAGACCTGTGCGCGGAATGCGCGCAAAAAACCGAGTGGAAAACCGTCCCTTACACCCGCCGGGTGGTGGAGCTGCCCGTCAGCTCCACTGAGGACCGGGTGGTGGGCTCGCTGAATATGGAGCAGGCCATCAAAAAGGGGGAGAAGGTCTTTGAACCGGGGCTGCTGGCCCAGGCCAACGGCAACATCCTCTACGTGGATGAGATCAATCTGCTGGACGACCATATCGTAGACGTGCTGCTGGACAGCGCCGCCATGGGAGTGAACACCGTGGAGCGGGAGGGGGTCAGCTACAGCCATCCCGCCCGGTTTGTGCTGGTTGGCACCATGAATCCGGAGGAGGGGGATCTGCGGCCCCAGCTGCTGGACCGGTTCGGCCTGGTGGTGGAGATACGGGGGGAACAGGACATCTCCCTGCGCTCGGAGCTCATCCGCCGCCGTGTGGACTACGAGAAGGGCCCCGCCGCTTTCTGCCGGCGATGGGAGCGGGAGCAGCGGGAACTGAAGGAGAAGGTCCGCGCCGCTCAAACGCGGCTGAACGCCGTGAGTATCCCGGATAAGCTGTATTGGGATGCGGCTAAAGTCGGTGTGGCGCTCCAGGTGGATGGACACCGGGCGGACATCACGCTTTTGAAGGCGGCCTGTACCTTGGCTGCCTTCGAGGGCGCGGAAGAGGCGCGGCGGGACCACCTGATCCGGGTGGCTCCCATGGTGCTTGGGCACCGGATGCGCCGCCTGCCCTTTGACACCGCCGACGGCCTGCCCCAGGATTGGGAGCGTGTGCTGGATGAATGAACGGTATCCGTTTTCCGCCATCGTGGGGCAGGAGCAGGTAAAACGCGCCCTCATCTATAACCTGATTGAGCCCCGCATTGGGGGCGTGGTCCTGTGCGGGGAGAAGGGGACGGCAAAGTCCACCATCGTCCGGGGGCTGGCGGAGCTGACGGAGCAGAGGGTGATCGATCTGCCCCTCAGCGTTACCGAGGACATGCTGGTGGGTTCTATCGACTTTGAGCGCGCGGTGAAGGAGGGCGTCCGAACCTTCTCCGGCGGGCTTCTGGAGCGCGCGGACGGCAATATCCTCTACGTAGACGAGGTAAACCTGCTGCCCGAGGGGGTGGTGAACACGCTCATCTGCGCCGCCGGAAGCGGCAGGAACCTGGTGGAGCGGGAGGGGATCTCTTTCCGGCATGACAGCCGTTTTGTGCTGATTGGCTCTATGAACCCGGAGGAAGGCAAACTGCGCCCGCAATTCCTGGACCGCTTCGGCCTGTATGTAAGTGTGACCGGAGAAGTGGATGTGGAGCGGCGGGCGGAGATCATCCGCCGCCGCATGGCTTATGAGCGGGATCCGGCGGCCTTCCGCCTCCAATGGGAGGCGGAGAGCGCCGCGCTCAGCCAACGGATCGCCCGGGCAAAAGAGCTGGCGGCGCAAATGGAACTTGACGAACCCGTTCGCCGCCTGTCCGCCCAGTACACCGCCCAGGCCGGGGCGGAGGGCAACCGCTGTGAACTGATGCTGGCCCGCACCGCCGCCGCAGCCGCGGCCTGGATGGGCCGGGCGCATATCACCCCCGAGGACTTGAAAGAGGCGGCGCTCTATGTTCTGCCTCACCGGAGGCGGGAGGACGCGCCGTCTCCGCCCCGGCCTCCCGCCCCGCCTCAAACGCAGGAGAAGCAGGACCGACCGGAGGACAGTGGCAGTCAGGAAAAGCAACTGCTGCGGAATGGAGAGCAGACCGCCGGGGATCGGGTGCCCCCGATGAAGGAACAGCCGGGGAACGACGGCGAAGAGCTGGAAACTCCGCCTCCGGCGGAGACGCCGCAGGGTCCTGCGGATGAGGAGCAGCTGGTGAAGGGCGAGCAGCTTGCGCTGTTGTCCCTTCTGCCCGCACCGCCGCGGGACCGAATGCTGCGGCGCGGGAGCGGGAGAAGGAGCCGAACCAAAAGCGGCTCAAACAAAGGTCGTTACGCCTCCTTCACCGCCTGTCCCCTGCCGCACCAGCGGGATTTGGCGCTGGACGCCACCCTTCGGGCCGCCGCGCCCTATCAGAGCGCCCGGGACCACTCGGAGTGCGCTGTGGCTTTAACCGACCAGGACCTGCGCTTCAAGGTGCGGGAGGACCACACCGGGGCGACGGTGGTGTTCTGCGTGGACGCCAGCGGGTCCATGGGAGCGGGCAAGCGGATGAAGGCGTCCAAGGAGGCCGTTTTATCTCTGCTGCTGGACTCCTACCAGAAACGGGACCGGGTGGGGCTGGTGGTCTTTCGGGGAGAGGGGGCCAGGACGCTGCTGGACATCACCGCCAGCGTGGATCTGGCTGAGAAGCAGCTCCAGCAGCTTCCCACCGGCGGGCGCACCCCTCTGGCGGCGGGGCTGTACCAGAGCTGGCAGCTTCTCAAGGCCCGGAAACGGAAGGATCCGGAGCTGCTGCCCCTGCTGGTGCTGGTTACTGACGGGCGGGCCAACCGGCCGATGTGGACGGACGACCCGGTGGCGGACGCAATGAAAGCCGCGGCGCTGCTCCGGCAGGAAAAGGTGCGCGCCGTGGTCATCGACACAGAGCAGGATTTTATTTCTCTCCATATTGCCGAGCAGACGGCACGGGCTATGGAAGCAGATTACTATAAAGTGGACGAGCTGAAGGGTGAGCAGCTGCGCTCCATTGTCAAAGGACGGACCACACCCTTATGATATCCCGTTGGGGAAAGCGTATAGAAGAGACCGAGCGGTTGATCCACAGCCAGACAAACCGAGGATGAGGGCTGATTATAATGAAAATCTTATTCCTGGCAATGAACGAATATCGCCTGTGGGCCGCCCCCAAGGCAGCGGAGCTTCTGGAGCGCGGGTGGCCAGGCCAATTTGCTTTGCACAGCTATCGGGTGCAGGATATCAATCGTGATCCTGCCCTGGAAAACCGTCTTATGGCAGAGGGGGACTGGGCGGATTTTGTCATTCTGGACGCGCATGGTTCGATTCAGGTATTGAACTGTTTTTCCCGGCTATGGCCCAGGCTGGCGGGGCGCAAGCCCGTATTTCTCACAACTACAATGGCGGACGAATTTGCGGAACTGGCCCCCGGGCTGGGGATATCCCTTTCGCTCTGCGCCCAGCTGGAAGCCTATTATCAGTCCGGATTGCCGGAGGACCTGGCTCAGCTGGCCCTCTGCGCCGCCAACGCCTGCTTTGGCGGACGCTATCCCCTTCAGCCGCCACATCCCCCGCGGGGACAGGGCATATACACCAGACAGGGCCTCCTGCCGCCGGATGCGGAGGATGCCTATAAAAAGCAAATGGAGCGGGAAGCGCGTCCGGTCATCGGGGTGATCGTCCACGACCACTATGCCAAGACCCGGGATCTGGCCCATGTGGACGCGCTGCTGGCAGCCATTGAAGCGCGGGGCTGCGTTCCCTACGCCATCGCGGACTCCTTTGCCGCCGACCCGGAGGAAAAGACGGGCCTGACGTACCGGATGGAACGGACCTACCGCCGCCCGGACGGAACGCCTATCCCCGTGGCGCTGGTGGTTACATACGGCTTTTCCATCACCACCCTGTCCGGGCGGGTGTTCCGGGCGGGACAGCCGCCCCGCAGCGTCTTTGAGGACTGGGGACTGCCGGTGATCCAGGCCCTCACCACCTATTCCAGCCTGGAAGAATACCGCCGGGATATCCGCGGGCTGGACCTGGTCAGTCTGCCTGTCTGTATCTATCAGCCCGAATTTGACGGGCAGCTCATCTCTGTTCCCATTGCCGTCACAGAGCGCGGCGAGCAGGGGCGGAACATGCTGCGCCCCCTGCCTGACCGGGTAGAACGGGTCGCAGAGATGGCCTGCCGTTGGGGTTCCCTGCGATGCAAGCCCATGTCTGAGAAAAAGATCGCCGTAATATTTCACAACATGCCGCCCCGCAACGACACCATTGGCTCCGCCCACGGACTGGACACGCCGGAAACGGTGTACCGGGTGGTGCGGGCCATGGAGGAGCGGGGCCTGCGGCTGGCGCGGCGCTTTACCAGCGGGGCGGAGATTATCGGCGAGGTGCGCAGCGCCGTCACCAACGATACCCGGTGGCTCTCTGCCGAGGCTATGGTGGAGCGGGCGGCCGCTACAGTGGACCAGGACCTGTACCATAGCTGGTTCAGCCGGCTGAACCCGGAAACCCAAAAACAGATGGAGGACAGCTGGGGACCCCCGCCCGGCACGGTGATGACGGTGGATGGAAAAATCGCCATTGCCGGCATTTTAAACGGAAATCTGTTTATTGGACTCCAGCCTCTGCGCGCCGCCCCGGAGCTGGCGGAGGAGCTCTATCACAGCACGGACACCACGCCTCCTCACTCCTATCTGGCCTTCTACCGTTGGGTAGACGAGGTGTTCGGCGCCGACGCGGTAATCCATGTGGGCACCCATGGCACGCTGGAATGGCTTCCGGGAAAGGAGACCGGCCTGTCCTCCGGGTGCTTTGGGGATATCTGCATTGGCGGCGTTCCCCATCTGTACCTCTATATCATCGACATACCGGGTGAGGGTATGCAGGCCAAGCGGCGCTCTTATGCCTGTATTGTGGACCATCTGATCCCTTCTATGGACGAGTCTGATGCCTACGGTGGGCTGAAGGACCTGGACGAGGCCATCGAGGACTTCTACCACGCCAGGCTCTCCCGTCCTGCCCAGCTTCCCGCCCTGGCGGAGCGTATTTTCTCTCTGGCGGAGGAGCTGGAGCTCACCCGGGACCTGAAAACAGACCGGGCGTCCCTGGCCGCTGACCCGGAGGAGGGGATTGCCCGGCTCCATGAGTGGATAAGCACCCTCAAAACCTCTCTGGTGCGGGACGGCTTCCACATTTTTGGCCAGCCCCCGGAGGGAAAGCTGCTGGATCAGCTGGCCCGCGCCCTGGTGCGGACCCCAAACGGAACCGTTCCGGCCCTAAACGACAGCATTCTCACCGCCCAGGGCTGGGACCCGGAGGAGCTGCGGCAGGCTCCGCAGCGGCTTCTCCCGGACGGGCGCACCGCCCGGCGGGTGCTGGAGGAGGCGGTGGAGTCCGCCCGGCGTATATTCAGCCGCCTGTCCGCCGTGGGCTACGACCCCTCCGCCGCAAGGTCCGCTCTGACCGGCGAAGGGTTTTCCGGGGATACCGGACCCCTGGAGTGTGTGCTGGACTATGTGTGCCGTGAGGTGGTCCCCAGACTGCGGCAGACCACCGACGAGATGAAGCTGCTGCTGGACGGTCTGGATGGGAAATTTGTCCCGCCGCTGCCCGGCGGAAGCCCCACCCGGGGAAACGTCCACATCCTGCCCACAGGCAGGAATTTCTACGCCATCGACCCCGCCGCTGTTCCCGGCAGGGGAGCCTGGCGTATCGGACAGACTTTGGCGGACCAGGCAATCCGGGCCTATCGGGAACAAAAGGATGGAAGGTGGCCGGAAAGCGTGGCGCTGGTGGTCTACTCCGACGCCTGCATGAAAACCCATGGTGAGGATATCGCCGAGGCGTTTTCTCTTATGGGCGTCCGTCCCATCTACTTGGGGCAGAGCAGTAAAGTAGTCGGGGTGGAACCCATCCCCCTGGCGGAGCTGGGCCGGCCCAGGATTGATGTGGTGCTGCGCATCAGCGGGCTGTTTCGGGACGCTTTCCCCAATGTGGTGGAGCTGGTGGGCCGGGCGGTGCTGTCGGTGGCCGCGCTGGACGAGTCTCCGGAGGACAACTATGTGAAAAAGCACACGGACCAGGAGCTGGTCCGGCTGACGGCGGAGGGACTGGACGAAAATACGGCGGCGGACCGGGCCGCCCTGCGGGTGTTCGGCTGTCCGCCGGGAAGCTATGGCGCAGGGGTCTCAAGGGCGATCCACAGCCGGAATTGGGAGAGCTGGGAGGACCTGGCGCAGGTTTACACCCTGTGGAGCGCCCACGGCTACAGCGCCAGATTTCATGGGCAGGCTATGCCGGATTTATTCCGCTCCCGGCTGTCCACCGTAGGAATAACCGTGAAAAACCAGTCCGACCTGGAGATTGATATGCTGGACAGCGATGATTTTTACAGCTATCACGGTGGACTTGTGGCCTGTGTGCGCGCCAGCAGCGGCGAACAGCCCATCGCTTTGGCGGGGCAGACGGCCGAGCCTGAACGTCCGGAGACGTGTACTGTGGAACGGGAACTGGCTCGCGTGATGCGCAGCCGCATTCTCAATCCAAAATGGCTGGCAGGACTGAAGCGCCACGGCTATAAGGGAGCACAGGAGATATCCACTACCTTCGACACACTGTTTGGGTGGGATGCCTCGGCAGGGATTGGGGAGAAGTGGATGTATGACGGTATGGCCCGCCAGTTCCTTCTGGATGAGGAGACGCGCAAGTGGATGGAGGAGGTCAACGACGCCGCGGTCCACCAGATGAGCGAGCGGCTGCTGGAGGCCCACCAGCGTGGGATGTGGCAGGCGGACGAGGATACGCTCCAGGCCGTGCGGCGCATTTACATGGACGCGGAAGGGCTCATGGAGGACAGCGTCCAGTCAAACAGTTGAAGCGCGCAGATCAATATGCGCTTCAATATATCGAATGATGCAAGGAGAGAGTGCGATGAAAAAGAAATTGAAACGGCTGACTGCAATACTGCTGGCCCTGACCATGCTGCTGGCGCTGGCCGCCTGCGGACAGAGCGGCACGATTTCTGCGGGGGAACCCACGCCCACGCCTCCATCCCAGGCGCCGGAGACTCCCGCGCCTGCCGGCAGCCAGCCCGACCCGGACGACCTGACCGTAGTGCGCAGTATGGAGCTGCAATACGCCGACAACTTTGCGGTGGACTATTGCGCCAATGGCTGCAAGATCATCACCGACGGCGGGGAGCGGAAGTTCCTGCTGGTTCCGGAGGGAGCCCAGACCCCTGCGGACACCGGGAACCTGACCGTGCTCCAGGCCCCGCTGACCAGGCTGGGCTGCTTCTCCACCACCCATGCCACGCTGTTCCACGCTATCGGGGCTCTGGATAAGATCAATATGGTCACTACCGCCCAAGACAAGTGGTACATTGAGGAGATAGCCCAGCAGATCGCCGACGGCAGGACGACATTTGTAGGCAAGAATTCCGAGCCGGATTACGAGCTCATCAGCGCCGCCGCCCCTCAGCTCATTCTGATCTCCGCCAATACCCTCCACGGCAGCGACGAGGTGCTGGCCAAGCTGGATGAGTTGGGCATCCCCTATATCGCCGACAGCCAGCACCTGGAGAACCATCCCCTGGGCCGGGTGGAATGGGTGAAGCTGGTGGGCGCTCTGCTGGACATGGAGGAAGAGGCGAATGCCTACTTCGACGACGCCGTGGCCAAGGTGAATGCCGTGGTCAGCCAGGTAGAGGGTGAGAGCGTCCATCCCTCTATCATGCAGACTTACATTTTCAAGGGTACGGTATACGTCCGCAACGGCGGTGATTATGTGAACAAGATGCTGGAGCTGGCCGGAGGCGCGTATCCTTTCGCGGAGCTGGAACCCGACAAGGGCGGCAACACCAAAATGACGGTGGAGGAATTCTATAAGGATGCGGTGGACACCGAGATTCTCATTTACGACAACACCAGCGACGTCAGTGTCTCCACCGTGGCGGACATCCTGGCCAACGGCGACTATCTGGCAGATATGAGAGCGGTCAAGGAGGGCAACGTCTGGGGCATCAATAAAAATTACTGGCAGTCCGCCGATGATGTGGCCACCATGATTGAGGACATTGCCACCATCATCTACCACCCAGAGAACGCAGACAGCCTGCACTACTTCTACAAGCTGCCCGAAGCGTAAGCACCAGGGTCCCGGCTCCGCCGGGCCCTGAGGTCAGCCGTCCGATTTTGCCGGACGCCTGACCTCAGGGGGTACAGAGAGGAGAGATGAAGATGAAAAAAACCGCGCGTTTTGCCGGAGGATTCCTCGTCCTGGGCATTCTGATGATGGTGATGCTCTATTGGAACATCAACACCGGGTCAGTCCATCTGAGCCTGGAACGGATTGCGGAGCTGCTCCGCTTCGGCAACGACGGGAGCCTGGAGGGAAACATTCTCTGGAAAATCCGCCTGTCCCGGATGCTGGGCACAGTGGTACTGGGGGGCGGGCTGTCCATTGCGGGCTTTTTGCTCCAGACCTTTTTTAAAAATCCCATAGCCGGTCCCTTCGTGCTGGGCATTTCCTCCGGCTCCCGGCTGTTTGTGGGCTTTTTTATGCTGGCGGCGGCTCCAATCGTCATGGGGAACTTTTCCCCCTACGCCATCTTTATCGCCGCCTTTGCGGGGGCCCTGCTGTCCATGGCGCTGGTGCTGGCGGTGTCCAGCCGGGTGCAGAACCTGGCCATGCTGCTGGTGATCGGTATGATGATTGGCTACATCTGCGACGCGGGCACCAACTTCATGATCACCTTTGCCGAGAGCAACCAGCTGCGCAACTTCACCATTTGGTCCATGGGCAGCTTCTCCGGTATCACCTGGCCCACTCTGGCGGCGGCCGCAGTCATCACACTGCCCACGGTGGCGGTGGTGTTTTTCCTGTCTAAACCATTGGAGGCCTATCTTTTAGGAGAAAACTACGCCAAAAGCATGGGGGTGAATATCAGGGGCTTCCGGCTGGCCCTCATCATCCTGTCCAGCATGCTGGCGGCCTGCGTGGTGGCCTTTGCCGGTCCGATTTCTTTTGTCGGCATTGCGGTGCCCCACATCACCCGCCTGCTGTTCAAAACCTCCCGGCCTATGGTGCTCATACCGGCCACCTTCCTCACAGGCGGTGTGTTCTGCCTGCTGTGCGATCTCATTGCCCGCACTGCATTTGCGCCCGTGGAGCTGAGCATCAGCACGGTGACATCGGTGCTGGGCGCGCCGGTGGTGATCTGGCTGATGATCAAGCGGAGGAGGGGCGCATGATGTATTTTGAGACAAAGGATCTGTCGGTGGGCTACAGCGGCAGGCCGCTGATTGAACACATCGACATCGGCATACACAGAGGGGGCATTCTGTGCCTCATTGGGCCCAACGGTTCGGGAAAATCCACCATTTTGCGCAGTATTACCCGCCACCTGGCCAAGCTGGGCGGCGTGGTGTCTATTGACGGTAAAGATTTAAGCGGGATGAGCAACCGGGAAATGGCAAAACAGGTGTCGGTGGTGCTCACCGACCGGGTGGACCCGGAGCTGCTGACCTGTTGGGAGGTGGTGTCCGCCGGGCGTTATCCCTATACGAATCATTTCGGCAGGCTGTCCGAAGAGGATGAGGCCGTCGTCGCCCAGTCTATGGAGCAGGTCAACGCCCTGGAGCTGCGGGACCGCCGCTTTTCTCAGCTCAGCGATGGGCAGAAGCAGCGGATTCTGCTGGCGCGGGCCCTGTGCCAGCAGCCGGAGGTGATGGTGCTGGACGAACCCACCAGCTACCTGGATATCCGCCACAAGATCGAGCTGCTGAGCATCCTGCGGGGGCTGGCGGCGGAACGGCAGCTGAGCGTTGTGCTCTCCCTCCACGAGGTGGATCTGGCGGTGAAGCTGGCCGATGTGGTGGTGCTGGTGAAGGGAAGCACCATCTTTCGTTGCGGTGCGCCGGAGGATGTGCTGGATGAGGAGACGCTCCGGGCCTTGTACGATATCCACGACGGCACCTTCGACCTGCTGCTGGGCAGCGTGGAGCTGTGCGGGGCGGCGGGAGAGAGCCAGGTATTCGTGGTGCCCGGAGCGGGGCGGGGCGCTCCCTGCTTCCGCAGCCTGCAAAAGCGCGGTATCCCCTTTTCCGCAGGCATCCTTCAGCCCGGCGATGTGGACAGCGCGGTGGCGCGAACCCTGGCGGCGCGGACCTTTGAATC
>CANDFO010000074.1 GCA_947384055.1 uncultured Flavonifractor sp.
CCCGAGGACGACCCCCGCAACCCCGCCACCATCGCCGACAATGTGGGCGACAACGTGGGCGACGTGGCCGGCATGGGCGCGGACCTCTATGAGTCCTACGTAGGCTCCATACTGGCCACCTTTGCCCTGGGCGCTTCGGCCTATGCCGCCGACGGGCTTACCTGGAACGCCATGCTTCTGCCGCTGATTATCGCCGTGGTGGGCGTGCTGTGTTCGGTGCTGGGCACCTTCCTGATCCGCACCAAGGAGGACGCCACCCAAAAGTCCCTGCTGGCCACCCTGCGCAAGGGCACCTATACCGCCGCGCTGCTGGCCGCCGTCATCGCCGCCCCTGTCACCTACTTCATCATGGGCTCCTGGGGTCCCTACATCGCGATTGTAGCCGGGCTGATCGCCGGCTGTGCCATCGGCTATTTTACCGAATACTACACCTCTGACACCTATAAGCCCACTCAGGGGCTGGCCGCCGCCACCGAGACCGGCGCCGCCACCACCATCATCGGCGGCATCTCCCTGGGCATGCTCTCCACCGCCGCTCCCATCCTGATTATCGGCGTGGCAATTATTGTCTCCTTCGTAGCGGCGGGCGGCTCCCTGACCACCGGAGCGGCCAATTACGCGGAGCTGTTCTCCAAGGGCCTCTATGGAATCGGCATTGCCGCCGTGGGCATGCTCTCCACCCTGGGCATCACTCTGGCTACCGACGCCTACGGCCCCGTGGCTGACAACGCCGGCGGCATCGCCGAGATGAGCGGTCTGGGCGAAGAGGTCCGCAACCGCACCGACGCGCTGGACTCCCTGGGCAATACCACCGCCGCCACCGGCAAAGGCTTTGCCATCGGCTCCGCCGCCCTGACCGCATTGGCCCTGCTGGTATCCTATGTGGATGTGGTCAAAACCAAGGTGGCCTACACCCTGGATCTGGCCCTGACCAATCCCGCGGTGCTGGTGGGCATCTTTGTGGGCGCCATGCTGACCTTTGTGTTCGCGGCGCTGACCATGAGCGGCGTGCAGCGGGCCGCCCAGTCCATTGTTGTGGAGGTCCGCCGCCAGTTCCGGGAGATTTCCGGCATTATGGAGGGCAAGGCCGACCCCGACTATGCGTCCTGCGTGGACCTGTGCACCAAGGGCGCGTTGCGTGAAATGGTGGTGCCCTCCCTGCTGGCCATTGTGGTGCCTGTCATCGTGGGCCTGATTCTGGGGCCTGAGGCCGTGGTGGGACTGCTGGGCGGCGTAACCGTCACCGGATTCGTGGTAGCCGTGTTCATGTCCAACGCCGGCGGCGCCTGGGACAATGCTAAAAAGTATATTGAGGCCGGACACCACGGCGGCAAGGGCTCTGACTGCCACAAGGCCGCCGTCATCGGCGACACCGTGGGCGACCCCTTCAAGGATACCTCCGGTCCCTCTCTGAATATTTTGATCAAGCTCTGCTCCACCGTGTCCATCGTATTTTCCGGGCTGGTCGTCACTGTGAGCTCTTTCCTGCTGTAATTTCTCCTCGAACAGCTGTTTTTACAGACAAAAGCGTGGTGACATACAGAGAAGCCGCGGGCGGATACAATTCCGCCCGCGGCTTCAAAGCGTCTAAAGAGCCTCGCAGGGTTCCCGCCAATCAATCAGACCGCCCGCTCGCTTATGTCAGCGCAAAGGAGAGGGGCTGGGGATACTCCGTCCGGCGGGAGAAATACAGTCCTACATCCACGGTACTCCAGGCCCAGTCCCTGAGATAGATAACTTCGGTAAAGTGGGTGTTCCCCAGCGTTTCCTGCCGGCGGGCTTCCCCGGCAAAATCGGGAAGGCCGTTAATGGTGCTGTATCCCATAATCTCAAATCTGGCGCCGTCGGGGGCATAGTATCCGTCGTAAAAAAGCTGATAGTGTATGTGGAAGTCCTCGGTGGAGCCCCGGCCCAGAGGAGCGGTGAGGCCCACCGCAATGTCGCCGTTCTCCCGGCCTACCAGGGCGGTAACGCCCTCCGGCAGAGGCCCCAGAGCTTCCCCGGTCTCCAGGTCAATGGTCACGCGCTCTCTGCCCTTTTCCATCCAGACGGCGTTGGTGATATGGAGTGTCAGATGCTCCGGCTCCTGAAAATAGGGACTCTCGAACCAATAGGAATTTCCGATGGACAGCACCCCGCTGGCGGAGCCGCGCTCGTAGCGGTTCCCATTCTCATCCTCCAGATAGTACTCCAAAGTCCGAAGGGTATCCGGATTGTTTTCGTCCGCCTCCAGAACAAACCTGGCGAAGGTGGGGTACAGGTCCAGGCTGGCGATATAAAACCGGTTGCCCTCCAGCTCAATCCAGCGGTCCACCGGCAGGCTCCTGCTCTGCCCCAGAAGAGCCCGGTCCACGGGCACGTCGAAGGTAACGGCGGCATCCCGCTCCCTTCCGCCCTCTTCCCGGCCCTGAGCGGAAGTGGGGGCGGGGGCAGGGGCGGAGCCGTCGTGCCCCCGATGCAGCTCCACCTGGCAGGTCAGGTGGAGCACCTCCGGAAACACAAATACGTCCGGGTCTATGGCGATGGTAAAGAGGGTCGTCAGCTCTCCCGGCACAATGGAGTGAGACGTCATGCTGCATCCCCTTATCTCACCCCCGCCGTCGGGGGGCAGATCGGGCAGAACCATGCAGCGCTCCACCTCCTCCGGGGCCTCCACCCGGCCGAAGAACACAATCTGCCCCCCGTCCAGCATCATATATTCCAGCTCCACGGTGACGCCGTTGTCCGTTCCGCTCTGGCCGATGGTCTGAACATAGCCGTGGTCCACCGCGGAGGACAGCGAGTGGGAGAAGGACACGGCGGCGGCCAGCTCCCGCAGGATGGGGATGCCCTCACAGGCGGCGGCAAAGGGACCGGATACATTCACCAGCATGACAAACAGGGCGAATACGGCGGCCGCCCCCCCGAAGGATGCGCCCCAGGTCCGCCGACGCCGGCGTTCCCGCCTCAGTCTGGTCTGAGCCCGGCGGACGGAGCCGTCCAAGGCTGCCGGAGTCTCCTCCAGGGCGGCTTTCAGCGCCCGGTATTCTTCCATGCGCTCCATGTTCATTCCTCCTCTCGCAGCTCCAGCCGCAGCAGGGACAGAGCCCTGCGCTGGCGGGTGGATACGGTGCCCGGCGGGATATCCAGGGTCTGGGCGGTCTCAGCCAGGGTCAGACCGGTGAAGTAGCGCAGCGCTACCACGTCCCGCAGCTCCCGGGGCAGACGGCGGACGGCCTCCCGCAGGGGCAGGGCGTCGAACTGCTCCACAGCGGTCTCCGGGAGCTCCTCCACCGCGACCTCCCGCTTCCGGCGGCGGAGCTCCTCCTTGCATACATTGATCAGAATCCGGGTGAGCCAGGTGGCGAAATAGTCCGGCTCCCGGAGCTTTTTGCAGGCCCGCAGCCCCCGGTAGACCGCCTCGTCTACCGCGTCCACCGCCGCGGCCTCGCTGTCCAGGTACAGGCAGGCGGTGCGGTAGAGCCGCGCGTTCACAGCGCCGGCCCGGACAGCATATTCCTCTTCGCACAAGGGTCTCTCCCTCCTTTCTGACCATTAGATGAAGTTGACGGCCGGTTTCATTTCGACCATTGAAAAAAAAACGGTTCCATTATATAATACCTGACAGGAAACGGCACACCCCAGAGGGCCAGGCCCTGTTTGACAATGGACACGCTGACATTTTTTAAACAAGGACCAATCCTCTGTCCGGCGATGAATACAGGTTTCCGCTTGGGGGTATCTCTTTGGAGCCGCTGGAACAGCTTCCCATCCCGCTTCTGCGGTGGTACTACGAAAATGCCAGGGTCCTGCCCTGGCGGAGCGACCCCACGCCTTACCACGTGTGGGTATCGGAGATCATGCTCCAGCAGACCCGCGTAGCGGCGGTGCTGGAGTACTACCGCCGGTTTATGGAGGCCCTGCCCCGGGTGGAGGACCTGGCGGCGGTGGAAGAGGACCGTCTGATGAAGCTGTGGCAGGGGCTGGGCTATTATAACCGGGCCCGCAGCCTTCAAAAAGCCGCCCGGCAGATTGTCTGCGAACGGGATGGGCGCTTTCCCGATACCTACGGGGAACTGCTGGAGCTGGCGGGAGTGGGCGAGTACACGGCGGGGGCTGTCGCCTCCATCGCCTTCGGCGTTCCGGTTCCGGCGGTGGACGGCAACGTCCTTCGGGTCACGGCCCGGCTCACCGGAGACGGCGGGGATATCACAAAGCCCCAGACCCGGGCCAGGGTCCGTCAGGCGCTCCAGGCGGTGATGCCCCGGAAGGCCCCGGGAGATTTCAATCAGGCGCTGATGGAGCTGGGGGCCACGGTGTGCCTGCCCAACGGCGCGCCGGCCTGCGGCCGCTGTCCCGCCCGGGAGTTTTGTACCGCCCTCCGGCAGGACCGGGTGGGGGAGCTTCCTGTAAAAGCGCCCAAGGCCGGGCGGCGCATTGAGGAGCGAACGGTGTTTTTGCTGTTCTGCCGGGGCAGAGTGGCCCTCCGCCGCCGGGAGAGCCGGGGGCTGCTGGCGGGCCTGTGGGAGTATCCCAACGAGCGCTCCCCCGCCCCCTGCCCTGTGGAGGTCCGCGCCCTGGAGGACGGTCCCGCGGGGAAACACATCTTCACCCATATCGAGTGGCGTATGACCAGCCTGGCGGGGGAGGTGTCCGGTCCCGCCCTGCCCGGGGGCTGGGTATGGGCCGGACGGGAGGAGCTGCAAAGCCGGTATGCCGTGCCCAACGCCTTCCGGTCCTTTGCGGCGTATGTGCAGGCCCGGATTACATAGAACGCTTTCCCGGCATACGGGGAAACTCCCGCCGGGCCGCATCAGAACAACCAGGAGGACAGATCAATGGCAAAGCTGTATTTCCGCTACGGCGTCATGGGCTCCAGCAAAACCGCCAACGCCCTGATGGTCCGTTATAATTATGAGGAGCGGGGCCAGGAGGCCCTTTTGGTAAAGCCCGCGGTGGACCAGCGGGACGGGGCCCGGTTTGTGGCCTCCCGCGCGGGGCTGAGCAATCCCTGCATCTATTTTTCCGACCTGATGGGGATGACGCCGGAGGAGCTCAGACCCTACGCCTGCGTGATTGTGGACGAGGCCCAGTTCCTCACCCGGGAGGAGGTGCGCTATCTCACCGGGCTGGTGGACGACTGCAATGTGCCCGTCATCTGCTACGGCCTGCGCACCGACTTTAAGGGCGACCTGTTTCCCGGCTCCGCGGAGCTGCTGGCCTGCGCGGACATCATCGAGGAGGTCAAGACCATCTGCTGGTGCGGCCGCAAGGCCACCTGCAACGCCCGCTTCGACCAGCAGGGCCGGGTCCTGAAGGAGGGCGCGCAGGTGGTGCTGGGGGCCAACGACCGGTATATCGGCCTGTGCCGGAAGCACTGGAAAGAGGGAAACCTGGGAAATCAGGGCGAACAGCAATAGAATGCTAAAAGAATGGAGATATAAACCGGTATGGAGATCAAACGGTCTGGCATGATAAGCGTGGTGGGACGGCCCAACGTGGGCAAGTCCACCCTGATCAATTCCCTGGTGGGGGAAAAGGTGGCCATTGTCACCGATAAGCCCCAGACCACCCGCAACCGCATCTGCGCCATCGTGGAGCGGGGGGAGAGCCAGTTTGTGCTGATGGACACCCCCGGGCTCCACCGGGCGCGGACCCGGCTGGGCGACTATATGGTGGGGGTCGTCCGCCAGAGCGTGGCGGATGTGGACGCGGTCATGCTGCTGGTGGAGCCAGTGCCGAACATCGGCGGGCCGGAGGCCGAGCTGATCGCCCGGATCAAGGAGCTGAACGTGCCGGCGGTTCTGGCGGTCAACAAGATTGACCGGGTGAAGAAGGAGCGGCTGCTGGAGGTAATGCGGCTGTACGGACAGGCCCACAGCTTCGCCGCCATTGTGCCCGTCTCCGCCATGCTGGAGGAGGGGCTGGAGGAGCTGCTGGACGCGGTGGGGGAATTTCTGCCGGAGGGCCCCCGGCTCTTTCCCGAGGACATGGTTACGGACCAGCCTGAACGCCAGATCTGCGCGGAGCTCATCCGGGAGAAGCTGTTGATATGCCTGGACAAGGAGATTCCCCACGGTACCGCCGTGGAGATTACAAGATTTTCCGAGCGGGAGGACGGCGTAGTCTGCCTGGACGCCGTGATCTACTGCGAGAAGGCCAGCCATAAGGGAATCATCATCGGCAAAGGGGGCGCCCGGCTGAAAAAGATCGGCGCTCTGGCCCGAATGGACATGGAGTATTT
The DNA here is from genome assembly GCA_947384055.1 of uncultured Flavonifractor sp. Classification (GTDB taxonomy): domain Bacteria; phylum Bacillota; class Clostridia; order Oscillospirales; family Oscillospiraceae; genus CANAAV01. The sequence continues at coordinate 6,224 of CANDFO010000074.1, forward strand.
TCTGGACGCAAAGGTTTTTTTGCAGACCTGGGTAAAAGTAAAGGAGAACTGGCGGGACAACGTCGGACTTATCCGGAACTTCGGCTACCGGGACGACTGATGCAAAATATTGCCGCTCATAAACCCCGCGCGGACGGTCAAGCTAATTCCAAAGGGGGAATGCGGCATGGACAGCGCACAGCTGTGGCAGTTGTTTCTGGCCAGCGGACTGCCGGAGGCCTACAGCCTCTACCGTCTGCTGCGGGCGGAGGAGGAGCAGGCGGAAGAGGAGCTGCCGGCCTGAGCGTCCGCTCAGAATCTCCCCAAATGCGCCGGGATATTGTAAGCGGGAGCGGGTGAACCAAATGCATATTACCACCCAGGCCTTGGTGCTCCGGGAGGTCAACTATAAAGAGGCCGACAAAATCCTCACAGTGCTGACCCCCGGGGAGGGCAAACGCACGGTAAAGGCCAGAGGCTGCCGCAGAAAAGGGAGCCGGCTGGCAGCCGGCTCCCAGCTTCTGGTCTACTCGGATATGACGCTGTTTGAATACCGGGGGTTCTTCGTTCTCGATGAGGCCGCCTCCCTCCAGCAGTTCCGGGGGGTGAGGTCCGACATCGAAAAGCTGGCGCTGGGCTCCTATTTTGCGCAGGTTATGGAGACAGTCGCGGAGGAAGGGCGGGGCGATCCGGCGCTTCTGTCCCTGATTCTCAACTCCCTGTACGCCCTAGATCAGCTCTCCCGGCCCCAGGCCCAGGTCAAGGCGGCTTTTGAGCTGAAGCTGATGTGCCTGGCGGGATATGAGCCTCTGCTGGATGCCTGCGCCGTCTGCGGAGCGCCGGAACCCCGGGAACCCTGTCTGAGCCTGCCGGACGGGGTGCTCTGCTGCGCCGCATGCAGAGGCGGCGCGGGCGGCCCCTTCGTCCCCCTGTCCGGAGGGACGCTGGCGGCAATGCGGCATGTGGTCTACGGCTCCCCCAAGCGTCTGTTTTCCTTCCCGGCGGACGGAGTGGTGCTGGACTGCATGGGCAGAGTGTGCGAGGCCTTCCTGACCACCCAGCTGGGCCAGGACTTCCGCACGCTGGAGTTTTATCATCACCTGAGCTCCGGGGGCCCCTCCGGGTCTCCCCATTCCATCAATCAGTAAAGGCGGGATACGATATGGAGCTGTACATAGTGGACGCGTTTACAAAAACCCGGTTTTCCGGCAACCAGGCGGGGGTAGCCCTGCTGGGAGAAGCGCCCTTTCCGGACGAGGAGCTGATGCGGGCTCTGGCCGGGGAGCTGAAGCACTCCGAGACGGCCTTTGTCCGGCGCACGGGGGAGAACGCCTTTCACATCCGTTACTTTACCCCGGCGGAGGAGGTGGACTTGTGCGGCCACGCCACCATTGCCGCATTTACGGTTCTCCGGGAGACAGGGGCGGTGGGCACAGGAAGCTGCGGCCTGCGCACCCGCTCCGGCAGCCTGGAGATTGAGGTGGGACCGGAATCCGTCTGGATGGATATGGCGCCCCCGGCGGACGGACGGGAATTTTCCGAGAAGGAGCAGAAGCGCCTGTACAGCGCCTATGGCCTGACCCTGGCGGACCGGCCGGCAGGCCTGGAGCCCCAGGCGGTGAGCACCGGCCTGCTGGACATTCTGCTCCCGGTAAAGAGCGCAGAGGTGCTGGACCACGCCGTCCAGAATGAGCCGGAGGTTACAGAGCTGTCCCGGCAGCACGGCGTGGTGGGCGTCCACATGTTCTGCCCCGGGGACGGGGGAGGGATTACGGCCCGGTGCCGGAATTTTGCTCCCCTCTATGCCATTCCGGAAGAGGCCGCTACGGGCACCTCCAACGGGGCGCTGACCTACTATCTGTACCGCCGCGGACTGGTCCGGGAGGGCGCGGAGAACTGCTTCCTCCAGGGGGAGGCGATGGGAAAGCCGTCGGAGATTGTAAGCCGCCTCTTCACCGGGCCGTCGGGAGTCCGGGTCCGCGTGGGCGGGCCGGCGGTACTTGCGCTGCGGTGTGAGCTGCTCCGATGAATCCGGCGGCCCCATAAAGCGGTAAAACTGTTTTAGAGCTTGTTTGAAAAGCGTGAGCGCCCCCTTCTTTCACCGGAGGGGGGAAGGAAGGGGACAGCTGACCTCAGATGCCGGCAGCGCTGAAAGCGCGCGCTTTCCTGAAGGATGCCATATTCCCCGGCACAACGCGGCGAAAAACGCCCGGCGCGGGACAGACAGAGCGCGCCATAAATTTTTGTGAGGATATAGATGCTATGACCGATTTGTTTGAAAAATCCATCCATACGCTGGAGCTCCCCCGGGTGCTGGAGCTTCTGGCGGACCAGGCTGTGACAGAGGAGGGCAAGGAGCGCTGTCTCGCCCTGCGGCCGCTGACAGACGAGGACGATGTGCGGCGGGCTCAGGCGGAGACCACAGCTGCGGTAAATATGACCACGGTACGGGGCGCGCCCTCCTTCTCGGGGGTAAAGCCGGTGCGGGCCTCGCTCCAGCGGGCGGACATGGGGGGCGCGCTGAACACACGGGAGCTGCTGGATATTGCGGCGGTTCTGCGGGCAGCCCGTTCCGCCAGGGAGTACGGAGAGGGCGGCAGCTCTGACAAAACCTGCATTGACCATCTGTTTCGCTCCCTGACGGCAAACCGCTTTCTGGAGGAGAAAATCACCGGCTCCATCTTGGGAGAGGGGGAAATCGCCGACGCCGCCAGCCCGGAGCTGGCCTCCATCCGGCGGCATATGCGGGCCACCGCCGCCAAGGTCCGGGATATTCTCAACAAGCTGCTCTCCTCCAATCAGGCCAAATATCTTCAGGAGGCCATTATCACCCAGCGCAACGACCGCTTCGTGGTCCCGGTAAAATCGGAGCATAAGAATGATGTGCCCGGCCTGGTCCATGACGTGTCCTCCTCCGGCGGGACCTTTTTCATCGAGCCCATGGGCGTGGTGAAAGCCAACAACGAGCTGAAAGAGCTCCAGTCCAGAGAGGAAAAAGAGATTGAGCGGATTCTGGCGGAGCTCTCCGCCGAGTGTGCGGCCCACAAAGAGGACATTGCCCAGGACTATGACCTGCTGTTGATTCTGGACGTGATTTTTGCCCGCGCCAGGCTGTCTTACCGGATGCATGCCTGCGAACCGGAGATTACAAAGCGGGGCATCTGCCTGCGCAAGGCCCGTCACCCCCTGCTGGACCCGGCCAAGGCGGTTCCCAATGACCTCTCCCTGGGGGAAGCGTTCGACACACTGGTAATCACCGGCCCCAACACCGGAGGGAAAACCGTTACATTGAAAACCATCGGCCTGCTGACCCTCATGGCCCAGTGCGGCCTGCACATCCCGGCCGCCGGGGAAAGCCGCGTTTCGGTGTTTTCCCGGATTCTGGCCGACGTGGGGGATGAACAGTCTATTGCCCAGAGCCTGTCCACCTTCTCCTCCCATATGGTGAATATTGTGGGTATTCTGGAGGAGGCCGGAGAGGACAGCCTGATCCTCTTTGACGAGCTGGGCGCGGGTACAGACCCGGTGGAGGGCGCAGCTCTGGCCGCGGCCATTATCGAAACAGCCCGGGGACTGGGGGCGCTGGTAGCCGCCACCACCCACTACGCGGAGCTGAAGGTCTACGCCATGACCACGCCGGGGGTGGAAAACGCCTCCTGTGAATTTGATGTGGACACCCTGGCCCCCACTTATCGCCTGCTGACGGGTATTCCGGGAAAATCCAACGCCTTTGCCATCTCCGAGCGGCTGGGCCTGCCCAAGGGAGTCATTCAGAAGGCCGCCGAGCGGGTCAATGCGGAGAATATCCGCTTTGAAGATGTGCTGACCCAGCTGGACGAGCAGCGCCAGCAGATGGAAAAGGAGAAGGAGGAGGCCCGCCGTCTGCGCCGGGAGATGGAGGAGTCCTCCAGGCTGGCCGGGGAGTACCGGACCAAAATGGAGGCGGAGCGGGCCAAAGCGGTGGAGAAGGCCCAGGCGGAGGCCCGGTCCATTCTGGACGAGGCCAGGGACACCGCCGACCAGGTGTTTAAGGAACTCAACGACATGCGCCGCCGCCAGGAGAAGGAAGCGGACTGGCAGGCCGTCAACGACCAGCGCTCCGCGCTGCGCCGCAGCTTGAACGAGGCGGAGGGCAGGCTGGGCCGGCGGCCGGAGGAGCCCGCGCCGCCCCCCACCCGTCCGGCGAAGGCCGGCGACACAGTGGAGCTGATACGCATGGGCACCCAGGCCACAGTGCTGGCGGTCAATAAGGACGGCTCTCTCCAGCTCCAGGCGGGCATATTGAAGATTACCGCTAAACAGGAGGAGGTGCGGGTGTCGGAGGACGGCAGTGCGCAAAAGCAGGCTAAGGCCTTTATTCAGCGGGCGGAGCACAAGCTGAAAAGCCTGGGAGCCTCTCCCGAGGTGGATCTGCGGGGGATGATGACCGACGAGGCTATCGGAGCGCTGGACCTGTTCCTGGACAACGCGGTGCTGGGCAAGCTCAACGAGGTACGCATTATCCATGGCAAGGGCACCGGTGCGGTGCGCCGGGCGGTCCGGGACCACCTCCGGCGCAGCCGCTATGTGAAGTCCTTCCGTCCCGGGCGCTACGGAGAGGGGGAGGACGGCGTAACCATCGCGGAGCTGAAATAGACCTTTGGAAGACTGAGCGCGGAGACTGCGATGCGGTCCCCGCGTTGAGCCTGTCGAAAAAGTCCTCCGGCCTTTTTCGACAAAGGGGATACGGCCTGCCGCGCGCACCCTTTGGGCACACTTGCAGGCCGAGATGTGTCATTTTCGAGGCACAT
>CANDFO010000075.1 GCA_947384055.1 uncultured Flavonifractor sp.
AAGTGTGCCCAAAGGGTGCGCGCAGCAGGCCGTATCCCTTTTGTCGAAAAAGGCCGGAGGCCTTTTTCGACAGGTTCACGCCCCTCTGGGTATGCTGTACCCAGAGGGGCGTTCTTCATGGTCCGGGGACCGGCGGGTCATGCCTCCATGTGCCGCCCCAGGAAGCCGGCAATGGTCTGAACCAGCTTGTAGTCAGTCTCGCTTGTCTTCATGTCGCTGTCACCGCTGACAAAGAGCACACAGCCCAGTACGTCCCCTTCGGAGAGAATGGGCGCGGCGCAGGCGATCAGGTATTTCTCATTTTCCTCGCAGACAGACAGCGGCGCGTCTCCCGCCTTATGCTGGTAGATCTGACGGCCTTCCATAATCTGCTCCAGCTCCGTTGACACCCGCTTATCGGCCAGCTCCCGCCGGGGGGTGCCCGCCACGGCAATGCAGGCGTCCCGGTCCGTAATCACCGCGATTTCTCCGGTGGTCTTGTTGAGGGTCTCACACATCTGTCCGGCAAAGTCGCCCAGACCTCCCATGAGAGAATACTTCTTAAAAATGACGCCGCCGTCCTTGTCCGTGTAAATTTCCAGGGGGTCGCCCTCCCGGATACGCATGGTACGGCGGATTTCCTTGGGAATAACCACCCGGCCCAAATCGTCAATACGGCGCACAATTCCAGTTGCTTTCATATATAAACTCCTCCTGCGGTTTTCGGGTTTGCAGGTCTTAGTATCCGCAGGTTTCATTTGCCTATGCAGTCAAACACGCTGGTTTCATTTGGAAGCGGATGCGCGCCGGCTTCGGCAGACATATGGGGCTGTTGACAAATGGCGTTTTGGATGGCGCAGCAAGTATTTTTTCGTCAGGTGAAACAAAATCCTCGGGAATACTGAGTGTATTCCCGAGGATTTTTGTGAAATATGGCGAGAAAAGACACTGCCGCGACGCCAAATAAGACTTTGTCAACAGCCCCACATATATAAAGAAACTCCCCGGCAGGGCCAATAAGCTGGGCTCCGACCGGGGAATTTCTGAACTGTCTGTCCCCCATCGGCGGGGGTTCCAAGGTGTGACGCAGGACCTGTTTGACACGCCCTATGTACCGCAGGCTGTGCGCTCCGGGAAAACCGCAGAGCGCGGCGGCGCAGGCAGAGGAAAACAGGCTCAGCCCTGGGAGATGGCTCCGGAGGGGCAGGTGTCGGCGCAGGAACCGCAGTCAATGCAGCTCCCGGCATCAATGACGAAATGCTCGTCACCCTGGGAGATAGCACCTACGGGGCAGGAACCCTCGCAAGCACCGCAGCTGATACAATCGCTACTGATCACATAGGCCATTGGGAACACCTCCAATACAAAACTACAGCTATTGTACCACAACTTTTTAAAATTGCAATGCTAATTTACGCCCAAAGCGGGTATATTTTCTATGAGCTGGAAAAAATACACCGTATCACCCCGCAGCACAGGGCCGCGGACGCCCGCCGCCGCCGCGGGATTACAAAAGAAAAGGGGCGTGCGTGGACTGATGGAACCGGTCAAGAAAAAGAAGAAGTTCTCCTTTTGGAAGAAATACAGACGAGGTGATCCCTTGAACGAGACAAAATTCACCGAGCGGGCCCAGACAGCCCTGCGTCTGGCGCAGGAGGCCTCCGGCGAGCTGGGCCACGGCTACGTGGGCAGCGAGCATCTGCTTCTGGGCCTCTCTCGGGAGGGCCGTGGGGTGGCCGCAAAGGTCCTCCAGGGAGCGGGGCTGACGCCGGAGGATCTCCGCGCCGCCATTGCCCGGATGGTGGGCGTGGGGACCCCGGGGGAGCGGCCCTCCCAGGGTCTCACGCCCCGGTGCAAAAAGATTATCGAGCTCTCCCTGGCCGAGGCCGCCCGGCTGGGGCACCACTATGTGGGCACGGAGCATCTGCTGCTGGGTATTCTCCGGGAGGGAGACGGCGTGGCGGCGCGGGTGCTTGCGGCCTCCGGCGCGGAACCCAGACGGCTGTACGCCGACCTGACGGCCGCTATGGGGGGCGAATCCGCCTCGCCGCCCCCCTTCCGTAGCGGCGGCAAGCCCCGGGAGCGGGAGTACGGCCCGGAGAGCAAGCTGCTAGAGCAGTTTGGCCGGGACCTGACCCGCATGGCGGCCTCCGGTCTGCTGGACCCGGTGGTGGGGCGGGAGCAGGAGATTGACCGGGTCATTCAGATTCTCTCCCGCCGCCGGAAGAACAACCCCGCTCTCATCGGAGAACCCGGCGTGGGCAAGACCGCCGTAGCCGAAGGTCTGGCCTGCCGCATGGCCGCCGGGGAAGCCCCCGAGGAGCTGCGGAAAAAGCGTCTGGTCTCCCTGGATTTGTCCTCCATGGTGGCGGGCACCAAATACCGGGGGGAATTTGAGGAGCGGGTAAAAAATATTCTCTCTGAGGTCCGCCGCCTGGGGGATGTGATTCTTTTTATTGACGAGCTCCACAACATCGTGGGGGCGGGCTCCGCGGAGGGGGCCATTGACGCCGCCAACATCATCAAGCCCGCCCTGGGCCGCGGGGAGCTCCAGGTGATCGGGGCCACCACCACCGACGAATACCGGAAATATATTGAGAAGGACGCGGCCCTGGAGCGGCGGTTTCAGCCGGTGGTGGTCCAGGAGCCCGACCAGGAGACCGCCAGGGCCATTCTCCAGGGCCTGCGGGACCGCTATGAGGCCCATCACAGGCTGAGCATCACCGACGGGGCTATGGACGCCGCCGTAACCCTCTCCTCCCGGTACATCTGCGACCGGCGGCTGCCCGACAAGGCCATTGACCTGATTGACGAGGCGGCCAGCCGGGTGCGGATGGAGCGGCTGAGCCTCCCTCCGGACCTGCGGGAGCTGGAGGAGAAGGTGAGCCGTGCCCGCCGGGAAAAAGAGGAGGCCATCCGGGGCCAGGACTTTGAAAAGGCCGCCATGCTCCGGGACGCCGAGGGGGACTTCCGCCGGGAGCTGGAGCGCAGCCGTACCGCCTGGAACTCCGGCCGGAACACCGGCAGCGTCACCGCCGAGGATGTGGCGGCGGTGGTCTCCAGCTGGACAGGGGTGCCGGTTACAACCCTCACCGAGGCGGAGAGCCGGCGTCTGCTCAGGCTGGAGGAGGTGCTCCACGGCCGGGTGGTGGGCCAGGACGAGGCGGTCCGGGCGGTGGCCCGGGCGGTCCGGCGGGGACGGGTGGGCCTGAAGGAGCCGGGCCGCCCCACCGGGTGCTTCCTGTTTCTGGGGCCCACCGGCGTAGGAAAAACCGAGCTGTGCAAGGCCCTGGCCGAGGCCCTTTTCAGCAGCGAGGAGGCCCTGCTGCGCTTCGACATGTCGGAATATATGGAAAAGCACACCGTCTCCCGACTCATCGGCTCCCCCCCGGGCTATGTGGGGCACGAGGAGGGGGGGCAGCTCACCGAAAGAATCCGGCGGCGGCCCTACTCCGTGGTACTCTTTGACGAGATTGAAAAGGCGCACCCGGATATCTGGGGCATCCTCCTCCAGATTATGGAGGACGGCTATATCACCGACGCCCAGGGCCGCAGGGCGGATTTCCGCAGCGCGGTGATCGTCATGACCAGCAACGTGGGGGCCCAGCGGATCACCGCCCGGGGCAGCCGCCTGGGATTCTCCGCCGAGGAGCACCGGGACGGCAGGACCCGCCCCCAATCGGAGCTGCGGGGGGCGGTGCTGGAGGACCTGAAAAAGGTGTTCCGGCCGGAGTTCCTCAACCGCCTGGACGAGACCATCGTCTTTACGCAGCTGGGCCAGAGCGAAATCCGCGCCATTGCCCGGCGGATGCTGGAGCAGGTGGGCCGCCGGATGGAGACGGCCGGGGTGCGTCTGACGTTCACCGAAGAGGCGGTGGATCTGCTGGCCGGAGCGGGCTTTGACCCGGACTACGGCGCCCGCCCCCTCCGCCGGGCCATCCGCGCCCAGGTGGAGGACCCGGCTGCCGAGCTTCTGCTCAACGGCGCCCTGACCGAGGGGGGCTCCGTCCTGGCCGCCGCGGAGGAGGGCAAGGTGGTGCTGCTCCCCCAGGCCGCCGCGATTCAGGCCCTGAATTTAAAGGAGACCGGGCTGTAAAAAGCTCCGGCATGGAACACTGCTGAATGATAGGAGAACCAATATGAGACGCATTGCTTATCACTGCCTGACCCTTCTGACCCTGTGCGGGCTTCTGACCGGCTGTACCGCAGCCAGTCAGGAGGAGGACACGCCCCTGACCCCCCAGGAGCGCACCGAGCTCTATAAGACGGCGATTGAGGATTCCCACGCCCGGGATGAGAATCCCTTTGTGGAGCTCGTTACCTCTCCGGAGGATGATATGGCGGAATTTCTCTTCACTGCCCTGGACCTGGAGGCGGAGGACATGACCGCCTATGCCCTGGCAATCTCCCCGGTCAATGTGCAGGCCTACGGCATTGCCGCCGTCTATCCCGCCGACGGCAAGGAGGACGACGTGCTGGAGGCCCTCAACGGATTTATCGACACCCAAAAGGAGAGCTTTCAGCAATATCTGGAGGAGGAGTACGAGACTGCCTCCAACACCCGCCTGGAGACCCTGGAGGACGGCACCATCCTGATGGTGATGCATCCGGACCAGGATACGGTGTTCGACACCATCCGGGACGCCGTGGAGAGCGCGCAGTCTTAGCGCCTGTTTCGCATCTCAATGCGCGCGGATTGGCGAGGGGATTTTTCGCCCTGATGCAAAAATCCGCCGCCAGGACATGGGCGGGCAGATATTAGAGCCTGTATTCACAACCGTTGAACGCCGTCTTGCGGCATCCCGCCAATTGTCAGACGAGGCCTGGACCTCTTAGCCCCGGGTATTGACCCGGCTGTCAAAACCGCGCTTTTCGGCGGAGAATTTTGGCAGCCGGGCTTTTTGATGTGGCTTTTTTCCTTCCGGTGGTGTAGAATATAGTCGGCCGCCGCCTTCCCGCCGGGCGGGGGCGGCGATTACGTGGCTCCCGGCATCCGCCATGCGGGGTCCCACTCAAAGGAGGCCGCCTATGTCGCAGACCACAAAACGCGCGCTGGAGGCGTCGCTGAAGCATCTGCTGCTCCAGAAGCCGCTGAACAAGATCACCATCAACGATATCGCCGAAGACTGCGGAATCAGCCGCATGACCTTTTATTACCATTTCAAGGATATCTATGACCTGGTGGAATGGGCCTGCGTGGAGGATGCGGCCCGGGCCCTGGAGGGTAAAAAGACCTATGCCACCTGGCAGGAGGGCTTCCTGAACATTTTCCACGCGGTACAGGACAACAAGCCCTTCATCATGAACGTCTACCGCTCGGTGAGCCGGGAGCGCATCGAGCAGTACCTGGCTCCGCTGATCCGCAGCCTCCTGCTGGGCGTGGTGGAGGAACAGGCGGCGGGAATGACGGTCGGCGAAGGGGACAAGCAGTCCATCGCCTGCTTTTATCAGTACGCCTTTACCGGCACCATGCTGGAGTGGATCAGCGGCGGCATGAAGGAAGACCCCGCTGTGATTGTGGAGCGAGTCAGCGTCATTGTCCACGGGAATATCAGCCGGGCCCTGGAGGGGTTTCGCGCCGACAGGCCCTGATATATTGTCGAGGCATCGGAAAAAGCGGCCCCTCCGCCGGAGCGAAAGGACCGCTTTGCTGTCATCACATAAGGCGCACCGTGTAGTATACCGCCATAATCAGCAGCCAGGCCACCAAAATCCCGTAAAGCAGAGCGACGCTGCCCATCACCAGCGCGGCAATCAGCACAGCGGCTACCACGCCGCAGGTCACATAGAGCATCGCGTAGTTGGCGCTCCTGGAGAAAATCTCCCGGGTTTTACCGCTGACCGTCAGGGCGCCGTCTCCGGTCTGAAGCTTCCGGACCAGCACCACCGCGGCGGCCAGCACCACCGCGGCCAGCACCCCGTAGCCATAAGATACCAGCGCGGAGAGGTCCGACCTGGGAATCACATGCACCCCCAGCAGGCCCATGGCGCACAGCGCCGCCGCCACAAAAAAGTCCCTCTGGTAGAGATAATAGATCAGCGCCAGCACCGCCACAGTGGGAATGGCGGTATAGAGCAGCTGAATGCCGGATCCGCTGAAAAGGGCTACCGCAATGGCGCAGACTGACAGCGCCGCGGCTGCGGCCGTGAGACCGCCGGCCAGTCCGGCCTTTTTTCCCTGCCTGCGCAGAGAGACCGTCCAGGCCGCCAGAGCCGCAGTGCCGATGGGCAGCGCAACCGCCAGCACCCGGAACACCGTCCGCAGGGCCTGCGCCAGGGGGATATCCGCCGGCGTATAGTGGACATAGTAGCGGTTCAGCAGCAGCATCAAAAATTCCAGCACAACTGCCCCCACAACCCACCAGATCACCTTGTTGAGGACCACGTCCTCCTGTCGCTCACGCTGCAGCTTCTCTTGTTCTTTTTTGTTCATTTATTGCTCCATCTCCCATGGCGCTGACGCCGTATTTTCTCTTCCAGCCGCGGCCAGCTCAACGTCCGCGAAATATCAATCCCGTATATTTTAACAGAAAACTTTTTACTTTGCAAGGCCGAAATGCGCCCCTCTTTCCAGATTGGACAGGCTGTGTTATAATACCCCCAGGGCGGGGATTCCGCCCGGCCCGACAGGGGCGCGGCATCCCGCAAGTGCCGGCCCGCCTGATGATACTGCGCCGGCATTTGCGGCAAACTATCCGCGTTCCCGCCGCAGCGTCCCACTCTGCCCGATAGGAGACGTCCCATGAAACAACGTCTGTTTTCTGTAGTTTTCTTGTTTTCCTTCATTTTATCCGCATGCGCCGCTTCCGCGGGGCTCCATCTCCCCCAGACCCCCGGCGCGGAGGACGCTCCCGCCGTTCGGGAATTTTTTGCCATGGACACCCTGATGCGCCTGACGGTCTACGGCCCCCAGGGGGAGACAGCCGTTCAGTCTGCCCAGGCGGAGCTGAACCGGCTGGAACGGCTGCTCTCCCGCACCCGGGACGACAGCGAGGTGTCCCGGCTCAACGCCCGCGCGGGGGACGGAACCTGGGTGCCTCTGGAGCCGGAGACAGCGGAGCTGCTCGCCTTCGCCCGCTCGATGTGGGAGACCCTGCCCGGCGATTTTGACGTCACCATTGCCCCGGTCATGGACGCCTGGGGTTTTGGGGAAGAGCGCTGCCAGGTGCCGGACGCCGGCGGGCTGGCCGACCGGCTGTCCCTGGTGGACAGCGGAAAGCTGGCAGTAGACCTGGAGCGCGGCGCCGCCCGGCTGGAGGAGCCGGGGATGGCGGCGGACCTGGGGGCGGTGGCCAAGGGGTTTGCCGCCGGCCGGGCCGCCCGGTGCGTCCTGGACGCGGGCGCTTCCTCCGCCCTGCTGGACCTGGGGCGGAACATTACGGTTCTGGGGGATGGGCCCGGCGGCTCCCTGTGGCGGGTGGCCGTAACCGACCCCCGGGACACCGGCCGCTATCTGGGCGTGGTATCCATGCGGGACCAGACCGCCTCCACCTCCGGCGGCTATGAACGCTATTTTGAGGAGGACGGGGTCCGCTATCACCACATCATCGACCCCAAAACCGGATACCCCGCCGCCTCCGGCCTCCTGTCCGTCACTGTGGTCTCCCCGGACCCCCAGCTGGCCGACGCCCTGTCCACCGCGCTGTTTGTGGCGGGAAAGGAGGAGGCTCTGGCATTTTGGCGGAGCGGGGAAAGCTTTGAGCTGGTCCTGTGCGGAGAGGATGGGATTGTCACCGTCACGGAAGGGCTGGAGGAGCGCTTTCAATTTCAGGGGGAGGACAATGGATATACCTGCGAAATTGCCCGCCGCTGAGCGGAAGGGGCCTGTGCCGGGGGACGGGCTGGCGGCGCTGCTGATAGTATTGGCCGCCGGGGCGCTTTTTTTCCTTCTGCGTCCCCAGGGTGGAAACTTTTTGACTGTGCGCGTCGTCTTAGATGGTGAGCTGACGGCGGAATATCGCCTGGACCGGCTGGAGGAGCCGGTGCGTCTCACGCTGGACGGCGCCCCCTGGCCCATCACGCTGGAGATTACGCCGGAGGGCGTGCGGGTGCTGGAGAGCGCCTGTCCCGGCCAGGACTGCGTCCATGCGGGACAGCTCCGGCGGGCAGGCGGGCGACTCATCTGCCTGCCCAACCGCCTGGTAGTCTCGCTGAACGGCTCCGGCGGAGATATACAGGAATTTGACGCCGTCACCGGGTAAGAACCCGTATTCCCCGGTTGTGAATACAGGTTCCAAAAGTTCCCGGGTCCCCGCCGGTTTTGGCAGGGGGCGGCGCGCGACCCTGCGTTGACGATATCCCGGAAGGGAAGGAGGGACCTCATGTCCGGCAATCTGCGGCGGCTGACCCGCTGCGCGGTGCTCACCGCCCTGGCTCTGGCGCTCTCGGCGGCGGAGGGGCTGGTCCCCCTGACCGTCCTGTTCCCTCTGCCCGGTCTGCGCCTGGGTCTGGCCAATCTGGTCACAGTCTATGCCTTGTGCCGCCTGTCCGGGCGGGAGGCACTGCTGATCCTGCTGGCCCGGTGCCTGCTGGGGGCTGTGGTGGGGGGAAATCTCACCGCGCTGGCCTTTTCCCTGACGGGGGGGCTGCTGGCCCTGGGGGTGACGGCGCTGCTCCTGCGCTCGCGGTGGCTGTCCCTGTTCGGGGTGTCCATCGCCGGGGCCGCCGCCCATAACGCCGGACAGGTTCTCGCCGCCGCCGCGGTGCTGGGGACCGCCGCTCCCCTGGTCTATCTGCCTGCGCTGCTGCTGTGCTCCCTGGTTACAGGCGCGGTCACCGGCGGAGCCTCCATTCTGCTGGTGCACCGGGTGCCGGACCTGTCCCGACCCCCCTGAGCGCCGCCGGCCTGAAAGAAATCGTAACTATTTCGTCACTCTTTTGATAAGTATTTTGCACAGGAATGTCTTATGATATATAGACGCCGAAACCATGTGTTCCGCGCCTCTCGTCAAACAGCGGCGGGCGGCGGCCAATTAACAGCAGGAGGAATGACAATTCAATGGACAGACAGAAAAAACACATTGCTCTGCCGGCGCTTTCACTGGCGCTGGCCTTCGTTCTCGCCGCCTGCGGCGGCGCGCCCGGGGCAGAACAGGTGCCTCCGCCCGCCGCTCCCACAGCTCAGGCGACGCCTGCCCCCACGCCGGAACCCACCCCCGAGCCCACGCCGGAGCCCGCCGACCCCTATGACGCCGTGCGCAATTACTGGAGCCCGGAGCAGCTGACCCAGGCCTGGGGACCGGACCAGGTGGTGGAGCACCTGTTTTTCCACCCGGTCATCGCCTATCCTCAGTGGGCGTTCCACGACTGCCCCTCCTCTCAGAGTGAAAAAGAGGGGCTGGACGACTGGATGGTCACGGTGGACGAATACAACAAAATCCTCCAGAGCGTCTATGACAAGGGCTACATCCTGGTGCGCATGGAGGACGTGTGGACCGAGCAGCCCAATGAGAACGGGGAGATGCGCATGGTGCGCAATACGCTCATGCTCCCCGAGGGCAAAAAGCCACTGGTGATCTCCTTTGACGATGTCAACTACTATGAATATATGCTGGAGCAGGGCTTTACTTCCAAGCTGGTGCTGGGAGAGGACGGCCAGATCTGGGCCGAATGCACCGACCCTTACACCAAGGAGACCTTTTTGACCCAGGACCTGGACGCCACCACGCTGCTGGATCAATTCGTGCTGGAGCACCCGGATTTCTCCCTGAACGGGGCCAAAGCCATTTATTCCCTCACCGGATACCAGGGAATTCTGGGCTACCGCACCCAAAATGACATCGACATCGCCGCAGACGACCCCCGCCGCCCGGCCTTTGACCAGAACCGTCAGGCGGAGATTGACGCGGTAAAGCCTGTGATCGCCCGCCTCAAGGAGACCGGCTGGACCTTCGGCTCCCACACCTGGGGACATATCAACCTGGCCAACCGGCCTATGGAAAGCGTCCAGCGGGACACCCTGCGCTGGGCGGAGGAGGTAGGCAGCCTGGTGGGGCCCACCTCCATCCTTTTCTATCCTCACGGAGCCCGCCCCGATGGGGATAAGGACCAGCTGGAGGGTTACGGTCCCATGTTTGTCTGGCTCCAGAGCCAGGGATTCCGGGTGTTCGCCAGCGTGGGCACCAGTTCTTATTCCTATGTAAAGACCACCATCTCCGCCGTCACCTGCGACCGCCTCCACCCGGACGGCACCACTCTGCGGGGCGGCAACTCCGGCAAGGACGTGGCCCGCTATATGCAGTTCTACGATGCCCGGGAGATCATCGACCTGGATGTGCGGCCCAATCTGGGCGTGCGCTGGCCATAAATGGGCAGATGTTCCACCCGCAAACCCGCGCACCGTCCGTAACGGGCGGTGCGCATGCGCGGTCAGGCCGATTTTCCCCCGCAAGGCGGCAGACACAGGGCCGTCCGGCCCATAAGAGCCAGTTTCTTAAACAGGCTCTAAGAGGAGCGTGACAGCATGCACAATGAGCTCACCCAAAAAGATATCCAGCTGATGCAGGAGGAGCTGGACCACCGCCGCATTGTCCTGCGGCCCCGGCTGCTGGAGGCGGTCAAGGAGGCCCGGGGATTCGGGGACCTGAGCGAAAACTTCGAGTACAAGGCCGCCAAGCAGGAGAAGAATCAGAACGAGCGCCGCATCCGGTTTCTGGAGAATATGATCCGCACCGCGGTGGTGATCTCCGACCGCTCCCGGGCGGATACCGTGGGACTGTATGACCGCGTGACCATCCGTCTGGAGGACGAGGATGAGGACGAGGTGTATCAGGTTGTCACCACCATGCGCCAGGATGCCCTCCACGGCCGCATCAGCAAGGAGTCCCCTGTAGGAAGGGCCCTGCTGGGCCGCCGGGTGGGAGAGCGTTTCCATATCCAGGTCAACGAGGGCTTCGGATACGACGCGGTGGTGAAGGCCATCGAAAAGGGAAGCGACGATGGCTCCGCTCCCCTGAACGAATTCTGAGCGCCTGTCGAAAAAGGCCTTTGGCCTTTTTCGACAAG
>CANDFO010000076.1 GCA_947384055.1 uncultured Flavonifractor sp.
GCCTGATGGATAAAGGCGATTTCCTCCGGGGGTACGCCCCTGGCAATCAACTTGTCCCGAATATCCTCATAGACGCTGGTTTCCAGCCGGACGGCTTCTTCATCAACCTCATCCTCCGGCTCCTGTTCTGTATCATCCTCCTTGCCTTTTTTAGATTTTTTCTCCGATTTGCCCTTGGGGGTGGACAGATCGGAGAAAATAAGCTGTGCGCTGCGGGCCTCGGCGCTCTCCTGCCAGATGTTGAACACGTTCTCCACACAGGCGTTGACCTTACTGCCAGGGTCGTCCGGCAGCAGGGGATTGGCGATCCTCTGGTCTAACGCCAGCTTGCGGCCATCCGAGGTAATCTTCAACATATTATCCTCGGTGGGCTGAACCTCGCCCTTGCGTACCTTATCCGCACGGTCGGCTAACGCCTGCACCATCTCCTTCTGCGCCTCGCTGGGTTCAGTGGAAATAGTGATGTACTCGGCCTCCGGGACGGGCAGATTGAGCATATCCGCCGTCTGAATGTCAGCGGCCTCTTTCCAGAGGCTCATCAATTCCGGGAGGTTGAAGAACCGGGCAAAGCGTGTCTTAGCCCGGAATCCCGTGCCTTCCGGTTTCAGCTCTACCGACGTCACCTTTTCACCAAAGGACGCGGCCCAGGAATCGAAATGGCGCAGCCCCCGCTCCGCCAGCATATCGAATTGCAGGTAGCGCATCATGGTATACAACTCTACCATTGAATTGCTGATAGGCGTACCCGTGGCGAAAGTGACCCCCTTGCCGCCGGTGATCTCATCCATGTAGCGGCACTTCCCAAACATATCGCTGGACTTCTGCGCCTCTGTTTGACTGATACCGGCCACATTCCGCATTTTTGTGTGCATGAAAAGGTTTTTATGGTAATGTGCCTCGTCCACAAACAGCCGGTCCACGCCCAATTCCTCAAAGGTAACGGTATCATCCTTCGGCTTATCGTTCAGCTTTTTCAGCTTTGCTTCCAGGTTGAGCTTGGTGGCCTCCATCCGCTTGACGCTCCATTTCTCTGCCTGCTCCGCTTTTGCTTCCTTGATGGCGGTCACGATTTCATCAATCTGATCCTGGATCACCTGCTTCTGCCGCTCCGGGGAAAGAGGAATCTTCTCAAACTGTGAGTGGCCGATCACAACGGCGTCATAGTCGCCGGTGGCGATCTTGGCGCAGAACTGTTTGCGCTTGGCGGGAGTAAAGTCCTCCCTGGTGGCAACCAGCACCTTCGCGCCGGGGTAGAGCTTCAGGAAGTCTCCGCCCCACTGTTCCGTCAGATGGTTCGGGACCACAAAAAGGGACTTTTGATTCAGCCCCAGCCGTTTGCCCTCCATGCAGGCGGCGATCATTTCAAAGGTCTTGCCCGCACCAACACAGTGGGCCAGCAGCGTGTTCCCGCCATAGAGCATCCGGGCCACGGCGTTGCGCTGGTGGGGTTCCAGCTTGTACTCCGGGTTCATGCCGGTAAACTGGATGTGATCCCCGTTGTATTCACGGGGTCGAATAGAATTGAACAGGCGGTTGTAGGTGGCGCAGAGATCGGCGCGGCGCTCCGGGTTCTTGAAAATCCAGTCCTTGAACGCCTCGCAAATGGCCTCCTGCTTTTGCTGGGCGATTATGGTTTCCTTCTGATTGAGAACACGTTTTTCCCTTCCGCCCTCGTAAACCGTATCATATACCCGCGCATCCCGCAGATTCAGAGCATCCTCAAAAAGAGAGTAGGCGCTGCGGCGCTTGGTGCCGTAGGTGGACCAGATGAGAGGATTATCACGCTTATCCGCACTTTTGCCCTTGACATTCCATTCAATTTGATCCGATGTTTCCGAACATAATACGTCTATCTTGTCGTCCTGAAGCCTCCAAGGAGTTTTCAGCAGTTCAAAGAGAAATTGCTTGTAATAGTGCGGTTTTACCCAGGGCGCACCCATATGAATGTCGATCTCGGCGGCGGTCAGCTCCTTGGGCTGCACCTGTTCCAGCTTTTCCGCATTGACAGCAAATTCCGGGTACTGTTCAGCGGCGGCGCGGGCGGCAATGAGTTTCTTCCGCACATCACCGGAGAGATATTCGTCCGCCGTCTGCCAGCCCTTGTACCAATTCGTACCGCCGCCCTCAATGTCAAAGGGGCCGGTGTTGGGGTCCTTGAAAATGACGCCCTTCAAATCCTCCACGATCTGCGGTATCTTGTCCCCGCCGCCCATGAGAGAGGCCATGTAGCCCAGGTCAACACAGGCCCGCTCCGCAATGGAGACAGCCAGGGCCTCCGCCGCTGTATCCACGCTGGTGACGGGCTGGTGGTGCTGGATGGTTCGCTTGGTGAACATATCTGCCTTACGGATCAGCTCACCCTTGTCGTTCAGAACCTCCAACGAACACAGCAGCGGATAGGAGGAATCCTTTCGGAATGCAAGCCGGTTTCCGGTGCTGCTCAACAGACCATATTTCTTGGTGAATTGGTCATAGAGCTGGTTGAGATTGGCCTGCTCCGCCTGGATTTCGCTGTCCTTCGCTCCATGCAGTTGCAGATCAATGAGCTTCCGGGCACTGTCCCGGATGGCGATCATGCCCTTGACGCGCTCGGTGGGCACTTTGCCCAGCTCTACCTGGTTCATGCGGGAGTTCTCGCGGAAGTACAGTTTTCCATGGGACAGGGCAAAGCTGAAATTGCGTACAGTGGGGTCAGCGGGGATGGATTCGATCTCCTTGCCGTTCTCCTGCTCCGGCGGGGTCACTTCCAGCAGCTCCCGGTTAGGCGGGGTAATGTGCTGGACAGCCTCGGCAAGCTGCTGGGTGAGGTCCGCTCCCTCAATGGGCAGGCAGGCCGTCTCCGTCTCGTTGCCGTACATATTCTTCCAGAACGACATTTTGCCCAGCACCATCTCCGGGTGGTCCAGGAAATAGCGGTTCAGGGGTACGCCATCCGCCGTCAGGCCGCTCTCCACCCACTCCGGCAGCTTCTCCGGAGCGCGGTCACGCTTCTGGAAAAAGAGAATATCCGTGGTGACTTCGGTGCCAGCGTTGGCCTTGAAAGCGTTGTTAGGCAGGCGAATCGCCCCCAGCAGGTCGGCCTTTTGCGCCAGAGCCTCCCGGACCTTGCTGTTTTTCTTGTCCAGGGTGCCCTTGGTGGTGACAAAGGCCACAATGCCGCCGGGACGCACCTTGTCCAGCGTCTTGGTGATGAAGTAGTCGTGAATGAGTAGATTCTGCCGGTCATAGCGGCGGTCGTGGAGCTTGTACTCCCCGAAGGGCACATTGCCCACAGCCAGATCAAAGTAGTTGTCTGGGTGGTCGGTGTTCTCAAAGCCGTCAATGGCAATATCCGCTTTCTGGTATAGCTGCTTGGCGATCCGCCCGGTCAGATCATCCAGCTCCACGCCGTGGAGCTTGGCGTCCGTCATGCTCTCTGGCAGGAGGCCGAAGAAGTTGCCAATACCCATGGACGGCTCCAGCACGGTCCCCGGCTGGTAGTTCATGTTCTCCACCGCCTGATAGATAGCCTTGATAACGGTGGGGCTGGTATAGTGGGCGTTGACCGTGGTAGTCCGGGCGGAGGTGTATTCCTCCGGGGTCAGCAGCTCGTTCAGTTCGGCGTATTCCCTGGCCCATTTCTCGTTGTCGGGGTCAAACGCCTGGGCAAGACCGCCCCAGCCCACATAGCGGGAGAGAATTTCCTGTTCCTCCGGCGTAGCAAGGCGGCTCTCCGCCTCGATCTGCTTCAAGGTACGGATAGCCGCCACATTGTACTGATATTTGGTTTTGTCGCCGCCTACGCCCAGGTTATCATCGGTGATGTGAAAATTGTGCTTTTCCGGGCCGAAGTGCATTTCTTGAAAGACAACCTCAAAAGCCCCTGTGTCCACGCGCCCCACCACTTTGGTAGTGATGGGTGCAGGCGGCGGAGTGAGCTTGCCGCCGTCCAGTTCTACACGCTCAGGCTCCGGGGGAAGGTCATGTTTCAGCCGGACAAGCTCGTCAAAGTCCAAGGCCGTCAGTTCATTGTCGATCAGTTCCCGCAGGCTGTCATAGCTGCGCTTCTCCACGCATACATCGTCCACAAGCTGGCTGACGCTGAAATCCAGCAGATTGACCTCCACCTGGATTTCGTGCTTCTCATCCTCGGTGGTGGTATAGGCGATACCGATATGCTCCGGGTTGGAGAAGTCCACTTCCTCAACCTGGTACTCATCGGCGCAAAAGTCGCTGATAAGCTGCTTTGCGGTTTCCAGATCGTCAGCCTCGGCGCGGTCCTGTTCCTCCAATGAGCCGGAGGTAAGGGCCTCCATTTCACGCTGAATGTTGGCTTCAAAATCGCGGTCTTGCTGTTCCTCTACAAACTGCCGCACATAGGGCACAGGCTGGACAGAAAACATAGGCATATAGCCTTTTATCTCCATATCCAGCAGCATGACTTCGCCCCTGGTATAGTCCACGCTGTCAATTTTCATGCGGTGGCCGTCAACAGTCAGTTCCATACCGATGGGGATATAGTCGGCGGCATCCCGCTCCTTGATGATCTCATAGGGGGCATCCGGACCGCGTTCGGGGTCAGGCCGGGCCAGTACGACACTTTTTCCATGTTCCAGCAGGTCCTTCAAAGTAGCCTGCCACGCGAGATTGCTCCCGGTAACAGGTGTGACGCCAAGACCGGGAATATCCCGCACCGGCAGTTTGGTTCCAAGGGCAGGTGCCGCTTCTTCGGCATCCTTGCCGTAGAACAGCATATAATCCCCCACCTGGACGCCGATGAGCTTATCCGGGTGCTGGACTTTCAGATTCAGATATTCCTCGACATTCGGGGTGAGATCAGGTTCAGCGGCGGCAGTATCAGCCATTCCCGCCTGCTCCGGCGTACCCGCGCCGGTAGGTTCTGATGCGGCTCCCGGCTCCGGGGGTATCTCTGCACCGGCCTCTGCCTGTTCTGTCTCCAAAATGTCCACGGCGGGCGGCTCATGGGAAAAGCCATCCAATTCCTGCTGCCAGAGGGTACGGTAAATGGCCGCTACTTCCTCCCAGGTCCGAAAGCCAGCGTACAACTGGTGGCTCACATGAAGCCCTTTGTCATCTGCGGAGTATTTTGCAACGACATTCCCCGGAACATCCACAGAACCAGATCGGCCGGAGAGCATTTCTGAAATGCGTCCGGCAATTTGGGCATTGCCCTCACCGGACCGGAACCATCGTGATATGGCGTCTCGCTCACCGGAGGTCAAAAGATGCGCCGTCAAAACCTCCCTGGTATCATCATGGATGCGGCTGGTGTCAGTGGACAGGAAATCAGAGACAGCGAGATTGCGGGGGTCCTGCCGCAGAAGGTACTCAAAGCGTGTAACCGTTAGGGTGGTCATGAGCGGTGGCACGGTGGTCTTATCTATAAGTTCTATCTCAGATGGGGTGATGCCACTGATCTCAAAGAAGCGGTTGTTCGAGTATACCGTATCGCCTATCTGGTAGGCAGGGTCCAGAAGTTTGGGGTCAAGCATATTACCGCCGTTTTCCGGCTGCTCCAAATCACCCTCCCCGGTGGATTCCGTCTCCGTCTCGTGCGTGATGGGTGTTCCCGTCCTGGCTACCGTCAATTCCGGTTCCCATTGGTCCATAGAGAGTGTTTTCCGAACCCACTCAGGAGCGTCCGGGGTATCGGCATAGCGTTCTGTCGCTCGTTTCGGAGCGGAAGGGGCCCAAGCATAATTCCGCTCCAAAATGTCCTCAATCAGCCATTCGCTGAACTTGGGTAGCGTGTGGAGTGCCTTCATAATGTCAGGATACTCACCAGCCGCCTTTTCCACATAGTAGGACAGATCATCAGTCAGTGCCGCTACGGCCTCATCATAGTCTGTTTTGGGGTCGCACAGATAGGGATAAATGTCACATTTTTTGATTGTCCTATCGAGTAAATCCAGGGCTTTTCTGTAAAGTCTAACTGGACTGACGGCATTTGTTTGTTCTGGTGTACCTATGTTGGTGGGGGCTAGTTCTGTCTCCGATTCCGAACGTTCCATAGCGGACGGCTCATGAAGGAAGCCGTCTAATTCCTGCTGATAGAGGGCGCGAAGGACTGTTGCCACCATATCCCATTTCATAGATACCCACGTTCTAAATTTGTCGTGGATTTTGACCGTAAAGTGGGCCTTTGTGGCAGAGTAGTCCGCCTGATCGCTGGTCATCAAGGTTATGGTTTCATCAGTACCCGCATAGGTATCCGCCATATACTTGGCAATTTTCAGATTATCCGCGCCCGCTTGAATATACCCGGCAATAACCGCCTTGTCCCGTAGCTTCAGCAAACCACCGGCACCAACCAGAGCCTCCCGCAAATCGTCATTTACTTCCGGCAGATAAGAGGAAATGTAACCACTAATGCTTTGGTTGCGCTGGTCCAGCAAAAGTGCCTGCACGAAAGCGTTCGTGTCCATAGGTTCATAAATTAGCTCGCTTTGCGCTGTGTCTCTCAGCAACACTCCAGATTTCCCAATCTCTGCAATAGCAAAAACCTTATCGCCTATATATACCGTGTCACCCGTCTGACAGGCAGGGGCCAGCAGATCGCGGGGGGCGGATAATTCTGGTCCCGGCGTGGCTGTCTCCGGTAGCATAGCTGCGCCGGGGTCCACCGCCCTGCCGTCCTGATCGAAAGTCAGGCGGACATCCTCGCCATCTCGGACTATGACGGCCTCCCGCTTATGGTAGTTCTGCTGACTGATATTTTTGAACCATTGCTGGGTGAATCGGTTCAGACTGCTCCGCAGCTTCGGCCTCCATTTACCGGGTTCGGGATAGACTTCATCATTTCGCCGGGGAAAACCATCCTGCCGGAAGGACAGCGATTCCAGAGTACCTTTCTCCCGGTCCACCCGGAAGGTCATTTCCGGGTCGTACATGGTATCACCGTTCTGCTGGAAGGTGTGGCTAACGGCGATCACGTCCGTGTCAATCCATTCCAGGTGGAGGGGCATCATGCCCGGCCCGGATTCCATACACAGATAGCGGTATTCGCCGCTGGCGATCTCCGGGAACAGCTTTTCAAATTTGCGGTAGTTCAGTTCCGGTCTGGACCGTCCGGGCTTTTTCGCGGCGGCGTATGTGGCTGACACCGCTTTAGCGAGTTCTGCCCGTAATCTGGCGATCAGATTCTCAACCGCATCCCTCACCGCCGCCGCAAAGCTGAATGTGACTTCGCCGTTATCGTGGACAAACTTTGCGTGTTCAATCCCCGCGTCCGCCATGAGACGTTCCAGCAGGGGGGCCTCTTCCGCCGTCAACGTGGCTTGATAGTTGGGAACAGTGACTTCAACCGCCCCGGCCTGCATTTCCGCCTCATAGCGGTCAATGTCCTCCGCTGTCAGCCATTCCGGTTTCTCCGGGACAGTATCGTACAGTTCCCGCATTTTAGCGATCTGCGCCTCTATGCCGCCCTCCGACAAATGCTTTCCATGACGCTGGCCAGCACCGAGAAAGTATTCACAGTCGGATTTCAAGCGGCTCAACTGCCGGTACTCAAATTCAAAATTGTAGGGAACGCTGTCAAGCTCCTGCTGGGGCTGGGAGAGCATGGGATAGGTTTCGTCTATGACCTCCCGATGCAGCCGGTTGTGAAAGGCGGTGTGGTCAGAGTACAAGCGGAGAAACGTCATATCATCAGCGAGGGTCCGTGCCGCCCGCTCGACTGCCGCCCTACCTTCCAGATAGGCGCTCTCCCGGTCAGAATTGGCGCAGGCATTTTGATATGCCACATCATTCAGCACCAGATTTTTGACAATGGGCATATAATGATCGTGCAGTTCCCGAACAGTCGGTTTGCCTTCTAAGCTGCTTTCCGGTGCGGGAGCTTCTGGGGCTTCCTTCGCCGGGGTGTTTATGGCCTGCATCATGTGGGCCATGTGCTGTTTTTGGTTCGGGTCATAGAGCGTGATCGTAACAGCGTGTGTATCCCGGAGTTTTCCCAGGAGCTGGTCGTTTAGGTTCCGGGTGGGGAAATCGCATACTGCCACACGTTCAGCATCCATGAAGCGGGTGGACAGAGGGAGGTTCAACAGTGAGGCGGCAGTTTTCGCGTCCTCACCATACATTTCGTAGAAGTCCCCCATCTGATACAACACAATGCTGTCCGGGTAGGCTTCCTTGACAGCGGCATAACTGTCAAAGTAATCTGCTCCCTTTGTTTGCTCCTGCTCCGGCGCTTGAGGCGGCACAGAGAATACCGGCGTATCCTGGGTGGCAGATACGCTCATTTCCGTGGTCATGGCGATTTTCCGAATCTGCGCTTTGACTACCTCCGGCATATCCGGGTCATAGAAGGTAACTGTACGATCCGGGGCAATATGGGCCACCGTCTTATAGTCGCCGTGTTCTTCTTCCAGACGGTTCCAGACCGTCAGGCCGTTGCCCATGTGCCCATAGCCCAGGTCATACCGCTGGGCGGCTTCCTTTTCCTCTGCGGCTATCCGCTGCTGTTTTTCTTGTTCCAGATCAGGAGAAAGAATCGTCTCCACCACCACAGGTTTCCGGGGTGTTGAAACAGGCGGCGGCAAGGGGGACGGCTCCGGCGCGGGGGTGCCAAAGAGATCAAAGGATAACTGCCCATCGTGATTTTCCCGCATATCCGGCTGCATTTTCTTTGCCAAGTCGCGGGCCGCAGCCGTAAGCTCCCCTTCGGGCGCGTCCGGGGTCTTGGGCGCAGTACGTCTCGCCCCTCTGCGGGCAGGCGGGGAACGTTTTGTGGTCTGCTTATTTTCCTCCGCCTGTGCCTGGGCGATATTCTCAATCTGTTCCTCTACCGTGGGGAACAGGGAGAACAGCGAAAGGTCCGGCTCCGCAGGGGCGAGCGGTTCCTCCGCAGACGCAGAAGCGGCGGGCTGTCCGCCCGCCGCTTGTTCATCCTCTGAATTTACTTGTAAACGATCTCCGCCAGGACCATTTCCTCCGCCTGCTCCGTGAAGCTGTTCACCGCCTGGACCCATCCCATCTGATCGCGGGCCTTCATCGCCTCGTCCACGCCGTTCTGCTTCTTCAAGTCGGCCACCATCCGGTCCACCTGCTCCCGTGCCTGCCGGTCGATCTCCCGCAGGTGGGGGTACAGCCGCCCCGTCAGCAACATGGAGGTGTGCGTCCCTGGGTGGCGTTCCTCCAGGAACGTCTCCCTCAGCATCCCGTACTTGCCCAGGGGCATTTCCTCCAGGTCCTCCGCTCCGTCCACTTCCAGGTCGGGAATCAGGTAATCGCCCGCCTGCTTGTAAGTCAGTTCCATCGTCATGGGTAACGCTCCTTTCTTCACTTTCGCGCTTTACAGTGTTAAATTCTTCCTTGACCTTAGTATAGTCCATCACGGGCGATTTTGCAAGAGGTTTTTCAATATTTTTTTCTTTATTTTTCGCCTGTTCCCGGTCATAGGTTTTGACGGCGCGGCCAATTTCGTTGAGAAGGTCCATGGACACCTGGCTGGCAGCGCGGCCCAGGTGGTGCAGGACGGCGGGGGTGGAGAACTCGGTAATGCCCGCAAGGTCCTCATCCTCCAAATACTCGCTGGGGTCCAGGCCACAGCGGGTCAGGATGGCGTACTGGACGCTGGCGGTCAGGAGGTTTTTATAGCGCACCTCCAGATTGAGATCGTCCAATTCCTCCAAAAAGCTGTCCCGTGTGTCATAGCGCAGGTCCTCCAGGTGGTCCCGGTAGGCTCCGCCTACGGCGCGGCTGACCTGCTCCATAAGCACCCAACCAATATCATGTTCCTCTGTGGGGCCGTACTGCCGTTCCAATGCCGCCGCAACAGAGCCGGATTTCTCTGCCGTCATTTCCCACAGATGCAGCTCACGCGCCCCACGGACAGGGCGGGTGTCGGCTACGTCAAAGACATACTCCAATTGGGGCTTGCCCCGCTTGTCCTTCCGAATGAGGGCGATGCCCTTGGAGCGGGGTTTCACCCACCGCCGCATGGTTTCATTCCACAGCTCCATGCTGGCGCAGGCGGTGGCATCCGGGCGCTGGGCGTAGATCAAAAGCTGTTCATCAAAACGGTATTTATAGAGACGGCTTGCGGTAGTTAAATACCGCTTCCAGCCATCCACATCCCGCGTGACGGTTTGGGCGGTGTGGCTTGCCAGCTCGGATATAAATTGTAGTTTGCTTGCCATGAAAACCTCCTTATTTCAGAATAGAAAAGCCCGGAGGGGAACAGCGGTCAGACTGTTCCCCTCCGGGCCTTATAAATTGTGTGGTCAGGCTTTTTCGCCTTTTCCTGTGAGAATCCCCAAATACTTGACCATCAGGGGAATATATGTGAGGGTAAACACCACCGAAGCGGCAATCCGCACACCCTTCTTGCACTTCTCCGTTATTTGCAGACCCACCAGCAGACCGATGGAAAACAGACAGAACTTGATAATAGCCAAATCCTTCCAGTCGCTCCGCCTGATAAATTCGTCCGCGCTGGCAAATATTCGCTTCATAGTGGTTCCTCCCTTCGATACGATGCGGTTACTTCCTACGAAACAATTATAACCTGCCAAGCGCGGCCCTGTCAATGATTGTTAGGAATCAGGGGGGTCTGCTTGTTCTGGTTCATCCTGTCCAGCACAGCCCTCTGCGCCGGGGAGAGGACGCGGGGCGGCGTCACCTTCAGCCACTTCTTCGGCAGCTCAAAGGTCAGCCCGCCCCAGGCGTTAGCGGCGGTCTGGCGCACCTGCTCCGGGTGGGACTGGCACAGCTCCAAAAGCTGATGCTTCAAAGCCTCGTTGTGGGTGTAGATACTG